>JACPAM010000243.1 GCA_016180805.1 Deltaproteobacteria bacterium | reverse complement strand
GCTTTTTCATAAAGCTCATCGAAACGACTGGTCACTTCCTCTACGTCGTCTTCCGTTATCTCGGATGTCCCCGTAGGAAAAGGCACCGTTAGCTCGTGGACCTGATACCGATACCGCATATCGAGGCTTCTTGTGATGCGGACGTCTCCGTCCCCAAAACCCGCGGATCGGAGATCCGTCACTGCCTTCCCGAGGAGCGTCGAAAAGTTGGCGTTTAAACGGCTTAAATCCGCCGGAACCAGCAGATGATCCGACTTCCCATATTCGTAAACCACATCCGAGCTGATCAGACCCGTAGCTCCATGCACGGAGGCCGTAACCGGGATGATGACTTCCCCGACGCCCAGCTCGGCCGCATATCGGCTGGCATGTACCGGCCCGGCGCCCCCGAATGCGAAAAGGACAAAGCTCCTCGGATCATGCCCTTTCTCTACGGTCGCCTTCCTGATCAGGTCACTCATGTGCGAATTCGCTATCCGGTAGATACCGCCGGCCGCTTCGACCTCGTCCATGCCGAGCGGCCTGGCGATCTTCTCGCGAATGGCCTCAAGAGCGGCCTCTTTATTCAACCGCATCCTGCCGCCCAAGAAGTAATTTTCATTCAGATACCCTAAAACCAGATCGGCATCCGAGACCGTTGGGTCAGCGCCGCCCAGGCCATAGCATACGGGGCCGGGCTTGGCCCCCGCCCCTTGCGGTCCTACCTTGAGGAGCCCCGTTTCAGGGTCGATCCAGGCAATACTGCCCCCACCCGCGCCTATGGACTCGACCCAGATCTTACTCGATAGAATACTATGACGGAGTATGACGGGCTTATACTCCCGCTCTATAACGCCATCCCGAATGACACTGACCTTAAACGTAGTTCCGCCCATGTCCGTAGCCAATACGTTTTTCTTGGCGATGAGACTACCCAAAAATTGGCTGCCCACCACCCCCGCTGCGGGCCCGGACTCAATCGTCCCGACAGCGTTCTTACACGTCGCCTCTATCCCCAGCACCCCGCCGTAAGCCTGCATGATCAAGGGCTCCCCGCCGAGCCCCTTCTCTTTTAAGACTGTCCGAAGATTCTGAAGATACGCGGAGATCTTCGGTCCAATGTACGAGTTAAAAACAGTGGTCGCTGTTCGTTCGTATTCACCGATAAAAGGCGCGGCTTCGCTGGACAAAGTCACAAAAACGGATGGGCACTTTTGGCGAAATATGTCCGCCAGGGCCTTTTCATGACAATCGTTTGCGACCGACCAGAGAAGACAGATGCCGACAGACTCCACTTTCTTGGCTATCAGTCTCTCGACAACTTCTTTAGCTTCCGTCGCATCAAGTGGAAAGAGAATCGATCCTTTGTAATCGACACGCTCAGCGACCTCTTCTATCAGAGGTCGAGGTACAAAAGGCTCGGGCTTACTCAATGCCGATATATGGGCCGCTTCGGCAGGGGCCAACCCCTGTGTGACCAGGCCACGCATCATAAGGATCGCATCGGCAAATCCCTTCGTCGCCACAAGGGCGGTCTTTGCGCCGGCTCGGGTGATCAGTGTATTCTCGCCGATGGTGCAGGCATGAAAGAAAAACCTCGCCGACCGGATGAGTTCCGCCTCGTCATTCAATCCGATATTTCTAGCGGCGTCCCGCGCCGCATCGATGGCTCCGACCGCGAAATCGTCCGGAGTCGACAATGACTTGCCCAAAGAAACTCTCCCGTTTTCATCGACGACAACGCAGTCGGTAAAAGTTCCGCCGATGTCGACACCTACAACGTAGCGCATAGTCAACTTTGCGTCCCTGGCGTCAATACGAACGCCTTTACAAGTGTTACATAAGCCACGTGAGAGGGGAGCGAGCCTGAAGGGAGCAGACGTAGGAGACAGCAGGCTCCGGCAGGCCCAGAGCGCGGAAAAAGCACCCTAAGGGGGCCGGCGCGGGTGGCCCTCAAGGCACTGGCCCATCGGCTGCGGCCGGAAGGCTCGCTTCCCTCGAATGTCAATTTACTTGATGTGTTTGCATTCATTCTCCATCCCGCAGGATCCCTTGCCGTTTAAGACGGCCGCGCCAGGACCGCGGCTTGCGCCTCACGGATTCTCGCTTTAAGTGAAGAAGCTTGACCCGGGATGTCTTCCTCATCGACCATCTGGATACGCCTTTGCAACATCAAAGGTTTTCCGTCTACGAAAACGGCTTCAACGGAATCGCCGTTTTCGGCAAACACCAATTGGTTCACTAAATTGCTCATCGGCGAAAGGGACAAGGAAGGCTTCAAAATCACAAGATCCGCCTGCTTTCCTTCCTCAATCGATCCTATGACCTGGTCCAATAGCAACGCCCGCGCACCCCCGAGAGTCGCCATTTCAAACGCCTCCCCCGGCAGAACCCAATTTTCCGGCGGCCAGACGCACCTGGGCATAAGCACGGCCAGCTTCATCTGTTCAAAGATCGAGTATACGGTTCCCGCGTTCGCGCTGTCAGTGCCCAAGCCCACGCGCAAACCCGAGCGGATCATTTCCTTCACGCGGGCGGCCCCGCTGCCCAACCTCATGTTACTGGCAGGATTATGAACCACCTTTACGTCGTACTTCCTCAAGAGACCAATCTCCTCATCGTCAAGCCAAATCGAGTGCGCCACAGACAAGCCGGAATTAAGAAATCCTATCCGTTCGAGATGCTTGACGATGGGCTCTCCGTAGATTGCCCTTCCTATGGCCGCATGAGTTTTCGTCTCTGCGAGATGGGTGTGAATTCCAACTCCAAGCTCCTGCGCAAGCTTCCCACATAGACCCAACAACTTGTCGCTGCACCTTTGAGGTGCTGAAGGCGCCAGCATGAACCCAAGTCGCGAACTGAGGTTCGTCACCCTCTCAGCAGCCGCTCGAGCGGTAAGGATGACATCTTCGGCACTTGTCGCCTCGACGGTTACGTCCTTATTGTCCGGAGATTGGTCCCTGAACGAGTACCCCATGATGGCTCTCATCCCCGTGTCCAAAAGAGCCTTAGAGGCCGCGTCAACCTTATCCAATGCGTCACTTGGGTAAGCGCTAAACATATCCAAGACCGTGGTGACGCCATGACGAATCAATTCGATGCCGGCTGCACAGTGAAGGAGATAAATTTCCTCCGGGGAAAGATTGGCTAGCCTGTCCATCGCAAAAGTTTTCGCCGACCACGATTCAAATGAGGTCTCATCCCATAAACTTCTTTGAAATATTCCGGAAAGATGTGAGTGCGCGCTTACGAGTCCAGGGATGATGATCTTCCCGTTACAGGACCATTCCTCTGTGCTCCCGCCTTTTGGAATCGACCCGGTGGGTGCTAGGCCCACGATCCGCCCGTCTTCAAGAAGCAGGTCGTGGTCGGATAGCACTTCCTTGCGGTCGTTCATGGTAACGATGGTGGCGCCTTTGAGTAACAGGGACATGAAACCTCAGCTCAAAAATGCCCAAGATCGGTTCTCAGTCACCATCTCCCTGCCCGCTGCGCCCAACTTCCCGCACCTACTTCACTACCTCCTTCAGTTTTGCCAGCGTGGAAGGATCCATCCTCAGAAGCCTGCCCACCGTTCTCTCCAGCTCCTCTCCGGTCAGCGGATCGATGTCCAATTTGGATTTCTTGGTGTCCGCAACAAATTGCGGATCCTTCAGCGTATCCACAAAGGCCGTGCGCAGCATCTGCACCCGCTCTTTGGGCGTGCCAGGGGGGAGCACGTAAGGGCGAATGATGGCGGTGACGTCGTGGATACCGGCCTGGATCAACTGGCGCGCCTCGTCGGTTCTAGCCAGGTTGATGGCCAGCGGGACTCTCGGCAACTCCGAGTGGGCGTGGGGAATCGCCTGCACCACGACCACCAGATCGCCCGCTTCTATCGCGCGGATCGAGGTCACCCTGAGCGATTCCCATGCGTTGCAGACTCCGGTGAGCTCGCCCCCTTCGACTGCCAAAACTAACTCGGTCGGGCCTTTATAGCCCGCAATCACTTGAACCGGAAGACCAAGCGTCGCCTTTAGAATCAAGGGAACGTCATGGGTGGTGGCCCCCGGACCGGTAGCGCCCACTTTGACCGGTGCCTTCGAGGCCATCCATTTCTCCATGCTCGTGATACCGCTTGCCTTGCTGAAGGCACAGACCGGGCTGTCCTTCATAGGGGCGCCAATATACTCAAACCTCAAGGCATCAAACTCGATCCCGGGCCGTCCCAAAATCTGCCCCATGACCACGCCCCCTATGAAATTACCGATCGTGAGACCGTCCGGTTTAGCGACCTTGTAGACATGGTTAGCGGCGACCAAGGTTCCTGCGCCCGGCATGTTCTCAACTATAAACGTGGGATTCCCGGGGATGTGCCTGCCGAGATGCCTGGCAAGAGCGCGGGCGTAGGCGTCAAACGCCCCCCCGGCCGTGAATCCCACGATGATTCGGACGGTCTTTCCCTTGAAAAAGTCGTCCGAAGCCCCGCGCGCAAATTCCGCGTCGAAGGCGAGGATGACGAATCCTATGGTCGCGCACAAAATTCTCTTAGACATTTTTGACATCCCCTTTCTGCGACAAATTGTCGGCACATCTCTCTGCGGCAAACAGTTGAAGACTCGCTTTCGGGAAAAGTGATTACCATTGACCGATCTTGCCGTCAGGTAGTTTAAAACCCTCCCTACCCCAATTGCGAGACAATGTCTATCCCCGTGACCGAATCGAACGCTGGCTGACACTGGTGACGAGGCGGTGTCCGTTTCTTTTACAAGACAATTCTTGTATAGATGGCCGAAATGTCTTCTCAGCCACGCGGGATAAGAATGGTGCCGATGGCGTGGATCATCCTTGCGGCGGCCTTCGCCATACAGATGGCTTTCGCCGGAAGCCACTTCACCTTCGGTGTGTTTCTTAAGCCCATAGCAGAGGATATGGAATGGAGCCGCGGGGCCACCGCCTTCGCCTACACGCTCCTCTGGTGGGCTTCGGCTCCGGCGACGATCCTGCTCGGGTGGCTCTCGGATCGAATCGGTGCACGCAAAGTTCTGGTGTTCGGGGGCATTATTTTCGGTCTCGGTATTTTTCTTTCCAGCCGGGTGGAGAGCCTCTGGGAGTTCTATCTTTACTTCGGCGTGCTCGGCGGCATTGGCCGGGCGGCCGCTCGGGCGCCGCTCCTCTCAGCGGTGTTTCAATTTTTCAGCAAACGAAAGGGCCTCGCAGTCGGTATCACCCTCTCAGGATCGGGAATCGGCACGCTCATTTTTCCGCCGCTGATGCGCTATATCATGTCCATCGCCGACTGGCGCGCCGCGTTTATCGTCCTGGGACTATTGAGCTGGATCATTCTACTCCCCGCTGCGCTCATCATACGCCAGCCGCGGCCCGGTGAGGCGGAACCCGCCCCCAAGGGACCGCAAAATGGCAGGGAGACGGATGCAAACGGCATTCTCGGCAACGCTGACAAAGATTGGACCGTTGCGGAAGTACTTAAGAATCGGGTCTTCTGGATTTTTCTCGTCACCGGCCTGGCGTGCTGCATCAGCCATTCCTTTCCCATGGCCCACATCGTCGCCTACGCTTCCGACCGAGGGATCTCGGAGCTCACTGCGGCAAGCATACTCGGCGTCAGCGGGATTGCGGCAGCGGCCGGCCGCCTCATATGGGGTACGATCTCCGACCGCATCGGCGGAAGGAAAACGGTGCTCTGCTGCATCGCGATTCAGACAACGATGATGTTCCTGGTCGCGTTCGCGACGGACGTTTGGGCCTTTTATGTCTTTGCCGTTGCCTTCGGGATGTCCTACGGGGGCGTGCTTCCCCTGTACGCCGTCGTGACGCGGGAGCTTTTCGGCATGCGCCGCTTTGGCACCGTTTATGGCATGCACTCCTTCGTGACCAGCACGGGCATGGGCGGGGGTGGGGTTCTCGGCGGTTATATTTTTGATTTCTCGGGCAACTATTTCTTCGCCTTCATGGTAAGCACCGCTCTGGGCCTGATCGCGACCGGATTTGCGACCCACCTCGCGTTTCTCAAAGGGCCGAGTGTGCCATTGGAGACAAAGCGCTTGCCCGCTCAGGTAGCTGCGGCTGGCGTCAAAGTCTAAAGCTTTCCAGTTACCTCCAACCGATGGGATCGTAACCTTTTCCCCGTAGACAACGGTCCACAAAGCTCTTATAAACCGGACCTGGTTGGGCTGACTTGGAAAGCCCCCCTAACAGGCCGCCGGTAAACCCGGCGGCGCCACCGCCTGCAGCGCCTACAGCAGCCCCGCGACCGGCTTGTCCCGTCACTGCGCCTCCCGCCGCTCCTCCCGCCGCGCCGATGGCTGCTCCGCTTCCTGCGCCCATGGCGGCACTCTCGGCAACATCCGCCTCACGCGCGGTCGAAGAGACATACTCCTCAGCCCGCCGCATACACTCCTCCACATCCTTTTCCGCCACCTGGGCTCCCACCCTCCTTAGATGGTCGTTGGGATACAAAACCGGCCGCTGGACCCCACACCCTGCCCAAGCAAACAGGAGCAGTAAAAATAAGCACCAAGTGCCTGTTTTTCTGGCTACAGCTTGTGGCCGCATCGATTAGCTGTCCGATGGAGAAAAAGGGTCTTGGCCCTTGGTCCGGATAAGACGATAAAGGGTTGCCAGGACTCCCAAGGTAATGAAGCTGTCCGCAAAGTTAAACGCGGGCCAATGATATTTGGACCAATAAAAGTCGAGAAAGTCGATCACCTCGCCATACATGAGTCGGTCGATGAGGTTTCCGATGGCTCCAGCCAAAATGAACGTGAGCGCAACGATTAGCCCTTTCTCCATGCCCGGCAGGCGCTTCAGCAGCACAACGACGAAGCCGATCGCCACCACGGAGAAGCCGATCAGCAACGCGCGGCGCAGCGGCAGATTCTCCCCGGCAAACAGCAACGCGCGGCGCAGCGGCAGATTCTCCCCGGCAAAGATGCCGAAGGCGGCACCGGTGTTGCGGATATAAGTGAGGTTGAAC
Source organism: Deltaproteobacteria bacterium (assembly GCA_016180805.1). Lineage (GTDB taxonomy): Bacteria > Desulfobacterota > Binatia > UBA9968 > UBA9968 > 2-12-FULL-57-22. The sequence goes on along the minus strand of JACPAM010000243.1, from coordinate 19,327 downwards.
AGGTTTTCGATGACGGGAATCGAGTGGTTGAGAGGGATGGTGCGATCGACCGCGATTTTGGATGCCTGATCCAATAAGATGATGGAAACGAGCAGGCTCGTGACGAGTTTCCCTTTGCCGCTCAAGAAGCCCCTCCGCTCCTCAAGACACCGGCACAGCGGGCGCAAACATCGGGGTGCTGGGGATCTTGCCCGACATCCTCGGTAAACTTCCAGCAGCGCTGACACTTCTTCCCACTGGCCTTGGAAACTTCCACGTAGCAGTTCAGGACAGGGCTGTCGTACACGCACTTTTCGGGGTGCCCATCGGGGGTCCTCCCAACGAATATGTGGGTCCCGCGCTGCCCAGACCGCTTGGCGACGCGCAGCTCATCCACGTAGTCGGGAAGTTGCCCGTCCGCCACGCCCCCCTGCGAGACAATCAGGATATCTTCTGCCTGCCTCGGCTCGCTCGTGAACAGCTCGATCAGAGATACTTTTGCCTGGCCGTCTTCCATATAAACGACAACCCGGGCATCTAGGGAGTGACCTATGATGGCTCCGTTTCTTGCTTCCTCAAGAGCCTTCAGCACTTCGCTTCGTTCCCTGAAGATCTGCTCCCACTTCTCGGCCTGCGCTGCCTTCACGAGCTTCATGAGCGCGTCTTCGGGCCGCGGGATCGACGACATAAAGACACTTTCCACGGCACCGCTCTTTTTCGGCATATGCTCCCAGATCTCTTCCGCCGTAAAAGAGAGAATCGGCGCCATCAGGTGAACGAGCGTGTCTAAAATTTTGTAGATGGTCGTCTGCGCCGCTCTTCGCTGTTTGGAGCCCGCCGCCTCGCAGTAAAGCCGATCTTTGACGATATCGAGATAAAGAGCGCTCAAATCCACGCTACAGAAATTGTTCAGCGCGTGATAGACCACATGAAACTCAAACTCTTCATAGGCCTCGCGGCAGCGGCCGAGAAGCTTGTGCGTGCGGTGCAGGATCCACTGATCCAACCCGGTAAGCTCGGTTTCGTCCACCGCATCCCTATCGGGGTCAAAATCGTAGAGATTGCTGATCAGAAACCGCGCGGTGTTCCTGAGCTTCCGATAAGCCTCGACCAGGCGGCTCAAAATCTCATCCGAGATCCGCACGTCCTCCCGGTAGTCTTCGGCCGCGACCCAAAGCCGCAAAACCTCCGCGCCGTACTTCTTCATGACCTCCTGGGGAGCCACGACATTGCCCAGGGACTTCGACATCTTCCGCCCCTTCCCATCCAGCGTAAAGCCATGGGTCAGGACGCTCCGGTACGGCGCCCGGTCGCGCGTGCCAACGGCGGTCAAAAGCGCGGTGTGAAACCAGCCCCGGTGCTGGTCGCTGCCTTCCAGATAGAGATCGGCTCCGCCTCCCAGTTGGGCATGGGCTTCGACAACCGCCGCATGGCTTACGCCCGAGTCAAACCAGACATCCAGGATGTCTTCCTCCTTGGTGAACTCGGCGCCGCCGCAACTGGAGCATTTAACCCCTCCGGGGATGAAATCGGACGCGGGGCGGACAAACCAGGAATCTGAGCCTTCTTCCTGGAAGATCCGAGCCACGCGCTCACACAGCTCCTGGCTCAAAAGCGGCTTCCGGCAGCCATTGCAGTACAGAACCGGTATCGGCACTCCCCAGGACCGCTGGCGCGAGATGCACCAGTCGGGTCTCGACTCGAGCATGCCGCGGATGCGCTCGCGCCCCCACGGCGGGATCCAGTTGACCTGATCGATGGCCGCGAGCGCTTTGCGGCGCAGGTCGTTTCGCTCCATCGAAATAAACCACTGCTCGGTGGCGCGAAAGATCACGGGCTTTTTGCATCGCCAACAGTGAGGATAACTGTGCGTGAGCTTTTCCTCTTTGAGCAGCGCGCTGCGGTCTTTGAGCTTGTGGATGATTTTTGGATCCGCCTTGAAAACGAACTCCCCGGCAAGATCGCCGGCTTCAGAAGTGAATTTTCCCTCGGCATCGACCGGCGCCAAGACGTCCAGGCCGTAGAGCTGGCCGACCTCGTAATCTTCCTGGCCATGGCCGGGAGCGATGTGGACGCAACCGGTGCCCTGGTCTTGCGTGACGAACTCGCCGAGAATGATCTTCACCTCGCGGTCGATCCAGGGATGGCGGCAGACGATGCCCTCCAGTTCCTTTCCGGACCATGCTCCCGCGCTGACCTCATAGTTCCCTGGCGAAAACCCCAGCGCCTTCATCACCGGCTCGACAAGTTCCTGGTTCAAGATGAGCTGTCCCGCAGGAGTCTTTACGCTGCGGTACATGAAGCGCGGGTGGAGGGCGATCGCCTGGTTGGCGGGAAGCGTCCACGGGGTGGTCGTCCAGATGACGAAGGACATGGAAGGCGAGAGGCGAGAGGCAGAAGCTGTTGCCTGTTGCCTGTTGCCTGTTGCCTTGATTGGAAACTTCACGTAAATCGAGGGGGAAGTATGCTCCTCGTATTCTACCTCAGCCTCGGCCAGGGCGGTGTGGCACGAGGGGCACCAATAGACCGGCTTTTTCTGCCGGTAGAGCGATCCCGAGGCGATGAACTTTCCCAATTCCCGGATCTCGGCCGCCTCATAAGCATAATCGATCGTGCGATACGGTTTTTCCCAATCGCCCAGAACGCCCAGCCTCCTGAACTCCTCGCGCTGGATCAAGATGTATTTCTCCGCATACTCTCTACATAGCCGGCGGGCCTCCGGCGGGCGCAAATCTTTTTTCCTCGCCCGGCCGATATCTTTTTCCACCTGAAGCTCGATCGGCAAACCATGGCAGTCCCAGCCCGGAACATAGGGAGCCAAAAAGCCCGTCATGTTTTTGTACTTGACGACGACGTCCTTTAGAATCTTATTGAGCGCATGGCCTAAATGGATATTGCCGTTGGCATAGGGCGGGCCGTCGTGCAGAATGTACTTTTGCTTGCTCTGGTTGGCCGCCAAAATCTTGGCATAGACGTCGCCGCGCTTCCATCGCTCCACTTGAGCGGGCTCATTTTGCGGTAGATTGGCGCGCATGGGAAAGCGCGTCTTCGGTAGGTTTAGCGTCTCTTTATAGTCCACGGGTAAACGCAAAAAAGGGGCGTATGGGACAACCTCGGGAAGCCCGGCAGCAGGGGCTACTTGTGGTTATTGACCCCTCTCACCATGCGGGTAGCGAATTTATCCGCCTTGTTCTCAGCATCCGCCCAAAAGACATAGTGTCCAAGCTCGTGATAGACGGTTTTGATCCAGCTGCGCTCGGAATTGTATTTCCTCCCCCGCTTCCAATTTTCTGGATGGACCAAATAGATCTGGCCATTCTCATAGGTTTTGCCCGCTGTCTTGCCCCAGTCGATGTACTCAAACCACTCCACCTTGGGCATCTTCAAGTGGTAGAAGCGGCAGAGAGACGAGATGGCTCGCTTAAAATCCGCCGGCCGGTAATCACGGAAAAAAGCGGTAAGATAACGGTCCACCGACCGGCGCTCTCTCAACGGGGGCAACATCATCCGCATAAACTGTCACCTGAGCTACGATAACCCTGTTTATCTAGCACCAAAAAGATAGAAAATACAGACCGGGGCATCAAGAAATGGCCGGGTTAAAAGAGGGGAGCGCGAGCGAGGCTGCGGACAGGCCCTTCGGGATTTCAAATGGCAAATTTCAAATCCCAGATTTGAGATCTGAGATCTGCAATATGAGATTCCGAGCCAAGCGAGGACAACCCATCGGCCGCAGAGTGACGGGGACAGGCACGCAAGCGAGCCAGTCCCCTTGCCGCAGCCGAGAGCGCGCTTCCCGAGGGAGCTTAATCCATCGCCGAGCGGGGACAGGCACCGCTTCGCGGAGCCAGTCCTCTGAGCCGCGGCCTGATAACTCGGCCCCGAGGAGCTTTCGAGGGTAACGGAAAGGGACTTGTTGCAGTTATTTTAGCAAACTATAAGAATAGGCATTTGCCCGAATCGACGGTGTGCGCGGCAAAACCTACCTGGAGGTAGAGCCATGCTTGACATTGAGGAATTTCATGAGCTTGTCATGAAGCGAAGGAGCATTCGCGGTTACGATAAGAGCCGCGATGTCCCCGACGACCTTATCGGCAAAATCCTGGAGTGCGCCCGCTGGGCTCCATCAGGCGGCAACGGTCAGCCTTGGGAGTTCATCGTGATCCGAGACGAGAAGACGAGAAACCGAATCGCCGACTTGTTCCTCAAGCAGCAAGAACACAAAAAGGAGATGGAGATGGCCGTAAGGGGGGACGCCAAAATGACCGGCGCCGGCTTTCGGCACGCGCCGGTCCACCTTATCGTCCTCGGCGACCCCAGGGTGAAGGAGACCTATCCCGTGCGGACCATGTTGGATAAGGCCGACTCCCATTTCTATACTGGCCTGGCCAACGCTACACTTCTTATTCATCTGGCCGCAGCCAGCCTGGGCCTCGCCTCCCAATACGTCAGCGATGTGAGCTCCCCGTACATGGAAACTATGCTCAAAGTGCTTCTCGGCATCCCCGATCCCTTGAGGATCTACCATCTCATCCCAATCGGCTATGCCAGCGCTCCGGTGCTGCCTCGCCCGCGGCGGGAGCTGGAAGAGATCGTCCACTACGAGCGCTACGACATGAAGAAGTACCGGGACGAGCGGGCGTTCGAGAAATTCGTCTTGACGCTTAGCCGGCGCGGCTCCTACGGAAAAAAGAGCTGGGTGGAAGATGACCTCCAGAGCTAATCCTGTCCCTAAATTTTTCTCGCAGCGGACAATCTAAAGTATTATAAGCAGGAGAGCTACCTCTGATCATGCGCCGGTTGGTCAAAAACCTCACCCAGATCGCTGCGGGATTTGGCCTCAACCTCGGACTCCTTTCGATAAAAATTCTTCCTCGCCGTTTATTCCTTTTCCTTGCGCAGGCTGCAGCGGACCTCGGCTTTTACCTTTTCCACCGCTTCCGCACCCGCTCGATTCGAAACTTGACGCTCGCGCTCGGCGACCAGCTCGATGCGCGCCAAATCGCCTCCACGGTTCGCAGCTCGCTGAGAAACTTTTTCCGGGATTTCGTCGAGACCGGCTTTGCCCTTGAGACCGCGCCTGAAAAGATCCGCACCGAGATCCCCGTGCTCGGCCGCGCACACCTGGAAGCGGCCCTGGCGAAACGTAAGGGAGCCATCGCGCTCAGCGCCCACCTGGGAAATTTCTTCCTGGTCGGAACGCGGCTTTCCGCCGAGGGTTACGTTACCTCCGTGCTCGTAAACCAGCCCGCGAACGGTTATTTCGGTCACCTGATGGATCGCTGGCGCCTGCGGCTAGGACAGCGTACCATCCACGCCCGCCCGCGCCGGCTGGCATTTCGCAATCTCGTCCGGGCACTCAGGCGAAACGAGATTACCATCGTCATCGCCGACGAGTACCGATCGGGAAGCGGTGTGCTCGTGCCGTTCTTCGGCCGTACGGTGGCGGCCCGGCGCGGCCCGGCAACCCTGGCGCTGCGCACGGGGGCTCCGCTTGTTCCGATCTATCTTATCCGTAGACCGGACGGCGAGCTCAAGCTCATCATCGAACCGGAGATCGAGCTCACCAAATCGGGGGCGATCAAAGCGGACGTCAGGGAGAATACGCTCCGCATCGCCGAGTGGCTGGAAAAAACCGTAAGCGCTTATCCGGGCCAGTGGAACTGGATGAACGTCCGCTGGCGCGGGGCCGCGCTCGGGGCCGTGGCCGGAAAAGAGCCCCGCTACCAGGGATCGACTTAAAGTGAGCGCGCCGAACACACACGCAGCTATTTCGAAAAAAGTGAAGAAAGGGGAAATTTGTGAGAAAACGACAGCGAGAGATTGAACAGCTCAAGGAAAAAGTCGCCCTGGGTAACCGGATCCTATCCCACCAAGGCTTGGCGGATTACCACGGCCATCTGAGCGCCCGCATACCGGGGACGCGACGGTTACTCATCAAGCCTGTTCTCGCACCGCTCGGTTACATCACGCGCAGGGACATCATCGAGGTCGATATCGATGAGTACAAAAAGATCTGCGAGGAGAACTGGGCCAAGGTGGGAAACTTGAAGCAGGAGATCACCATGAAGATCCCGCCCCGCGAAACCATGATTCATGCCGCCATCTATGAGGCGCGGCCCGACATCGACTCCGTCGTCCATACCCACCAGCCCCTTGCCACTGCCTTCTCCATCGGCGGCCGGCCGATCCTGCCCATCTATAACCAGGCGGCCCCCTTTGCGCCCGAAACCCCCATCTTTCCCAGCCCTCGATTGATTTACACGGTGCAGGATGGTATTGAGGTCAGCCAGGCATTGGGTAACCGCATGGCTTTACTCCTCCAAGGCCACGGGATCGTGACCGTCGGCGAGGGTGTCGAGCAGGCCGCCGTCAATGCCATCTACCTGGAGCGGGCGGCTTACATGCAATGGATCGCGAGCTCGGTCGGCACGCCGGTCACGATGCCGCAAAAGGACATCGAAGTCATGAAGGAGACTACCGCCGCGCGGTCCTACCACGCCTTCGCCTATTTCGCGTCGCTGATGAAGCACGAGAGGAAAAGGTAGTTTAGGGCGGGAAATCTTTCAGGAGGTCATTTCATGGCGAAAAGAGAGAAGCGCGCCGCCGAGCCGCAGTCGCTGAGCGCGTCCGCGGTGGAGCCCATCAAGGATCTGCGTGACTGGATCGACCGTGTGGAGAGGATGGGCGAGCTCGTCCGCGTGAAGCAGGCGGTGGACTGTCAAGAGGAGATGAGCGCGATCACCTATCTGGTTGCCAAACAGACCCCTTCGCCCGCCATCCTCTTCGAGCGCGCCAAAGGTTACGAGAAAAGCCCGATCGGCGCCAAACTGCTTTGGAACATTCTCGGTCCCAGCTTTCGACGCATCGCGCTGACTGTGGAGGAGCCACCCGACACGCCGACCCTGGAGCTCATCCGTCGCGTGAAGGAAAAACTCAAACAGCGAAAACCGCCCCGCGAGGTGCCGCGCAGTGAAGCGGCGTTCTACGAGAACAGCAAGACCGGCGACGATGTTGACTTGAACGAGCTGCCGATTCCCAAGCACTGGCCGCTGGACGGAGGCCGCTACGGCGGCACCGCCGACGCCGTTATCACCCGCGACCCCGACAGTGGCTACCTCAACGTGGGCACCTACCGCATGATGCTTCAAGGGAAAAACCAGGTTGGCCTCTACCTGTCACCGGGTAAGGACGCACGCCTGCACATCACACGGGCGTGGCAAAGGGGGCAGGCCATTCAAGTAGCGGCCGCGTGGGGAATGGATCCGCTGTTCATGGTGATTGGTTCGCAGACCTTTCCCAAAAATGTCTCCGAGTATGAGTTTGCCGGCGGCGTGAAGGGCCAACCGATTGCGGTGGTGCGGGGCACGACGACGGACCTTTTGCTCCCGGCCAGCGCTGAATTCGTAATCGAAGGGATCATCCGGCCCAACTCCGTGAAAAAAGAAGGGCCGTTCGGCGAGTTTCCCGGCTATTACGGGAGACCGGAAGCTGGCTGCCCGCTCGTCGAGGTAACGGCCGTGCACTACCGCTCGGGACCGATCCTGACCAATGCCTTGATGGCCGACTACCCGTCCAACGAGCAGAGCGGCTTTTTCTCCATCATCCGGTCGGCACGAATATGGGATGACCTGGAAAAACTCGGCGTCCCGGGCGTCCAGGGCGTTTATGCCCACCCGGCGGCGGCCGGCGGATTCGGGATGACCGTGATCAGCCTTGAGCAGCGCTATGCCGGCCATGCCGCTCAGGCCTTGGCCCTGGCCGCTCAGGTGCCCGGCGGAGCCTATTACACCAAGTGGATCATCGCGGTCGATGAAGACGTGGACCCGACCGACACCAACCAAGTCATCTGGGCGGCCGCCAGCCGCTGCAACCCGATCGACGATATCGACATCCTGCGAAACACCTGGAGCACGTGGCTCGACCCCACGCAAAACCCGCCGGAGAAACGCCCCTACGGCTCAAAGGCGCTCATCAACGCGTGCAAAGAGCACCGCCATCTCCCTGTCTTTTCGAAACGCACGACCCTGCGTAGAGAGATTTACGACCAGGTCGCCAGCCGGTGGCGTGAGCTAGGCCTGCCGGGAAAAGTTCCGGAGGTCAGGGCCTTCGAGCAGGAGAGCAAGGTCGTCTATCACGAGGTGGGCGGATTCGAGCCGGGCAAGCAGCCAGGCGAAGAAGGCGCGGAAAAAGAAAACAAATAAGGGCCTGAAGCAAAAGGAGAAGAGAGGCGCCTAGCGAATGGCGTCCTCTCCTCTCTCGTTGGTCCGAATCCGGATCACTTCTTCCACCGACGAGACGAAGATCTTTCCATCTCCGATCTTTCCCGTCTGGGCAGACTCCAGGATGGCGTCGATAATTTTCGGCGCCATCTCGTCGGGAGCTAAGATCTCGATTTTAACCTTGGGGAGGAAATCGACCGTGTACTCCGCGCCGCGGTAGAGCTCCGTATGCCCCTTCTGCCGCCCGAAGCCCTTCACCTCGCTGATGGTCATGCCGGTAATGCCCACCGCCGTCAGCTTCTGCTTGACCTCGTCCAACTTAAAAGGCTTGATGATGGCCTCGATCTTCTTCATGAAAAGCCTCCCTAAGTTATTTCTGGAGCCTCCCCCTCTCCCATTGCCCGCTGCCTTGACCCTCTCCCTCACCTCTCCCTAGACAGGGAGAGGGAAGGGGTGAGGGTTAAATATCGAAATAAAGGGCGAATTCATGGGGATGGGGCCGGAGCCGAACCGGATCGACCTCCTTGGTACGCTTGTACTTGAGCCATGTTTCGATCACATCCCGGGTAAAGACATCTCCTTTGAGCAGAAAATCATGATCTCGCTCCAAAGCATCTAGCACCTGGTCCAAGGACCCGGGCACCGATTTCACCTTGGCCGCCTCCTCCGGGGGTAGCTCGTAGAGATCCTTGTCGATGGGCTCGGGCGGCTCGATCTTGTTGCGAACCCCATCCAAACCGGCCATCAACTGCGCCGGGAAAGAAAAATAGGGGTTACAGCTCGGATCGGGCGTGCGAAACTCCAAGCGCTTGGCCTTCTCGCTCGTGGAGTACATCGGGATGCGCACGCAAGCGCTACGGTTGCGTTGCGAATAAACCAGGTTGATCGGCGCCTCATACCCCGGCACCAGTCGGCGGTAGGAATTGGTGGTGGGTGCCACGATGCCGCATAGGGCGTCAGCATGCTTGAGAATACCGCCAATGTAGTACCGTGCCGTATCGCTGATCAGCCCGTAGTTCTTCTTATCGTAGAAGATGTTCTTCCCGCCTTTCCAAAGGCTCTGGTGCGTATGCATGCCCGATCCGTTGTCCTGAAAGATCGGCTTCGGCATCACCGTAACTGTCTTGCCATGCCGTCTCGCTACGTTCTTAATGACATACTTGTAGATCATTACCTGATCGGCCATTTTGGTCAGCGTTGTATAGCGCATGTCGATCTCGGCCTGACCGGCAGTCCCTACCTCGTGGTGGTGAATCTCTACGACTACCCCACACCTCTCTAAGGTGCGCAGCATCTCAGAGCGGATATTCTGCAAGTGGTCCATCGGAGGTACGGGAAAATAGCCCTCCTTATACCTCGGCTTATAACCCAGATTGGGCTTATCCCCGTTGCCGGAATTCCAAAAGCCCTCCTCCGAATCAATATAGTAAAAACCGTAATTATAGCTCTGATCAAAGCGAATGCTGTCAAAAATGTAAAACTCGATCTCCGGGCCCCAGTAGCTTATTTCCGCAAGGCCCGTGGACTTCAGATACTTCTCCGCCTTCTGCGCCACGTAGCGCGGGTCTCTGCTGTAGGCCTCGCCCGTCACCGGATCGCGCACGTTGCAGATCAGGGTCAGCGTGGGCAGCTCCGTAAACGGGTCCATGAAGGCCGTGTCGGGATCGGGAAACAGAAGCATGTCGGACTCATCGATGGTTTGAAATCCCCGGATGCTCGATCCGTCAAAACCGATACCGTCTTCAAACAGCGACTCCGAAAGCTCGCTCATGGAGATGGAGAAGTGCTGCCACAGGCCGGGCACGTCGATGAACTTCAGATCCACGATCTCCGCTTTGTTCTTCTTGGCAAATTCGATGACTTCCTTCGCTTTCATCTCAAACTCCTCTCCTTTGGTTGTCTTCTAGATTAAGTTCGGTGCGAAAATTTTGTTATCACATTCTTGCGCGTCAAGCCAGCCCCACCCCTAAACGGAGTAGCCGCGCTCGTTGTGCTGGCTGAGATCGAGTCCCATGACCTCCTCCTCTTCCGAAACCCTCAGTCCCATCGTCGCCTTAAGGAGGCCGAGAATGATCAGCGTCCCGACGAAGGCGAAGATCCAGGTGGCTATAACCGCAACAAGCTGCACCCACAGTTGGCTTGGGTTGCCGAAAAAGAGACCATTATTGCCCGCTGCATTGATAGCTTTTGAGGCGAATAGGCCTGTGGCGAGTGCCCCCCAGGTTCCACCAATGCCGTGCACCCCCACCACATCAAGGGAATCATCGTAGCCCAACTTGGTTTTCAGGTTACAGGCAGTGGAGCAGAAGATGCCTGCGCCGACGCCTATAATAATTGAGGAGATGGGACCCACAAAGCCCGACGCAGGCGTGATCGCCACAAGACCGGCTACGGCCCCGCTGGCAGCTCCCAGAACCGTGGGCTTGCCGCGGAAAAGCCAGTCCATAGCCATCCATGACAGTGCGGCCGCTGCCGTAGCCGTATTGGTGACCACAAAAGCACTGGTCGCCAGCCCGTCTGCCGCCAGGGCGCTCCCCGCATTAAAACCGAACCAGCCGACCCACAGCATGGATGCCCCAACGACGCTGAAAGGAAGATTGTGCGGCGGCATCGCCTCCTGCCCGTAGCCCATCCGCTTCCCAAACATAAAGGCCGCGGCAAGAGCCGACACGCCAGAGCTGATGTGCACCACTGTGCCACCAGCAAAGTCCAGAGCCCCCATTTCTCTCAACCACCCCTTTACCCCCCACACCCAATGCGCCAGGGGATCGTAAATGAGGGTGGCCCACAGGAGGATAAAGACGATAAACGTGCTGAACTTCGCTCGCTCGGCAAAAGCACCGGTAATGAGCGCCGGAGTGATAATGGCGAACATCAACTGGTAGACCATAAAGGTCTGGTGGGGAATAGTAGCGGCGTAGTCGGGATTGGGATCAAGTCCCACTCCGCCCAATCCAAACCACGCCAGGCTCCCGATGATCCCTCCCTTGTCTGGTCCAAAGGCGAGACTGTAGCCCCAAAGCACCCACTGAACGCTAATCAGGGCCACAATAATAAAGCTATGCATCATAGTGCCAAGGGCGTTTTTTCCTCGGACTAGACCACCATAGAAGAGGAAAAGACCAGGGATCGTCATCATGAGCACCAGGGCAGCCGACGTGAGCATCCAAGCCGTATCTCCCTTGTCAATCCTTGGTGGCGGCGGTGGAGAGGGGGCTGAGGCGGGAGAAGGCACGGGAGCAGCAGGCGCTGGCGCAACAGTGGAAGGCTGAGGAACCTCTTGCGCGAGGGTTAGCGCCGTCGCTGGAAAAGCGACGACCCAGAGCGAGAGCAACAAAAGAGCCCAAACCTTCTTTTTCTTAACCACGTTGAATCCTCCCTTCGAAAGACGAAAAGAACAGGATCGCAACGGCACAAAGATACCCGCATAGCCGTAGAGCAACTCTTATGCCAAGGGTGGGTACTCTTTTTTTGCTGATTCTATCGGGACTTTTGCGCGCGGCCCAAACGGATGCTGTCCCTGAGATGCCCGCATATTAGGCACATGCCCAAACGCTGGGCATAGGCATCTATGGTAACTACCAGAGACTCTCCGGCAGCCGGATGCCTTTAAAGTCCTCTTCCCCGAGGGGCTGGATAGGCTCGACCCCGATTGCCCGCAGGATCTCATAGAGCTGCCTCAAGTGGTGGGTCGTATGAGAAAGCACATGGTGGAGAAGCTCGTGGCCGGTGGTCGGACCTGCGTACCCTTCGATCGGCCGGTCGAGCGCGGTCTCGGTCAAATCCTCGGCCGCCACGTTCAAGCGACTGCGCGTTTGCCCGCCGAACCGGGCCAAAGCGGCCATCGTAGGAAACCGCTCGGCCGCTTCTTCGTAAGCGAATTTGAACGAACCGTCGTATTTCTGGCTTTGAATGGCGTCGAGGACGTGGTTGGGGTCAGCCAGGATATGATAACAAAAGACTTTAAGCGGTCGATTCCGATCGGGGGTGTGCCAGGAGAGACGATCCGGGGGAACCTGAAGCGCTGCGCGGATCACCGCTTCGAGGACTTTGTCGAGGGTGGAGAACAACCAGGCACCGGCGCGCTGCACCTCCTCCGCGCTCTTGAGCTTAAACAGCCGACCGAGCTCGTCGCGGTTGAACCCCACAACTGCCGCCGTTCCCACTACGGTCACAGGGACTTTGCGAAGGCCCAGTCTTTCCAGCTCCACCAAGGCTTCCGGGTCGTTCTCCACATCCCTGCCGTCGAATTCGATCTTGTGCCGCGAAAGAAACTCTTTCGTGCTCGCGCAGGTAAATCAGCCGGGGCGATAGTAAACTTTAACCGCTTCCATCCTCGCTTTTCCTAAGGCAGAGATGATCTTAAGCAACCTCCGCTGGCAGGGCAAAATGAACGTTTTCCTCGACCAAACCCAACTGCGCACCCTGGGCGCCCCGCTGAGCGAAATAGTCTGCGGCTTCCTGAACCAGGCGTTCTGGCACCGATGCTCCTGAGGTGATGCCGATCCGCTCCACACCGATGAGCCACTGCGGGTCGACCTCGCTCAGATCATTGACCAGGTAAGCTGGGACTCCCCGGGAGCGCGCTACGCGGCAAAGCTGGTTAGAATTTTCGCTGTTCTTCGAGCCGAAAACCAGGACCAAATCGACCTCGCGGGCGAGCGCTTTGACCGCATCCTGGCGATTCTGGGTGGCAAAGCAGATGTCCTCTTTCGATGGTGTAACCATGCGCGGGAATCGTTGTTCCAGAGTCTCAATGATCTCGCGCGTGTCGTCGACGCTGAGCGTGGTCTGGGTAAGCACCGCCACTTTCTCCGGATCCGGGATGTTGACCTCGCGTGCTTCTTCCAGATTACCGACGACACGGATGCGCTCGGGGGCCTCGCCGAACGTGCCGACGATCTCGTCATGCGCACGGTGCCCAACGAGGATGATCCAGTAGCCCTGGGCGACGTAGCGACGGACTTCTCTGTGAACCTTCTCCACCAGGGGGCAGGTCGCATCGACGAGAAGCTCAAGCCCTTTTTTTCTGGCCTTCTGCCAAACATCAGGAGAGACTCCGTGAGCGCTGAAAATGAGCCTTGCCCCTGCGGGAACCTCATCGACAGACTGGACGAAGGTCACTCCCCGGCGCACAAAGTCCTGAACCACGTAGCGGTTGTGAACGATCTCGTGAAAGACATACAGCGGCGGCCCGTATTTTTTTAGCGCCCGCTCGACGGTGTCGACCGCCATCTCCACCCCGGCGCAAAAACCCCGCGGCTTGGCGAGAATGACTTTTTTTACTGCCATAGACAGCTTCAGTCTGAAGGATTAGAGATGCCCTGTCAACCACAACATGGCTCTGGTTTTGCGAAAAGCGTGATGGACCTGGCGTGAAAAAGTTGCAGCGGGTTCGCTAAACTTCACCGTCGAGACCCAGCCCGCAAATGGCATTCTCCAAGGCACGCCACCGAGCTTGACCTATGTTCCCGACTTGAACTTCTACGGGCGGGATAGCTTCACCTTCACCGTGAGCGACGGCAGCGGCACAAGCGCGGCTGCCACAATAACGATCACGGTGAACCCGGTCAACGACGTTCCAACTGCGATTGGGTTCTCGGAGACAACTCCTGAGGACACACCCGTGACGCTGACGCTTTTGGGGAGCGACCCGGAAGGGGATGCGCTTACCTTCAGTATAGTGGATCAGCCGACCAACGGGACTGTCGGGCCAGTAACCGGCAGCAGCGTTACCTACACGCCAAACCCGAACTTCACCGGAGTCGATGGCTTTACTTTTTCTGTGAGCGACGGCTCATCGACATCCACCCCGGCCATAGTGATGATCACGGTGACGCCTGCCGTTGATCCGCGTGCGGCTATTGCTGCGCTCATTAGGCAGGTTGACGGGCTAAATCTCAACCGTGGGCTGAGGCTGAGTCTCAGGAGCCAGCTCGAAGCGGTTCAGAGCTCGCTTCTCCACGGGAGGCGTAGCGCTGCGGTTAACCAGCTTAGGGCTTTTATCCGTGAGGTGTGGGCTCTTCGCCTCAGGTGGCGGCTCGATGCACCCACGGCAAGCTCCCTGATCGTGCAAGCGCAGCAGGCTATCGAGATGCTCACAGATGAGAGCGTGGCGATGGTCGCCCATGATGCGGCGCAGGCGGAGATCGATCGGGCGATTGCGAAGGTTGGGGTATTTGACCGGCGCGTGGTCCTCGCCCAGCGGCACTTTGATCTCGGGCTGGCGGCCATGAACGCGGGTGAGTTTCGCCGCGCCGCGCGGGAGTTTGGCTTGGCTTTCCAAATCGCCCAGCGGATTTAGAGAAAGGAGACTCTGGTCGATACATTCGGGGGGAGGGAAAGGGGACAGGCTGGGTTTTCGTTCAGCGCCGAGAATTATGACCTCAAGGCCCGGCTGGAGCGACTGGAGCAACTTGTGAGGAGCAGACCCTACCTGACTGCGGCCACCGCGCCTATTCAGTAACTCAGCAACTGGGGCCCCGGGCACCCGCTCGGGGCTCCCATATGCGGATGGGTCGCGTTAGCTCAGCTTTCTCGCTTGCTACTTTTGGTGGCGCTGCTGGTACTTAACAATAGCTAGTGCAGCTAAGGCCAAAATTACCAGCACTAGGCCGGTAATAGAAAGCCAGGTCATGGGTCACCCCTTTGGCTGGACAAAGTAAGCAACAATAAATAAAGCGATAGCACTCACCACTCCGATGCTAAATTCAAGAGGGTTAAATTGGCGTTCGATAAATTGTTTCACAACGACGGCGCTGAAGAATATTTTACTCAAGTCGGAAAGATATTTTGCAAGAAGTTCAAGCCGTTTGTTCATGAGCATCTAACCGAGACCCCTTTTCATACGGTCGAGCATATTAAAACCTAAGGTACGAGAATCAGGTAGATTTTTCAAGTATGACCCGCAGCTTGCCGAAAATGCCGACCTCAAGGCCCGGCTGGAGAGGCTGAGTTTGAATAAAAGAGGAAATATTCACTTATCTTGGCAGGTTAGATCATGCTGTCCAGATGGCGAGAGCCGTGGATAACTCGGTGAACCTGGACAGTTCTCCCGCGAACTTTGTAGAAAACGAGATAACCCTCAATAATAAGGACACGGTATCCGGACTGTTTCAGCCGGAGATGTCTGGGAACAACCCCAAGATAAGGATGGGAGGCGAGCTTGCTGATCCGTTTGTCTAACTCCTCCACAAAGGAGCTTGCTCTTCGAGGGTTATCGTTTGCGATCCAATCGTGAATAGACAGCAAGTCTTGTTCGGCAGCGGGGAGGTACCGAATTATATATTTATACGGCATCTCGGCGCTGTCGCAGCTTTTTCATCATTTGGGTATGAGTAATTCCTTTCTTTCCCCCCGCAGCTTGGCGCTCAGCGATGCCGAGTTTTTCAAAGAGATCGACTTGAGCCTTCAATCGCTCATAGTGTTCTATGCTCATCACAACTAAATCCCCTTCGCCGTTTCTTGTCAGATAGACCGGTTCATCTCGTTTGTGACAGATAGAAGCGATCTCCCTAGTACGATTACGCAAGCTGGAAATAGACTTGATAATAGGCATAGAACCTCCTATACAGAGCCTCAAGCTATCACCAAATTTTGATAAAATCCAGTACTAATCACGCACCATGCAGCCGGCCAACCTCTGCATGGGCCGAAAAAGGTGTCAACCCTCAAACACCGTTCACGGCCGTCCCGTCGGCGGGAAAGAGGATAAGAGACTTAGAATTTTCTCCGCCGCGACCTCGGCCCCGTTGAGCCCCACTTTCGGCCAGTTCGCCTCTTTGTTTAGCAGCCGCTCGAGATAGGGGCCGATACGGCCCTCAAGCAGAGCGTCCTGGGGAACGAACTCGCTGGTGGCCCACTCGGCCAAGGCCCTCACGAGATAGGGATATTCCGGGAATTGCCCGCGCGAAGTATAGAGGACAGGGGTCCGATGGGCGATGGCGTCGGCCACGATCCCGTAGCCCGGCTTGGTCACCACCGCATCCGCCGCGCGCACGAGATCGACGTAATCGGGAAGGGCTTCAGGAAGAAGAAGGAAATTTTTCCCTTTTTTCGGCGCCGCACCCGTCGAGACGAAGAAAAAATCCTTCAGATGTTCAAGCTTGTCCCCCGAAAGCCGCTCCAGCCCGAAGCCGCCAAAACTTATAAGAACGATCGTGGCGGTCAAAGGCAAGCCGAAGTGTTTTCGCGCCTCGTTTTTGTCGAGCGCCGAAACTCGCGTGATCAGCGGGATTTCGACTCTTTCTCTAAAGACCGCCATATCGCAGGAAAAGGGGAGAGAAAGGGCGAGGGTCGCCTTCCGGTAAAAGCTATTCATCGCCTCGATCACTGGGGCAAACGATTCGTGCGCGGCGAAATAGGGCCGATAGATCCAATCCCAGGTGAAGTTGGCAATCGCCACCGAGGGGAGCGAGGCGCGGGCGGCCACCTCGAAGCAGAGCGGCGGGATATCGCCGATGACGAGCCCGATTCTCTCGTTGTGGAGAAAACCGATCTCCCCCTCCAGGAGTCGCGGGATCCGCTCATGAAAGGCCGCGCTGGCGCTGAGCGTCGCTGCCGCATCCATTTCGAGACCGTCTTTCTGTAAAAACCCGACGTCGACGGCGCCGCAGTGGTAAACAACGGGAAAGCCAAGCCTATCAAAGAACCACTCCGGCGCGGCGCTCCTTACGTGTACGGTGACCTCAGGAGATGCCGACTTTAAAGCCCGGATGACCTCGCGAGAGCGCACTGCATGGCCGTAACCGTGTGCGGAGATGTAATAGGCTACTGCGGTCAAACCTTCCTCGGAAGGATCTGTCTAAGCTTTCAAAGCTAATGGGAAGACCAGGGCATGTCAAGCAGCCATCGGCTCCCGGTCCACTTGCGGCGAGTCCAGAAACACGGTAGGGAATGTTAAGATCGGGTAAGCGCGGAGGAAATTTATGACCGGGACCATAAAGAAAATCATTCGGCAAAAAGGCTTTGGCTTCATCGTTCCCGACGACGGGGGCGAAGACGTCTTTTTCCATCGCGGTAGTATGGCCCCTCGGGTCCAGTTCGAGGATTTAAGCGAGGGCAATACCGTGCAATTCCAGGTGCGCCGCGGCGAAAAAGGGCCGGTTGCCTTCGACATGAAGATGCGATAAGCGCTGAGGCGAATTGGAACTATCCATGGAAAAGTGGCAGGCTCTGTCAACCAACCGCCGGCTCTTCGATGTCGGCTCGCGTCTAGGCTCGCTCGAGGGCTATCTCTACAGCGAGGAAAAGGTCGACAAGAGCTACCTGAAGAACTGGCTCGACAACATCGACCGCGAGTTTAACCAATTGCCTCCGGGGCTGAAGCAAGAGATCCAGGGGGACTACCTCGAGATCTTACGGAAAGTGGAGGCGCTGCTCAAAAGGCTTTACGGCGATAAGGATGCGGACACGCTGCAAGTGACGCGTATGATCGGCACGCTGAAGGAACAGAAAAAGCAGCCAACCTTGCCGGGCGGAGATCCATGACCGCCGGCAAGGCTGAATCCAAAGGCCCCGCGAGCTCACAACAGGAAATTGCCGACTTTACCTACGTTCCCAATCCATCCGTTCCCGGCGGATTGGCTGTGGGCGAAAATCGCTTCGCGCTCAGGGCCGAAAGCAACGCGTTGGTCGATGAAGGTATCCGGGCGGGCGATCTGGTGGTCCTGGAAGCGCACCAAAACCCAGAGGATGGAGAAACCGTAGTCGCTGTCATCGGCGGCAAGGCAAGCGTCAGAAGGCTTTATCGCGAAGCGACCGGAAGCATCCGATTGGAAGCGCAGGGCAAGAAACTGCCGCCGATCCTTGCCGGCCCGGCCGACGTCGAGATCCGCGGTCGCGTCATTGCTTTGATCAGGAAGTACCAAAACATTGACCCTTAAGTGGAGGATCTAGCGATGAAAGTCAAGCTAACGATCAGCGCAGTGCTCGTGTGGTTGACGACTCTTAGTCCTCTGGCAGCCCCGGCTCAGACCTCCCGCAGCCTCTACGTCGGCCTCGTCTCCATCACGCCGAGCAATTCTTCCGTTTTGGCCGCGGTTGACGGCGGCTACTTCAAGAAACACGGACTCGAAGTCAAGCCGATTGTGATGGCAGGTTCGACCACGGCCATCGCGGCGATGCTCTCGGGAGAAGTCAACTTCATTACGATCGCGGCCTCCGGCCTCATCAACGCCCACCTGGCGGGCAGGGATGCCGTGATGATCGCCGGGATCGTCAATTTTGCCCCTTACGAGCTGATCGTGGGGAGAGGAATCGAGCGGCTCGAGGATCTTAAAGGGAAAAGAGTCGGCATCGCCCGCTTCGGGGGCTCGGCCGATTTCCTCGCCCGTTGGGGCCTGGAGAAAAACGGCCTAAGACCGGGAAAAGACCTGTTGGAACAGGCCTTTGCCCATCAGGCGAAGAAGGCCGGCTTCCGTTCCCTGCTGGACTACGCTGCGGCTGGGCTGGACTACCAGCACAGCGCGATCGGCACGACCAAGTCTTTCATCGACAAAAACCGGGAAGTGGTCGGTCGCTTCATGAAAGGGTTGGTGGAGGGAACCCATCGGTTCAAAACCGACGCGGCCTTCGGCAGGAAAGTGATCGAGCGACACCTCAAGGTCTCGGACAGCGACACCATTAGCGCCGCCTATGACTACTACTCTTCGAAAACCGACCTCGTCCCGTACGTACCCCAAGGCGAGAAACGTAAAACCGGAGGATGTCGGCGACAATTCCATCGTCAAAGAGATCGAGGCCAGCGGTTTTGTCAAACAGATCACGGGCGGCAGATAAAAGCTCCTCGCGGGCCGGGCCTCAGGTCGCGGACCTCTTTGTCCGCGACCGAGGGGAGCGCGAGCGAGGCTGCGGACGTCCGATTACAAACAGCACGACTCATGGCACGAACGCATCGGCCGCAGCCGAGAGCGCGCTTCCCGAGGGAGCTTACTCCATCGGCCGTGCGAGCGGGGACAGGCACCGCTTCGCGGAGCCAGTCCCCTGAGGCGCGGTCTTCCTCATCCTCTTACTCGGGCTTCAGCTCGGATAATTTGACACTGCTGGCCTCTGTGCTAGGGTGAGCCAAGGAGGCGAGATGCCCGCGAACCGGCTCGCGCGCGAAAGTAGCCCGTACCTTCTCCAGC
>JACPAM010000140.1 GCA_016180805.1 Deltaproteobacteria bacterium | reverse complement strand
TGAGAATGAAAAGAGGCACCGTCACGAGCACGAAGGTGGCCACCGAATCGAAAGCGCTGGTCACCAGGAGCGCCAGCGCCTTCTCGCCACCCATGAAGACGTACAAGCCAACTACGTTGATTAGAAGGAAAGCGAAGGCCACCGGCATGCCTGCCAGAAACAACAGCGTGAGCACGCCGAACATGCCCACCAGGGTTATAGACCACTCCACCTACCGCGCTCCCTTTTAGCAGGCTGCTGAAAAAGCCTCATATGCTTCGTTGCGCTCAATCGCCTCGCTCCGACGTACTGGTTAAGTACGCCTCCGCTCGTCGATTTTTCGCGCGCCTCGCCTCTGAGATCTTTTTGAGCAGCCTGAAAAGAGGGTTTTTCAGCACCCTCTTATAGAATTGCCTCATCCTAAACCTCAATAGCCCGAGGCGCCTCGGGATGTCCCCCGTGTCGCCAGGCCTGGAAGCTGCCCCAGGTCTGGCGGAGGAACTCGATCATTAGCAAGAGGCTGCCCAGGGCGATGGGCAACATCAGCAGCCAGCGCGGGACCCGCCACGGTTTCAACATCGCCTGGCCCTTCACATAGGCTACCCAGGTGACCTCAACGCCCTTCCACATGAGCACGGCCACCACCCCAGCCGCGACCAGGGAGATGATGGTGCTCAGGGCCAATCGGGGCCTGGGGCCGAGGCGCTCAACTAGGAACTCGACCCGGATGTGGGCGCCCTCGCGCAAGACCCACGCGGCACCCAGAAAGGTGACATACAGAAGGGCGTACTCAGTGAGGTCTACGGCCCAAACAGTGGGACGCTTAAAGAAGTAACGTGCTACTACTTCGTAAACGACCGCGAGCGTCATCACGGCCGTCAGGACGGCGACCAGATGGCCTAGGCTCGTCAGCAGAGCCTCCCACTTACGTGCCAGGGTTCCCAAAAAGCGGAACATAATTTTAGGAAGGCTTACCTCCTACCAACTTGGGAGCACCTTACAGGGAGGGTCACAAGGGAGGGCTCCGCGTTCGAGCGCCTCAGCCAGTTGGGCTTAGTGATGGCCCTAGTATAAGGGTGGCCAGGGCTTACTAAAGGGCTCCGCCAGCTTCCTGATTTGCTCGCCGTACTTGGGAGATGTGGGGACAAACGTCTTCCAGTTCTCCGTGTAGGCGATCTCGCGGTAGCGCCTGGCATCGGCCTCCGGCAGGTCAATGATCTTCCTGCCGTGCTTCGTCACTAACTCCTGGAGTTCCTTCTCAAGCAACTTCTTGAAGTGTGGCTCCACCCACTGCTCATCAATGTTCCTCATCGTGTCTGTGAGAAGCTTTTGGTGCTCCGGGCTCAACTTCTGAAAGGCCTGGAGGTTCATCAGGAGCACGGTGCGCCCGGTCCAAAAGGGAGGCCTAATCATGCAGCAGTAAACCTCGTGCAGCTTCAGATCCATCGTCCCAACCTCGGGAAAGGCAAAACCATCCACGACCCCGCGCTCCATGGCGGTGTAGATGTCGCCCGGGCGCATGGTCACCGGCGAAGCGCCTAGGGCCTTGATCAGCGGCACGTAGGTGGGCGTGGCCCGAATCTTCAGGCCCTTGAAGTCCTCCAGTTTCGTGACCGGCTTCCTGGTGTAGAAGGCATAGCCGGATGCGCCGCGTACCACGCCCAGCAGCTTGACCCCTGCCTTCTCCTGGTTGATCTTATCGAAGAGATCGATGACGCCCGCTTGGCGCAGGGCCTTGATCGGCCCGTCGAAATAGTCAAGGAAGACGACCTCAGGCACCAGTTGGGTGTAGTAGGCTCCCGATGTGTTCAGCATATCGAAGACCCCGCGCGACAGGGCATCCACCGCCTCAAAGGGCGATACGATCTCCGGGCCGCCCTTCCAGTCGATCTTGAGGCTACCGCCCGATTTCCGTTCGAGCTGTCGCTGCAGTTCCCAGACGGCGTCGTTGGAGGGATAGTCCTTGAACCATGACGTAACGGCTGTGATAACGACCGGCTTCTTGACCGGTGCCGCCGCGGGCTGGGCCGGGGTGCGACCGAGCACTACCGCGAGGAGAACGAAGAGAGGAAAAACGATGGCCTTTCTCATGGGAACCCTCCTCTCTGATGTTTTAAGACTTCATAGGACGCGATTCTCTTAAGCCGATTAAACCAAAAAGTCAAGGTACAATTGTGAGGGGACCAGGAGACTTTCACTTTGGCTGTGTGGGGTCAAGCCCGGCGTAAGCCTGGTAGCTTACGCCCGTGATGTCAGGGACATAGTTGATGAACGTGCATACGGGCCAGGGGCTACTGACCTCCAAAGCGGTGAGCGACCCGTTATCGATCCATAGGCGGCGGAACTGAGCGAGGGGAAGCCGCAGGTAGTGGCACAGAATGGCTCGGATGACGTCGCCGTGGGTGACGAGTAGAAGCCGGCCCTGGGGATAGTCCCGTGAGGCGAGCCGTAGGGCAGCGAGTCCGCGCTTTTGCACATCGCTCATGGTCTCACCGCCTGGAACCTTGGTCGTTAACGGAGACTTCATGTAGCGATGGTAAGCCTTGTCGTGGACGAGCCGTTCGAAATGGCGACCTTCCCACCGTCCGAAGTTCACCTCCGTAAGCTGCGGATCTATCGTTAAGGGAACTTTAATTCCGCGCGCGACGATCTTGGCGGTCTGGAGGGCTCTTTTTAGCGGGCTCGTGTAGACGGCATCGATTTTTAAGCGGGAAATGATCTTTGCTATGCGCTTGGCTTGAAGAATGCCCTTGTGGTTTAGCGGAACCTCAAGCCGCCCCATTACACGCCCGTTCTTGTTCCACGCCGTTTCTCCGTGGCGCAAAAGAAAAAGAGTTTCCAACTCTCCGATGGGGCGGCCTACGCGGCGTGGGCCGCCCGCAGGTTGCAGAACTCCTCGTAGTCGATCAACTGGTGGATCGTAGGCTTTTCACCGCACATGGGGCAATTAGCATCCGCTTTGAGCTTCAGCCTTGATGGTTTCTAATGCCTGGATCACGCCGATGAGACCCGGAAGCACTCCGAGAACACCGGCCTCCTGGCAACTCGGGGCCATCTCAGGCGGAGGCGGCTCCGGGTAGAGGCACCGGTAGCACGGCCCCTTGCCCGGGTAAAAGACTGTCGCTTGGCCCTCGAATTGGAAGATGCTGCCGTGCACGTTGGGCTTTTTGGCGAGCACGCAGGCATCGTTGACCAGATAGCGGGTGGGGAAGTTGTCGCACCCATCGACGATGATGTCATAGTCCTTGATGATCTCCATGATATTCTGAGAGGTGAGCTTTTCCTGGTAAGGGATGATTTTGACATCGGGGTTGAGCGCCTGAAGCGTCATTTTTGCGGATTCGGTCTTGGGCATGCCGAGCCGATCGTTGCTGTGGAGAATCTGTCGCTGCAGGTTGGAAAGATCCACCACGTCGTTGTCGATGATGCCCATGGTGCCG
>JACPAM010000242.1 GCA_016180805.1 Deltaproteobacteria bacterium | reverse complement strand
CCACGAGCTAACGGTGCCTTTTCCTACGGGGACATCCGAGATAACGGAAGACGACGTAGAGGAAGTGACCAGTCGTTTCGATGAGCTTTATGAAAAAGCCTACGGGAGAGGCTCCGGGTATCGCGAAGCAGGGAAAGAGATTCTGACCTTTAGAGTGACGGCTGTCGGGGTGTTGAAAAAGCCGAAAATTCAATCCGCCTCGATGAACAAGGGTGCCAACCCGGATGTCGCCGTAAAGGGGACAAGGGAAGTTTATTTCGAAGAGCGGAAAGATTTCGTCTCGACCAACATCTATGATTTTGAAAGACTCGCGCCGGGGATTATCGAAACTCCCGTGACCACCATTGTTGTGAATCCCAACGACCGCGCGATGATCGACGAATTTCTCAACGTGAGGATTCTCGCCGGGGCGTAGGAGGCAATCGGGATGTCAGTTTCAAGCGGCGTTGATCCGGTCACATTTGAAATTCTGTCCCACAGGCTTCACCAGATAACCCTCGAGATGGGGACCACCCTGGAGAGGGTGGGAGGCACGGTCAATACGACGCAAATGCACGACTACATGGCTGCCCTCTATCTGCCTAATGGGGATGTCCTGTCGGCCGGGGAATCCATGGCCCGGCACGCCGCCTGCGCGGGGTTCGCGGTGAAAAGGATCATCGAGAGATTCGGGAAGGAGGGAGGCATTTTCCCAGACGATATCTTTTTGCTCAATGATCCTTATCTCGCGGCCATACACCAGTCGGACATTTATATGGTGTCGCCGATACACTACAGGGACCGACTGATGGGCTGGAGCGCGACCTTCGTTCACGTTATGGACATCGGGGCGATGTCTCCCGGTGGAAACTCTCCTGGGGCCACGGAGATCTGCCACGAGGGGCTGAGAATTCCGGGACTCAAATTGGTCGAAAAGGGCGCGGTAAGACAAGATGTCTTTGACACGCTCATCAACATGACACGCCAGCCGGTGATGGTGGGGCTGGACCTGAAGTGTGAAATCGCGGCTAATAATGTCGCGAAGGCTAGAATGCGGGAAATGTTCGACCAGTATGGGCCAGAATTAATCACCTCGGTCTCCTCCGAGATGATCCGGTATTCGGAGTCCATCTTGAAACGAAGGATTCGGGAAATCCCGGACGGCGTCTGGACGGACAGCGGCGCCATCCAGACCGATGAAACCTGGAACGTGGTTTTGGCGCTGCGAAAAACGGGCGATCGCCTGGTATTCGATTTTACCGGGACCGATCAACAGGCCAAAAGGGGTATCAACCTTCCCTATCATGCTACCTTCGGCACCTGCTTTGAAGCTGTTCTCACCACGCTGGGCTACGATCTTCCACGGAATCACGGTGCTTGCGGTCCCATAGAGGTCATTGCCCCGGAGGGGACAGTGGTCAACGTTCGATATCCCGGGCCGGTTTCGTTGAACACGACCTCCGGAATGAAGACCGTCCAGTATTTGTCAAGCTCAGTCTTGATGCAGATGCTGGCAACCAGTGAGAAGTGGCGGCGGGAAGTCATGGCCCTCAGCCTTGGCTTTCGGCTTGCCAGGCATGCGGGGGTTAACCAGTATCGCAGGTACTATGTTTCTACGTTATTGGATCTCAGCGGAGCCGGCGCGACCTCCACCAGGGATGGGATGAACACCGGAGGATATCTGACCGCTCATAATGTTGAGTGGATCGAATCGAACTTCCCCTTGTTCTATCTGTTTCGGCGTCACATCAAGGATGGCGGCGGGGCCGGGGAGTTCGTCGGCGGGTCCGGGGCGGAGGCGGCCCTTGCCCTTCATGATGCGCCGGAAGGTAGGATCAAAGTTATCGCCTTCGGCGTCGCGGGATTAAGAAACTCGGGACAGGGAATTTTTGGCGGGTACCCGGCCGCGCCCAGTTTACTGGTGCTTCTGGAAGAGTCCAAAGTGCGGGATTTCATCGAAAGCCGGAAGTATCCGAAGGATTTAGCGGAGCTGGGGGGGCAGCCGAGGTTGTTGCCGTACTGCGAGTTCGATCTCAAGGCGGACGGAGTTCTCTATATAAGATCCGCGAGCGGTGGCGGGTACGGTGATCCGCTTGAGAGGGACCCCAGATTGGTCGCCGAAGACTTTAGCAACGGACTGATTTCCAAGGAAACCGCCGAGGAGGTCTACGGGGTCATCCTGGATGCGAACGGCCTTGCGCCGAACTTGGCCGCGACTCAAAATCTGCGACTGAGGCTCAGGCAAGAAAGGTCCGAAGGGGTAGGATGAATCATCCGCTTCGGGAGAACCTGGAAGTTTATACGAATAGAGAAGGCGCATGGATTCGGTGCACCAAGTGCTCTCGCGTCCTCTGCCCGGCAGGAGAGAATTGGAGAAATCGCTGCGTAAGAAAACTGTTGCCGCCCGCGAAGGGCGGGCCTCTCATGAAAGACCTGGCAGGCCATTTTCTGCTTGAGCAGCTCTACTGCCCGGGGTGCGCGGCCTTGTTCAACACGGAATTGGTGGAGGAAATGAAGCATGGAGAAGAAGGGCGGCCCAAATAAACCAAAGCCTAAGCCCGTTAGCTTAGATGCCCATGCCACGGCTGTTGTGGTCCTCGATTTGAGCGCGCGCTGCCTGGACCCCAAGGAAGTTTGCTCGAAGTTGATGAGGCCTGTGGGCGACTTCCTGGAGCGGGCGAGAGGCCGTCACGTGCCGATCCTCTACACGGTGTCCGCCCACACGAGAGGCACCCCCATGCAGGAGGTGGCGTTGCCGCTGAGGCGTCGGGATACCGAGCCCGTCATCTATCCCGATTCATTTGACAAATTTTTTGGCGGCGAGCTGCAGACATTCCTCACGGAGAGAGGCGTAAAGAATCTGGTGGTAGTCGGGTCCCTAACCAACGTAGCGGTCCTTTACACCAGCTCCAGCGCGGCCCGTGTTTACGGCTATCAAGTCATTCTCCCGCTAGACGGCGTGAATGCCCACTCTCAGTACGAACACGAATA
The DNA here is from genome assembly GCA_016180805.1 of Deltaproteobacteria bacterium. Classification (GTDB taxonomy): domain Bacteria; phylum Desulfobacterota; class Binatia; order UBA9968; family UBA9968; genus 2-12-FULL-57-22. The sequence continues at coordinate 12,786 of JACPAM010000242.1, read as the reverse complement.
CGCGATTCATCAATTGACCATACTTCCGCGCGACACCCATAAGCAGTTTCACTTTACCAAACTTTCCGCAATCAGCTTCCGTACGGGGAAAGGCTGAGGAGAAATTGTGTATCAGAGTCTTAGGCGTCTTACTCCGAAGGAGGTCGGCGATATGAAGACGGTGTCGATGGCAGTGATCAGCGTTGTTCTGATTCTGGCAGCACCCGGCATAAATGTGCGCGCTCAAAAACTCGAGAGGGTGGCTGTCGGCTACGGTTCGATCAGCACGAACTATTTGCCCCTATGGATCGCCAAGGAGGCAGGTATCTTTCTCAGAAATGGTCTGGATGTGGATATGGTCTTTTTTACCTCGTCGCCCACAGCGTTTATGGCTTTGCTGGCAGGAGAGACGGCTGTTGCGATCAATCCTGGGCCGGATGTTGTGAATGCTCATCTCCGCGGAGCCGACGTCGTGTTCGTGGCGGGGGGAACGGTAGCTCTGGATTGGTGGCTTGTAAGTCGGCCCGAAATTAAGGGCCCCGAGCTGCTAAAGGGGGGAGCTGTCGGGATCAGCCGGTTTGGGTCTTCCAGTGAGTTCATTGCTCGTTACGCCTTGCAGAAAATCGGGCTTGCACCCGGAAAAGATGTCACGATCATTCAGATCGGTGATCCTTTAAGCCGTCAGGCGGCCCTGGATAGCAATAAAGTGCAGGCGACGGTTTATACGGCAATCCATACGTTTACGGCTCAGAAGAAGGGGTTTAATATTTTGGCAGATCTCGCTGCACTCGGTCTTCCCTATCAGAACGCTGCCGTCGTGACGACACGCAAGCTTATTAGAGAGAAACCTGAAATGATTGCAGGGTTCGTAAGGTCACAGCTAGAGGCGGTTCATCGGCTGAAGACGGACCGTGAAACGGGGATAAGAGTTTTGGCAAAATACATGAAAGGTCTTAAAGATCGGGAAGTCTTGGAAAAGGCCTACGACCGGGCGGTCGCCGAAGACATGCTTCCCCGCAAGCAGTATCCGAGCGTTGAAGGGATTAGGACGGTCTTGGATACGCTCGTGGAGCGAGATCCGAAAATTAAAAATGTTAAACCCGAGATCTTCGTGGAGACAAGATTCATTGCAGAGCTTGATTCAAGGGGATTTATCGATGCCCTTTATAAGCGCAAGTGAAGTTCACCCGCGTCCCCGCAGGACGTCCGTCATGGCTCTATGGTTGGGCCTGGAAACCAGCAGGAAAACCAATGAGATCTTCCTCGGCAAGTTTAGTCGTTGACGCACTCAAAAGAAACGAGATTCGCTTCATTACAGTCCTTCCTGATAGTTGGATGTTTGAAGTGTACGAACTGGTCGACAAGGACCCGTACTTCAAAGTTATCCCGGTCACCCACGAAGCAGAAGGGGTTTCTATCTGTGCAGGGGCATGGTGTGGCGGGCAACGAGCCGCGATCATTATGGAAAATTCCGGCCTTCGGTCGGCCACAGAAGCGCTCGGGCGCCTCTATTGTTTTCCTGTTTTGCTGCTCATGAGCTACCGCGGGGACGTGGGCGATCGAGCCTTTTTCGGCCGCCCTATAGGCCGTACCACAGAGCCTCTATTACAGGTTCTAGGGATTCCCTATTTGACGGTCAGGAAGGAGGCGGAAATCGAGAGTGCCGTGCGCGACGCCACACAGACTCTGGACACGGCACTGGGGCCGGTGGCTCTTCTTTTTTCCGGCGAAACCGTAAGATGAAGCGAATCGACTGTTTAAAGTTGCTGGCGCCCCAGATCCAAGACCACTTGGTCGTGGTGACATTGGGCGTGACCGAGCAAGAGTGGGACATGGTCAAACCCCGAGATGGAAATCTGCTCCTTTCAGGCATGGGGACGGTCACTCCGTTTGGCCTCGGGCTGGCTTTAGCCCTCCCTGGTCGTAAAGTCGTGGTGCTGGAGTCTGACGGAAGTCTGCTCTTTGGCCTCAATTCGCTTGCAACGGTTGCGATGCAGAGCCCAAACAATCTAACCATCATCGTCTTTGACAACGAGTGCTATGAATCTATCGGGGGCGCTCCGAGTCATACTTCCGCCGGTGTAGATCTCGGCGGGGTGGCGAGAGAGGCGGGGATTCGAAACGCAATTACTGTTCGAGAGCTAGAAGAGTTTTCGCTAGAGACACAGCGACGGCTTAAAGAAAATGAATTGTCTCTGATGGTGGCCAAGATTGAGCCTGCAATTGCTGATGTGCCGCCGCGGTATTACCATCTTTTTGAGGAGCGCAACCGCTTTGTGAGATACATCGAGGAGACGGAGAGAATTCCAGTACTGCGTCCCACCAAGATAATCAGGAGAGATCCCACTAAGTGGGTGAAGAAGTAAGGATGGGATTGTGTGTGTAGCGGCTTACGGAGGATAGTCCGGGGTCCGTAAAGGCGTTCCAAAACCGGGCGATAAGAAAGGATGCTCAATGGCTAATGAAGTGGATCTGGTCATAAAGGGAGGGAAGATTGTCACTCCCGATGGGGTGTTTGCAGGGTCCATCGCGATAGAAAACGGAAAGATCGTTGCCATCGCCGAGGACAAGAACTGCCCTCCCGGAAAGAAAACCGTGAATGCAACCGGCAAGTACGTCATGCCGGGTGTCGTGGATCCTGAATGCCACCTGGGGCATGCGCGCCTGTTGGAGGAAGACCTGAAGAGCGAGACAAGGGCGGCGATCGCAACGGGGGTAACCACCTGGGGGATGCAGCTAAGCTCGACGGTGGTTCGTAAGACAATAACAAAATTTGAAAAACCGGAAGATGTCCCGCCCTGGTTGAAAGTTTTTCCGATCCTGACGGAACTCGGAGATAAACATTCGATGGTCGACTACTACCTGACCGGTAAGATTATGAACGACACCCACGCGTTCGAGATACCGGCCCTGGCCGAACAACACGGAGTCACTTCTTTCAAGACTCAGTTACACCTGAGGTCCGGTACCGCCGTCTGGGACACCTGGGTAGGCGGCAGGCAGCAAGGAATCTTCGGTTATGACGACGGAACGGTGTATGCGGCAATGAGAAACGTGGCCCGACTCGGCCCGCCCGCGATCTATTCACTTCATTGCGAGAACTGGGAGATCGCGAGAATCATTCAACAAGATCTGATTAGAGAGGGGCGAAAAGATACCGGGGCTTGGGACGATCGCTCTCCCGCATTTTGTGAGGCGGGTCACGTCAGGGCTTATAGTTACTACGCGAAGATTACCGGTTGCCCGCTTTATATCCAGCACGTGACCAGTCCGGAAACCGTCAAAGAAATTCTCAAGGCCAAGGAGGAGGGTGTCAGAATATTCGGTCAAACCGGGTCGCATTATTTGTCCCTTCCTAAAGAGACGTGGAAGATCAATGTGCCGTTACGAAGCAAGGAAACGAATGAGAAGATGTGGGAGGCGTTGAGAGACGGACTCATCGATAGCGTCGGCAGCGATCATGTGAATTATGGCAAGTCGAGGGATGAGATGGAGGTCAAAGGGGACGTCTGGAAGACACAGAGCGGATTTCCGTCGCGGGTGGAGGCATTGCTCCCCATAATGTTAAGCGAAGGCGTTAATAAGGGGCGGATCACACTTCAGAGGCTGGTGGAGGTGTGTTGCACTAACCCTGCACGGATTTTCGGACTTCATCCTCAAAAGGGAGTTTTAGCGCCCGGCTCGGATGCGGACCTTGTACTGGTCGATTTGGAGAAAAAATGCAGAGTTTCGAATGATATGGTTTATTGCGGAGCGGGCTGGACTATTTACGAGGGTTGGGAGATCAAAGGGTGGCCGGTGATGACCATCTTAAGGGGTCAGGTCGTGATGGAGTGGCCAGACGCAGAGCGCAGGCCGAAAATCGTGGGGGAGCCAATAGGCCGCTACATCCCCCGCAAGCTGGCTTCGACCTAGGACCAAAACCTTCGCGCGCTCAGTATCGATTCAAAGCTCAAGTGGCTTCCGGCGAAAGCCATCTGTATGGCGAAGGCCGCCGCAAGGATGATCCACGCCATCGGCACGACCCTTATCCCGCGTGGCTGAGAAGACATTTCGGCCATCTATACAAGAATTGCGTGAGAAAGAAAACTTCCAAATTTGTTCTCCTGAACGGTTTGCTTATCGAGCCTTCAGGCAGGCCGGCCTCATTTGATCCGTGAAGATATTGGACTTATCCCCTTTTTCCCTCAAGCGCATTACCAAACTCATGGCGCGCGGAATCCCGAAGGCGTTTGCGGTCCCGGTGGGGGCCTCGGGCAAGGGGCCGTGGCGGATGAGCCAGGTGAAGTGGGTAGTGTTTGCGGTGCCGGGACGCTATTTCGAATCGCTCGGTCTAATCATTCCCTGGATCTCTACCGCCTGATCAGCCGAACCGCGGAGCATCAAGGCGGCCACAACGGTCGGAGATCCGCGGACAAAGATGAGCTCGGGATCGATTCCATACTTGGGGAAGAACCGCTGGTCCTGGGCGACCCACACGGGAGCCATCCTGGGGCTCATGGCGGGAAACGCGGTTTTGACTTTAGTCTGGGCGTGGCTCTCGCTGCCGGCTAAACAAGCAATAAGGATTGTGATGAAAAACAGGACGATATTCGACATCGAAGCCTCCTGGTAAGACAGCTTGCCGGTCCATTCCACAGCCAGGTTATTTAAAAGTCTCGTTACCGCAACCAGGGGCAAATGTCTAGCCCTACTGATAGAACCTTCCTTTTCAAAGACGCAAATTTTGTTCACGTTTTTGTGTCGGGACCATGCTTTCGATTTTTGATGGTTTCAAGGTTTCATGCATACCTGGCTAGGAATTTGTTCTGAGGTTCAGCCACCGAGAACTGAAGAATTCTCTCAAGGACCACGCGCCATCATCCAGCTTCAGCGCGATCTCCTCGCCGTTGCCGATTGGAACCGGAAATCGGAAATCGTGTCAGGCTTTTATTGTTTGCTTTTTTGAATTCACCGGGCTGACCCAGAAAGGCAAATATGAAATAACCAAAGCCTGACACCGCTCATTGGTGCTCAGTAAATTCCAAACGGGCAGTGTCTCATTTCATTGACAGGTTCCGCTTCGTCGGAATAAAATGCACCGAAAAGGAGAGGATACAATATGCATCTACATTGGAAACTACTTAGTTTCTCGATCGCCGTCCATCTAGCGGTTGTCGTTTTTCCAGTCGATCCCGTCCATGCACAACAGCTTGCCCGGGCTGTCACGATCGGGGCGAACCCGCCCGGCAGTGCTTTCTATTCGTTGGCCGGCGGTCTCTCTAAAGTTGTCACTGAGGCTGCGCCTTTCCAGATGGTCGTCCAGCCCTACACCGGATCGAGCACCTTCCTGCCGCTGCTGAATACAGGAGAGCTGGATTTCGGAGTAGTCAATGGGGTGGAGACAAATTTATCCTACCAGGGGCCAGCACGCTTTAAGGCCGGCGGCCGGAATCCTTTTCCGCACACGCCTAATACCCGCCTCGTGATGCGAGGCACCCCCTTACTCGTCGGTATGCTAGTCAAGAAGGATTCGCCCTTTAAGTCCGTCCACGACATCAAAGGCAAACGAGTCACAGGGGAATATCCGGCCCAGTTGGCGGTTTGGTACACCATGTATAGCTTGCTGACTACTGCCGGCCTAAGTTGGAGCGACGTAAAGGTCATCCCGGTGCCAGGAGCCAATGAGGGGGTAGACGCGCTGGTCCAAGATCGCGCCGATGTCGCCTCGGGCGCTCTAAACATAGCCAAGGTCAGGGAGGCAGACGCCGCGGTGGGTGTCCGGCATCTCTCGGCTGATTGCTCGCCTGAGGGGGATAAGCGCGTCCGAAAGGCCGTACCCGGAGCATACACCCGGATAGTTAAGGCTGGGACTGCCCTGGCTGTAGTCGAGGATACATGTGTGGTTGTTAACGATATTTATCTCTCGACTCACAGGGCTGCCGTGGACCAAGTCGTCGCTTCCGTCCTCAAAGCAATCTGGGACAACGTGGAGAAACTTTCACCCCTGCACCCAATGTTCAAGGAGTGGACACGAGAGCGGGCCGTGGATCCTGATGTGACCATTCCTTACCATCCGGCTGCAATGCAGTTCTACAAAGAACGCCGGCTCTGGTCGGCGAAAATGGACGAGGCGCAGCGAAAGCTTCTGGCCCTGAACCCGTAACGCCTCATCTTATGGATCTTGCCGCCGCGTGTTGGAGTCGTGATCGTGAACGGAAGCTAGAACGAATCGCTGCTTTCTGATAAGGGTTCATCATCTACTGGGAACGGTACTTTGATGGCAGGACAGGAGAGTTCCTGAAAAGGGAATTCCTATCCTTCGGATTGCGCTCCTGTTCTGTGCCGACCGATTCCCAAATACCGATCGTGGAGGAACAAGACGTGGCACCCATCGACCAGATTACGCTCTCGACCATCTGGCACGGATTCCAATCGCTGTGCCGCGAGATGCGCACCATGATGACGAGGACCTCCCAGAGCTACCTCATATCGGCGCTGAAGGACCTGTCCGTGGGCGTGTGGCTAGCCGACGGCTCAACCGTCGCCGTGCCCGAGGGACTGCCGAGCCAATTCCTTGGGACGTCGTTTACGATCGTGGACATCCGGAACATGTTCAAGGACGACCTCCATCCCGGGGACGTGATCCTCACCAACGACCCGTACCACGGCGGCAACAACAACCATCTGCCTGACTGGGGATACATACGGCCGGTCTTCTTCGAAGGGGAGCTGCTGTTCTTCACGCTGGTGCGCGGGCACATGATAGACACCGGGGGCTCGTTTCCCGGGGGGTATTTCGCCAATGCCTACGACATCATCGCCGAAGGCCTATGCATCCCGCCGCTGAAAGTGATCAAGCGCGGCGTGGTGGATGCCGATCTGAAGAAGCTGATTTTCAACAACGTGCGCTGGCCCGCGGAGCTGATGATCGACACCGACGCCATGATCGCCACTGGCAAGTTCGCGGAGAACCGCATCGTACAACTGCTGCGCCGCTATGGAAAGGACACCGTGCTCGGGGCGATCCACGAGATGATGGACCGCACCGAGCGCGCGGTGCGCGCGGAGATTGCGGCGATACCTGACGGCACCTACACGGGCGAGTCCTCCACCGACGATGACGGCACCATCCTCGACCAGCCGGTGACGGTGAGGGTCGATGTGACCGTCAAGGGCGACAGCGTCACGCTCGACTTTTCGCGCAGCGACGCCCAGCGCCCCGGATTCATCAACTCGGTGTATGCTCCCACGTATGCGCGGGCCACCGCGGCCGTCATCATCAATCTGGACCCGGCCCTGGCGGAATTCCACAACCAGGGCTCGGTGCGGCCGATAACGGTGATTGCGCCGCCCGGAAACGTGACCAACTGCAAGTACCCGGCGACCGTGGGCGCTTGTCCCGTCAACTGCGGTACCCAGGTGCTCGAAGCGGTGGTCGAGGCCATGGGCAAGGCGAGGCCCGAACGGTCCATCGCCAGCTGGGGCAAGCACCGGGGCGACTACACCTTCGCCGTGGATCCCAGAACCGGAGAGCGGTACGTGCGCACCAGTTTCGACTACGACGGCAGCGCCGGCGCGGTCTGGGGCCACGACGGCATGACCGGTCCCACCTCGCTCCCCACCCTCGGCTGGGTGCAGCGCGGGAGCATAGAAGAGGCGGAGATCCGTTTCCCCTGGCGCCTGCTGAACCTCGAGGCGCGCCCGAACTTCACCGGCCATGGACGCTGGCGGGGCGGTCTGGGCATTGACTGGCGGGCGGTCAACGAGGGCGGTGACGGCCGCATGTCTACCGGCAGTTCCGACGGCGATTTTATCCAGGGCAAGGGCGCCCATGGCGGCCAGCGCGTTCCGCGGGCGCGGACTTTCATCCTGCGCGGAGACCAGAAAATCCGCGTGAAGCCGCACCGGGTCGACCCGTTCAAGAAAGGCGACACCGTGGTCAAGCTGAGCCCCGGAGGTGCCGGCGTGGGCGACCCATGGCTGCGGCCGATCGAGGAGGTGGCAACCGATGTCGAGAACGAGAAGGTGACGGTGGAAGCGGCACGGTTGATCTACGGGGTGGTCATCGATCCGGTGAGCCTGCAGGTGGACCAGCAAGCGACGGCGAAGCTGCGCTCCTCGCCGCCGGAGCAGCGATACGAGCCGGTGATCAACGAGGAAACACTGGAGATCGAGATCAAGCCCATGGGCGGGCCAGCGGAGGCGGGACGGTGAAACAGTTGACCATTGACGTAGGCGGGACCTTCACCGACTGTCTGGTGTTGGAGGAATCGGGCCAATTGCAGAGGTTCAAGGCGCCCACCACGCCCGATGATCCCACGCAGGGCTTTTTTGCCACCGTGGACAAGGCAGCCAGGCACTACGGGCGGACCCTGGAGCAGTTTCTGGGCGAAGTGGAACAGATCGTCCACGGCACGACACTCGGCACCAATACCCTGATCACCGGTCGGGGCGCCAAGGTGGGCACGATCACCACCAAGGGCTTTCGAGACATCGTCGAGATGCGGCGGGGAATCAGGAATCTGCACGGCTCCATGTTCGACATGTTCGTCGATCCCTATCGGCCGCTCGTGTCCCGCCGGCGCTCCCTGGGGGTGGAAGAGCGCACCCTCTATACGGGGGAGATCTTCACGCCGCTCAACGAGGAGGAGCTTCGCGCGGCGGCGCGCAAGCTCCTGGACATGGGCTGCACCGCTATCGCCATTTGTTTCCTGCACTCCTACGCCAACAGGGAGAACGAGCGCCGCGCAAAGCGCATCGTCCAGGCCATGGCGCCCGAGGTCTACGTGACCGCGTCCCACGACATCCTGCCTGTTTTCCGGGAGTTCGAGCGGTTTTCCACCGCCGTGATCAGCGCCTACATCGGCCCGGCGCTCACCCGCTATGCGCGCAGGCTGCAAAGCGGGCTGAAGGAGCGCGGCTGCAACGGGCGGTTGCTGATGATGCTCGCCAACGGCTTGGTGCAGGTGGTTGACGAATGCGTGGACCGCGCCGTGTACCTCCTCAACTCCGGCCCCGCGGCCGGGCCGTACGGCGCATCGTACCTGGGAGGGCTGCACGGCAAGAACAACCTGCTCTCCATGGACATGGGCGGTACGAGCTTCGATGTCTGCGTGATCAAGGACGGAGAGATCCCCACCACGGCGGACTCATGGGTGGGGGAGCACCGGGTTGCGATCAAGATGGTGGATGTCCCCACGGTCGGGGCCGGTGGCGGTTCGCTTGCGTGGATCGATTCGCTCGGCCTGCTGAGAGTAGGTCCCCAGAGCGCCGGCGCGGACCCGGGTCCCGCGGCCTACGGCAAGGGCGAGGACGCCACTGTGACCGACGCGGACCTGGTGCTCGGCTATATTCCGGCGGACTATTTTCTCGGTGGCGACGTAAGACTGGAGGTCAATCGTTCGCACCAGGCCGTTGCGCGAATCGGCAGCAGGCTCAACATGGATGCCAAGCAGGCGGCGGTGGTGATGTACACGGCCATCAACACGGTGATGAGCAACCTCATCACCGAGGTGTGCACCAAGAAAGGCCACGACGTGCGCGATTTCACCCTGGTGGCCGGGGGCGGAGCAGGAGGCGTGCACGCGGCGGCGATCGCCAGGCAGTTGTCCATCCCGATGGTGATCGTGCCCAGGGTGGCCGCGCTGATGAGCGCATTCGGCATGTTCACCATGGACCTGGGTCTGGAGTACGCGCGCTCCTGTGCGCGCCGCGAGGGCAACCTCGACTTTGGCGAGATCAGCGGCCTGTACGTGGACATGCGCCGCCAGGCCCGGGAGGACTTCGCGCGCATCGGAATTCCCGAGTCGCAACTCGCCTACAAGCCGACGGTGGAGATGCGCTACGTCGGCCAGTTCCACGAGGTCGAAGTCGATCTGCCCGCGGAGGATTTGAACGCGGAGAACCTCAAGACGCTGCTCGCCAACTTCCACGCGCAGTACGAAAAGCTGTACACCTATTCCATGCCCTGGAGAGCGGTCGAGTTTCTCACCTATCGGCTCAAGGTGACCGCGGCGCGCCGGCCGGTGGAGATGGTGGCGCTCGGCCGGACAGCCGGGGGGGTCGAGACCGCCCGTCGCGGTTCGCGCATGTGCTTGTTCGAAGGCGATTCCAGGCCGCTGGAAACCCCGGCCTACGACTGGGACAGGATGGCTCCCGGCCACAAGGTGAGCGGCCCGGCCCTGATCGATGACAAGACTACGACGGTGCTGGTGCCGCCTGGTTTCACCTGCGAGGTGGATGCTTACCACAACCTGGTGATGCGCGCCCGGTGAGGGCGTCGCAAGTCAATCGGAGCGAATATTGTTTTCGCGGATGAGCTGGCCCCAGTGCTCGTAATCGCGGCGCACGATCGCGCGAAACTGTTCCGAGGGGACGGCGGTCGCGTCTAAACCCACTTCGCGAAAACGGCGCGATAAATCGGGTGACAGCACCTGCGAAATCGTGCACGCGGCGTCGGCTACAGGGAGGCTCGAAGCCATGGAAGACCCGGTAAAGCACCAGAAGCGACTTGAAAACATGCTCCGCATCCGCCGCTTCGAGGAGCAGGTGGTGCGGCTGTCGAAAGCGGGTGGCTTTCCGGGACACTACCACGTGTACATCGGCCAGGAGGCGACCGCCGTAACGGTGTGCGAGCAGCTCGAGCCGCACGACATGATCTTCACCACCTGGCGCAACCACGGCCATCTACTTGCCCGCGGTGCGAGCCCAGGCCGGATGCTGGCAGAGATACTCGGCCGGGCGACTGGTCTATGCCGCGGAAAAAGCGGCACGCTGCATCTCGCGGACAAAGAGATCGGGATGCCGGCCACTTCGGCGATGGTCGGTGGCGCGCTCCCCATCGCGACAGGGGCGGCGCTCGGGCTCAAGCACCGGCGTTCACCGGGCATCGTCGTCGCCTTCTTCGGCGACGCCGCGCTCGACGAAGGCGCGTTCTACGAAGCGGTCAATCTCGCGGGCCTGTGGAAAGTTCCTATCCTCTACGTGTGCGAGAACAACAGCATCCCGCCGCAGAAGCGCAGGCGCGGGCAGTTCCCGTCGTCTTCGCTGAACGCTGCGCAGCTGATCGATGTGCCGCGCGCCTTGCAAATCCCGAGCGAAGTGGTGGATGGTGCGGACGTCGACGCTTTATGCGGGTGCTTCCGTAAACTGATCGCGGAGGTGCGCACGAGCGCCAGTGCACGATTCGTCGAGGTCCGGTGCACGCGCTGGCCCGGCAACGTGCCGTTGTGGCCGGAATTGCCCGGCGGCGAATGGAACCTGGAATGGGCTTTCGGCGCCAAGCCTGAACCGCAAGATCTGGCCGCCTGGGCGGAAAAGAGCGATCCGCTGCTCAATTATTTGCGCGGTTTGCTTGAGGCAGGGACGCTGGACAGGGACATCGCCTTCGCGGTCGATGCGCGCGTTCGCAACGAAATAGCCGATGCAGTGCACTTCGCCGAATCGAGTCCTTGGCCGGATCCCGCCGAAGCGACACGCGGAACTTTTGCAGCGGAGCGGCGGACATGAAGCTCAACTATTCCCAAGCAATGGCGCTCGCGGTGCGAGAGTCGCTGCAGCAGGACCCGAACGTTTTTCTTATCGGCAGCATCTTCGCCGGGCTGTCGGCCGCCGGCCGGGCCGCGTTCACGCCTCTTGTCCAGGACTTCTCCAGTCGGGTCGTTCCCGCGCCCGTTTCCGAGCTGGGACTGTGCGGCACTGCTATCGGTGCGGCTCTCTCGGGATGCCGCCCGCTACTCGATATCGGAACCGCGAGTTTCGCTTTTCAGGCTTGGGCGCAACTCGCCAATGAGGCTCCCAACATCCACTACATGTCCGGCGGGCGGACACCGGTTCCCGCCACGTTCTACTTGATGACCGGTATTCGCGGCGCAGGTGCCGCCCAGCACTCGCATCGAATCCAGGCGATGTTGGGCAATGTTCCGGGCCTGCAGCTGGTCCTGCCGGCGACTCCGGGCGATGCTTATGCCATGCTCAAGTGGGCGCTCCTTGAAAGCTCGAGCCCCACGGCGTACATCAGCCACTGCCAATTGCTCGAAGACGAGCACGAAGTGGACCTTGCCGCGCCGGCCCTGCCGATCGGGAAGGCACGGATAAGCCGGGAGGGCCGCGACCTCACCATCGTGGCCCATTCCGTGATGGTGCCGCGGGCGCTCGCGGCGGCGGATCGGCTCGCCGCGGAGCACGGCATCGAAGCGGAAGTGATCGACATGCGCTCCCTGTGCCCGCTGGACCGGGAAACCATGGTGCGCTCCGTCGCGAAGACCGGCCGTGCCCTGATCCCGGACGAATGCCACTTGAGCTTCGGAGCGGGAGCGGAGCTCGCTGCGACATTGGCACGCGACGCCTTTTCGTATTTGAAGGCGCCCGTTCACCGGGTCGCCACCCCGGATGTGCCGATCCCTTTCAGCCCGGTACTCGAATCGGCGCTTATCGTCACGCCGGAGAAGATCGCCTCTGAAGCGCTGGCGATGCTGAACTTTCAGAAGTCTTAGGCTGCCTCACCGGACGCACTGGGATCCGGCACACCGGCGATGTCCTTGATCTCCGTCTCACCGTAGCCGAGCTCCTGCAGGATGGCCCGCGTATGCTCGCCGAGCGCGGGGGGTGGAAGGCGAATGCTCCCCGGCGAACGCGAAAACTGCACCGGGATCGAAGTAGTGATCATCGAGCCCTCGGTCGGGTGATCATAGCGCTGGAAAAAGCCGGTTTCCTGCAGGTACAGATCTTTCACCATATCCCTGAGTTCGGTTACCGGTCCGTTCGGGATGTCGGCGGCGTCGAGCAGAGCCTGCCATTGGCGCGTGCTCTTGTGCGGCATCTGCA
>JACPAM010000241.1 GCA_016180805.1 Deltaproteobacteria bacterium | reverse complement strand
AGCTCCCTCGGGAAGCGCGCTCTCGGCTGCGGCCGATGGGTTTGTGCCATGAGTCGTGCCGTTTGTAATCGGACGTCCGCAGCCTCGCTCGCGCTCCCCTCGGTCGCGGAAAGGGACGTCCGCGGCCTTCATCCTCGTCCCCCTCAGGCTCTCATCAGCAAAGGTTGACACTGAGGGTCGCCATCGGATAGTTTCCTTTTTGCCTTCCTTGCTCGCCGCGCATCCGCTTGACCATAGGAAGGGATCGTTGATGGCCGACCTAAGAAGCTTTCTTGAAACCGCCAAACGCGCGGGACCGGAAAGCGTCCTGGAGATAAAAGAAAGGCACGATATCAAATTCGAAGTGTGCGCCTTGGTCGCCGCGCTGGAGAAACAGCGGCGCACCCCGCTTCTGCTGTTCACGAACCTGAACACTCTGGAAGGCCGACCTTCCCCTTTCCCTCTGCTGACCAACACGTTTGCGTCGCGGCGGGCCTGTGCCATGGCCCTCGGCCTGCCACCGGAAAAAAGCGGCCTGGAGCTGGCTTTCGAGTTCCAGCGTCGGGAAGCCGTCCGGACAAAACCGCGGGTCGTGAGCCGCAAAGAGGCACCGGTCAAAGAGGTGAACGCGCCACCGAACCTTCACGCCCTTCCCATCCTCACCCACCACGTGGAAGATAAAGGCCCGTACCTTACGATGACATGGTCGGCGCGCGACCTGGAAACCGGCGTCTACAATTCCTCTTTTCACCGCTGCTATGTGCGCGATCCGCGCCATCTGGTCATGTTCTTCGAGCGGCGACATCTGTGGGAATATTACCTCCGCGCCGAACGGCGCAACGAGCCTCTTCCGGTCGCCTGCGTCGTCGGCCACCATCCCGCCTATTACCTGGGGAACTGCGCGCTCACCGGTATCGACGAGGACGAATACGAGAGCATCGGCGGTATCATGGGGGAGCCGCTTCATCTGGTCGCCTCCGAAACGTTCGGCGACCAGTTGCTCGTTCCGGCCGACGCGGAGATGATCATCGAAGGCCGCCTGCTCCCCCACGAGCGCGACGTCGAGGGCCCCTTCGGGGACTTCACCGGATATTACGGGCCCCCGACCGAGTCACCCATCGTGGAGATCACCGCGCTCACTCATCGCCGGGACGCCCTGTGCATGGATATCTTCGTCGGCCACCGCGAGCACGCCCTGCTCGGCGCCATCCCGAAAGAAGGAAGCATCTACCGCAAGGTGCAAAGTGTCGTGCCCACGGTAACCGCCGTGTGCCTGCCGGTCAGCGGCACCGGCCGGTTCCACTGCTACATCAGCATCGACAAGCGCTGCGAGGGCGAGGCGAAGCTTGCGGCGATGGCGGCCCTGACCGCCTCGGAGTTGATCAAGCACGTGATCGTCGTCGACGAAGACATCGACGTCTACGACGAGGAGCAGGTGCTGTGGGCGGTCGCCACGCGCGTCGATGCCGCAACCGACATCACAATCATCAACCGGGTCAAGGGAAGCCGGCTCGATCCGGTCCATCCGGGCAAAGACTGGGGCTCGAAGATGATCATCGACGCCTGCCGAAATGAGGAGGTCGATTTTCCCAACCGCATCGCCACGGCCGAGTACAGCAAGAAAATCTAGCCCGCATCATGCATAGGCCCGGGAAAAGCCACGACACGCTCTTCACCTGGTTCACCGGTCTCGGCGGCAAGCCTCTCCGGCCGAGGGCAAAAAAAATTAAGTTCGCGGCTCGCCCCCTCGACCGGCGCACTTTCACTTCGAAGCCAAATCTCAAATCTGAGATATGAGATCTGCAATCTGAGATTCCGAGCCAGGCGAGGACAGCCCATCGGCCGCAGCCGAGAGCGCGCTCCCCGAGGGAGCTCCCTCCGTAGGAAGAAATGAAAGTCAGGTCAAAGGGGACACCGCATGAAAAGCTACCGCAAAGAGCTTTGGTTCAATACGCCGACGAGGGTCGCCTTCGTCAACATCACCCCCCAGGTCCAGCAGTGCTTGAAAGAGAGCGGCATCGGCGAGGGACTGGTCCTGGTGAACGCGATGCACATCACCGCCTCGGTATTCATCAACGATGACGAAGCCGGGCTGCATCACGACTACGGCGCGTGGCTTGAGAAGCTCGCGCCCCACGAGCCCATCCGTCAGTACCGCCACAACGATACCGGCGAAGACAATGCCGACGCTCACATGAAGCGCCAGATCATGGGGCGGGAAGTCGTCGTCGCCGTGACCGAAGGCAAGCTCGACTTCGGCCCCTGGGAGCAGATCTTCTACGGCGAGTTTGACGGCCGCAGGCGCAAGCGGGTTGTGGTGAAGATCATCGGAGAGTGACTGGCGACCGCGGCGGCGAAGGTTCACCCTGTACCACAGAACGCCTCGCACGCGAGTGCGAGGATGAATGTTCTGAGCTTCCCCGAAGGGCAGTGCCCCAACGCCGCGAACGTAAGTCCGTGGTACGGGGTTTACCGTTATCCGCCTCTCGTGCGCTTGTTTTCCCTGCGGTTAAGATATATGTTTTCCTTTCTTAAGGAGGTTTGCCGTTCCGAGGTTACCATGAAGAAAAAAGTCATCCTTTCCGTCTCCGGCGTCGCGCTGGTCGGTATCATCGCGGCGCTCTCTTTCCTATTTTTCAAGGGCAAAGGCGAAGGCCGGATCAAAGACGGGGCTATGGTTCGCTTAGAGTATACGCTTTCCGATGGCAAGGGCCTGCTGATCGAATCCAGCAAGGGCAAAGAGCCCCTCACCTACACCCATGGACAAGGGCAAATGCTCGCGGGATTGGAAAAAGAACTCGCCGGCATGAGGGTGAACGAAGAAAAAAATGTCCACCTGAAGCCTGAAGACGCCTACGGCCCCGTGGATCCGCAGGCATTCCAGGAAATCCCGCGCAAAGAGTTTCCTGACGACGCGTTAAAGGTCGGAAACACGCTGCTGGCGCGAAACGACCAGGGACAGCTATTTCCGGTCCGCGTCCATGAGATCAAGGAGAAAACGGTCGTTCTCGACTTCAACCACCCGCTGGCGGGAAAAACTCTGACCTTTGCCATCAAGGTTCTGGATATCCAACGCCCCGGGACCAAGCAAGTTACTAACGAGCTCATTCGTAAGTAGCCATCGGTTGTTTAACCCGTTACCTCAATCCACAGTCCGCCGCGTGCGGAGATTCGAGTGCACGCGGCGAGCCCCACGCTCCGCAGCAGCTCCTTGCACTCAGCCACCGTAACTCTCAGTTTGCCGAGGTCCTCATTCAGCCGCCTTGAACGGTCGGCGATCGGTGCGATCACCTCCCTTGGCGTCAAAGGCCCGTATCCTCCGCCCACCCATCCGAACCCGCCAGGGCGAAGCACTCGCTTGACCTCGCGAAGCAGCAACGGGGTAAGAAAGAAAAAAGCGCCTCTTACGGTCACAAGGTCGACCGATCCGTCGGGCTCATCGATCGCTTCGACAGGCGCCCTTTGAACGGTCAGCCGAGAGGAGCAGCCTTTCCCGGCGGCCCATTCGGCCGCTGACCGCAGCACTCGCTCCGATTCATCCACCACCTTAGCATGGAATCCCGCGCTTCGTGCGAGAATGCCCACGGCGATCCCGCCGGCGAACGGACCGAGGTCCAGGACCTTCCCCGAGCGCGCGCCCGACGCCGCCAGCGCATGCGCGGCCATAAAGGGATAAACGGGCAGCCATAGCGTGTTGATTTGCTCGATGAGATCCTCGTCGCGTTTCATGTCCTCAATTACCTCTCCGGGGGCACACTTTGGAAACCGCCGCTGATTTTACTGCAAAGGCGGGCGCAAGTTCCATCCCGGGGCCGCTGCCCGTCGCGTTTTCCCTCTTGACAGGGAAATTCGCCGGGTGCTAGCTTCCGGTTCGTTCGCCGCTGCTGTCTTCACAAGGTGGAAGAAAACGGATGTTGTGCCCCGGCTCGGGGGTCAACGAGCGGGCGGAGGAAAATGAAAAAGATTCTGGCCGTTGGATCGGTTGTCGCGCTCCTTTTTCTCTCTGAGCAGACCTCCTGGGCCCAGCCCAGGGGTGAAAGCCTCAAGGCGATGTACAGCACCATCGGGGGATCCCAGGCCGTGCTGTGGATCGCCAAGGAGGCCGGGTTCCTCAAAAAATACGGCCTTGAGGTGGAGCCCGTTTACGTCAGCGGAGGATCCGCCAATGTGGCTGCCCTGCTGAGCGGGGAGGCCAGTTTTAGCCAGAACGCCGGCCCGCCGGTGCTTGGCGCAGACCTGAAGGGGGCGGACATCGTCTTCATAGCCGGCGTGGTCAATCAACTCCCTTACGTGTTGATCTCTTCGAAGGATATCAAACGGGCCGAGGACCTCCGAGGGAAAAAGGTCGGGATCAGCCGCTTCGGCGCCTCTTCGGAAATGGTGGCCCGGCTGGCATTAAGAAAATTGGGGATCGACGATAGAACCGAGGTCACCCTGATGCAGGTAGGCGGGGTGATGGAGCGCTTCGCCTCGCTCCAGAGCGGGATGATCCAGGCAACGGTGGCAGAGCTTCCCGTTCCTCACAGGTTGAAAGAGACAGGGTACCATGTCCATCTGGATCTGACCAAAGCGGGTTTTCCGTATCAGCACACCGGGCTTACGGTCAGGCGAAAATTCATAGAAACCAAGCCTGACACGGTGAGGAGATTCGTCAGAGCGTACGTGGAGGGTATCCACTATTTCAAGACACAAAAGAAGGCCAGCGCCGATATCCTGACGAAATATCTGCGCACCGCGGACCAAAGGTTCCTCGCGGAAACGGTGGAGGTTTTCGCAGAGTATGTTCCCAAGATTCCCTATCCTGCGATCAGCGGGATCAAAACGGTGCTTGAGCTCTTCTATCCGGACAAGGCCAACGCAGTGAATCCCGGCGACTTCGCCGATATGCGCTTCGTGCGGGAGCTAGAGGAGTCGGGTTTCGTCGAAAGGCTCTACTGAGGAGGGAGGGAAGCGATGCGGGCGTACGGTTGGAGGGCAAGAATCGGCCACATTTATCCCGCGGTGGTTGCGGAAAGCTTCCTATATGAATTCTATCGGATCGTCCCGCCGGGGGTGACCCTCGCCCAAACGAACCTGGTGATCCAGAGCCTGAACGAGCGCCAGGGGCTCGAGGCCTCCATCAAGATGATCGATCAGGCAGCGGAGTATCTTGCCAAGCGGAAGGTCGATATCATCACTATTGGCGGCTCTCCGATGTTTCGCCTGATGGGCGTAGGCAGCGACAAGACCATCATCGACCGGCTGGAGAACAGGTTCGGCATCCCGGTGACAACGAACCAGACGGGCGCCGTGGAAGCTTTTAACAGCCTGGGCGTGAAAAAGATCGCCGTGGCCTCTCCCTATTTCGATTATCAGAACGAGCAGGTTAAAAAATTCTTGGAAGGATCGGGCTTTGAGGTCGTGCGCATCAACGGTCTGTCACGGGAGGTCGAAGCTATCCACGAACTGCCCCTTGAGGCGTCCTATCACCATGCGAGGAAGGTGTTCTTTGAGGCGCCTCATGCCCAGGCGGTCTATATCCCGTGCGCACACTTCGCCGTCCCCTGGCTCCAGGAGCTGGAAAGCGACCTTCGGGTCCCGGTCGTAAGCAGCACGGCCGCCTTGATCTGGCACTCTTTCAAGATCCTGAAGATCCGCGCGCGCATCGCCGGGCACGGGAGCCTGCTGGCTTCTCTAAGTGAGGCGAAGGAGGCCTAGGGTAGAAAAATGGCTTCTTCAATCAGTCAGTCCATCCCCACATTAGGGGGTCGCACATCATACCAGAAGTTTGTGATGGAGGAGGGAATCGACAGCGTTTCGGGCATTGGAGTCCGGGACATGAAGCACATCCCGCTGAAACCCTGGCATCGCATGGGGGGATATGGGACATACATCGATCTCGACGGCACCATCCTCAAAGGGGAGGCGACCGTCGGGCAAACCAACAACGCTTACATCTGCGAGATTGCGCCGGGGAAGAGCCTCGCCCCGCAACGGCACATCTTCGAAGAGCTGATCTTTGTCCTGAGCGGCCGGGGAGCCACCACGGTGTGGCTGAACGAAGGGAAAAAGCAAACTTTCGAGTGGCAGGAGGGAAGCCTCTTCTCCTCGCCCCTAAACGCCTGGTATCAGCACTTCAACGGGTCCGGTGACAAGCCGGCCCGATTCATGGCGGTAACCAACATGCCGTTGATTCTGAACCTGTTTCATAACTACGACTTCATCTTCAACAACGACTTTTTCTTCGCCGACCGCTACAGCGGCGAGGAGGACTATTTCTCGGGGAAAGGCAAGGCTTACCCGGGCCGGGTCTGGGATACGAACTTCGTCGCGGACGTTTACGGCTTCAAGCTCATCGAGTGGAAAGAGCGGGGCGCGGGCGGCGCCACCATATTGTTCGAGATCGCCAACAACACCATGTGCGCTCACATCTCGGAGTTTCCTGCGGGAACCTACAAGAAAGCACACCGCCATGGGCCGGGCGCCCACGTGATCATCCTGAGCGGCCACGGCTACTCCTTGCTGTGGCCGGAGGGAGGCAAAAAGGAGAAGTTCGATTGGAGCGCGGGAAGCATGGTGGTCCCCCCGGATCGCTGGTTTCACCAGCACTTCAACACAGGCAGGGAGCCGGCCCGTTACCTAGCGCTACGCTGGGGTAGCCGTAAGTTTAGTACGGCGCCGGAAGAGGAGAAGCTCGCCAAGAGCGTCACGCTCGGGGGCGACCAGATCGAGTACGAGGATGAGGAAGAGGAAATCCACGCTCTTTTCAAAAGCGAGTGCGCCAAGAGCGGCTTGGGGGTAACCTGGTCTCCAAGGAGCGCGCGGTAAGGAGACGGCCTGAACCCCAGGTCGCCGTGATGAGATGAGCGTTTATTCCGCACCGATCCCTCTCTAGTCCATATCATCCCGGCGCCTGCGTGGTCGCTCGGTTTGCTTGAGGATCTTTTTGCGCAGGCGGATCGATCGGGGTGTGACCTCCACCAGTTCGTCGTCGCCGACCCACTCAATCCCCTCCTCGAGCCCCATCTCACGATGGGGCGTGATCAGGATATTCTCGTCGCGGCCGGCGGCGCGGATATTGGTCAATTTTTTCTCGCGGCAGATGTTGACGTTGAGATCGTTGTCGCGTGAGTACTCGCCGACGATCATACCCTCATACACGCGCGTCCCCGGGGCGACAAAGAGCACGCCCCGCTCCTGGAGATGAAAGACCGCGTAGGGTGTGGCCAGCCCCTCCCGGTCCGCTACCATGGCGCCGTTGCTGCGGGCCTCGATCGGCCCGTGCCAGGGCGCCCAACCGTTGAACAGCGCATTCATAATCCCGGTGCCCCGCGTGTCGGTGAGGAAGCGGGAGCGGAACCCGATCAATCCCCTCGAGGGCACGGAAAACTCGAGCCGCACGCGTCCGGAGCCGCCGTGATTCATCTTGCTCATCTTGCCGCGCCTGGCCGCGAGCAACTGGGAGATGATCCCGATGTATTCCTCCGGAACGTCGATCACCAGCATCTCCACGGGCTCTTGAACGACGGCGTGAACCTCCCGCGTGACGACCGTCGGCTTGGATACCTGCAGCTCGTATCCTTCACGCCGCATCGTCTCGATCACGATGGCGAGCTGAAACTCGCCTCGGCCGGTCACCTTAAAGGCGTCCGGTGAGTCCGTCTCTTCCACGCGAAGGCTTACGTTTTTGCGCTGTTCGTGAAAAAGGCGCTCGCGCAGCTTGCGCGATGTCACAAATTCTCCCTCGCGGCCGGCCCACGGCGAGTTGTTGCCGCTGAAGATCATCGCGATGGTAGGCTCATCCACACGCAGCGGAGGCAACGGTCGCGGATGATCACGGTCGGCGAGGGTGTCACCGATCTGGATCTCTTCAATGCCCGCCACAGCAACAATGTCGCCCGCACTGGCCGATTCGAGCTCGATCCGCTTCAGTCCCTGCCACCCGAAAACCTGCGTGATCTTTACGGGCAGCACTAAGCCATCTGGACGGCAGAGGGTATACAACCCGGGGCTCAACGTGCCGCTCTTCAACCGGCCGATCGCCAGGCGGCCGACGTAATCGTCGTAGTCCAAGTTGTTGGCTTGGAATTGTGCCGGAGCCGAGGGGTCCGCCAGTGGTCCCGGGAGTGCCCGGACGATCAAGTCAAACAAGGGTTTCAGACTATCCGAGGGCCGCCGTAGATCACGGGTTGCCATACCGGCGCGGGCGTTGGTGTATACGACGGGGAAATCTAGCTGTCCCTCGGTGGCGTCGAGATCTATGAATAAGTCATAGATTTCGTCCAGCACGGCACCGGGCTGGGCATCCGCGCGATCGATTTTGTTGATACAGACGATCGGCGGCAGTCCGGCGTCGAGCGCCTTTTTCAGAACAAACCGCGTTTGCGGCAGAGGCCCCTCCGAGGCATCGACCAGCAGCATCACTCCATCCACCATCGAAAGCGTCCGCTCCACCTCCCCACCGAAGTCGGCGTGCCCCGGAGTGTCGACAATGTTGATCTTAACTCCGGCGTAATGGATGGAGGTGTTCTTGGCCAGTATGGTGATGCCTCGCTCGCGCTCCAGATCCAACGAATCCATGACGCGCTCCACCACTGGCTCGTTGGCGCGAAAGATGCCGCTCTGGTGCAACATGGCGTCCACCAGGGTTGTCTTTCCGTGGTCCACATGAGCAATGATGGCGACGTTGCGGATATCGCCGCGACGACTGGGTACGCTCTGGTTCATTAATCTTCTATGAGAGTTTTAGACGCGATGGCTAATTTGCATGGGTTTGCACAGAAAACAATAGCACCTTTATCAGCCGATTCCTATGGAGTGACAGCACCCGAACGCAACGCTCCGTAAAGAAAGGGAAGGAGTAGTCCTTTCAGGTCATTCTCAAGCTGAATAGTGGATGGGGATATTTAGGACTTGTAGCGTGAAGAATCATTATCAGTAGGTTTTCGGCTGCGGTCCGGGGCGAATCCCTGCAATGTCTGGATCTTCGCCCTCAGGCCGCTGCCCGCCTCTTGGCTGTTCTTCTTTACGCTCCAGCCGGCGGGCCGCCTTCTTCCTTTGCTTCTCCTGGCGGGCCAGCTCTTTCTTGCGCTTTATGAATGTCTCGTGTCCCATATGGTTCCCTTTCAAACTTTGGCTTGCACATTAAACAGCAAGTGCAACACGAACTTTCGGGTCGGCGTATATTCTGACAGAATCGTCCGCTAGCCGATAGCCCTGCGTAATCAGTGGTACGACGCTGCGGACATTGCGGCTGACATTGTCGATGTCACTAACGGGAAACCCATCTTGTAGGCACCTTCCGATAAGCTTTTCCGCCCCTAGGGTCACAATCCGCCGAGATTTTTATACCCACAAACAACCGTTTATCCCTATCGTCCATGTCGGCACCTCGTTTATCCCTTCCTATTTATTCCGGTATCAAGCCGGTGTCATTTGTCTTTCTCCCTCTAACTATCCCGGTTCCCAACCGACCGGGTGCGAGTCCCTTACGTTGATCTCTTGGCCTGGAAATGGAGGGGATCTCTTAGGTTTTGCAATTCCCGGTAGTAATAAAGCACAGTGGGCCATTGATGCTTAAACCTCAGGCGCTCGAGAAATGCAAGCTCCTCTTTGCGCTGCAGCTCAGCCAGCTTTGTCAGAACTCCAGAGGAGAGTTTCAAAAACGCCTCGATCTTTTCATAAATGCCCGACCGATTGGGAGCGGGAAGGGATTTCTTCCCAGTGAGCAACTGGGAAATATAAGACTCTGTGACCTCTGCCACAGCAGCCAACTCCCTCTGCTCGTGACCCAACTCCTCCAGCCGTTGCTTAAATAACTCCGGAATATTCAGAGTGTTTCTGGCTTTGATTAACCAAAGCTGGTTAACTTTACTATATTTTCTCGATGCTGTAAAGATTGAACTTGACAATTAAAGTTAATTGATCTAGGGTGGTTTATGAATCTAAGGCATAGCGTAGGGTTTCACTCCGAGGTTACCTGAAATTCTTCAAGTGAAACTATAATACTTAACCCTCTAACCAGAGATGGGAAATAACACATTTTATTTTAAAGAGGAGATTTGAGTGATACTGACCGTTGGGACTAAGGTGAATTATCCATGTCAGGGCCCCTGCGTGATTGGCCCGGTGGTCAAGAAGGTTGTCGATGGCAAGCCCACCAGGTTCTATCATTTGGTTGTCTTGGACGGTGGGGGCGGCGAGTTGTTCGTCCCCGTAGATAAAGCCGAGGCCCTAGGCATCCGCCGACTGCTGAAGAGGTCTGAGATCCCGAAGCTGCTAGACCAGTTAAAGAAGGCAGCCAGAACAGCTGAGGCCGCAACAGCCAAGAACTGGAAGCAGCGTTCCGTTGATAACTTAAGACTTTTCACCTCCGGGTCGGCATCTGACTTGGCTAAGGTCGTTGAGTCATTGACTGATTTGAGCGAGACGAAGGCGCTATCCCCTAGCGAGAAGTGGACGCTGGAAAGGGCGAGAAAGCTACTGGTTTGCGAGATCTCTGAAGTGATGGGAGAAACAAAGAGTGCGGTCGCGGAACAGTTAGACAATGCTCTCAAGGCTCGCGAAAAAAGGAATGAAGAAGCCGGAACGAGAAGTGGGAGTGCTTCCCAGCCTAATCAAGGTGTCATGCGCCGCGCATGAGCACTGCTGCTGCCAATATTCGCGACGTCATCGACGCAGGATTTTCCCGTAAGCGGATTGACGTTCACCCAACTAAGGCATAGGGTTTTACTTCCAGGCTACTTGAATCTTCAAGTCAGCCCAACTTAACTCTCTAACCAGCCCAAGCAAAGAGCTGTCTTCCGTAGCGCGCGCTCGATTGGAGGGATGATGAACGACGTGATCACCAGAGGAGCGATTCACAGAATCGCGATGCTCGGTAACTACTTGCCGCGCCAGTGCGGCATCGCCACGTTCACCACGGACTTGTGTGAGGCCATCGCTGCCGAGTACGGAGGGACCACATGCATTGCCCTGCCCGTCAACGACATCGAGACCGGCTACGCCTATCCGGCCCGGGTTCGCTTTGAACTGACGGAGAAGGATATCGACTCTTATCTCCGCGCTGCCGACTTCCTGCATACCAACAACGTAGATCTCGTGTGCCTGCAGCACGAATATGGCATCTTCGGCGGGCGTGCGGGCAGTCACATCCTGGCCCTCTTACGCGAATTGCGCATGCCCATTGTCACGACCTTGCACACCATTTTGCAGGAACCCGACCCGGATCAGCGACGGGTGTTGGAAGAAGTCGCGGCGCTGTCAGATCGGTTGGTCGTCATGAGCAAGCGCGGCGCGGAATTCTTGCAAGAGGTCTATCGTGTGCCGCCGGAGAAGATCGATCTGATCCCACACGGCATCCCCGATGTGCCGTTTGTAGACCCGAGTTTCCACAAAGACCTGTTTGGAGTCGAGGGCAAAACCGTCTTACTCAGCTTTGGCTTGCTCTCAGCGAACAAAGGGATCGAAAATGTCATCGCCGCCCTGCCCGCCATTTTGGCCCGATATCCGAACGTGGTGTACATCATCCTCGGCGCGACCCATCCCCACGTCATGCGGCTCGATGGCGAAACGTATCGGCTCTCCCTGCAATGGATGGCCCAAGAGAAAGGCGTGGAAGGTCAGGTGATCTTCTACAACCGATTTGTCACGTTGGAGGAACTCGTCAACTTCATCGGCGCGTCCGATATTTACATCACGCCCTATCTCAACCCGGCGCAGATCGTCTCCGGCACACTGGCCTACACGCTGGGGGCGGGCAAGGCGGTGATTTCGACACCGTATTGGTATGCCGAAGAGATGCTGGCCGAAGAACGGGGAGCATTGGTGCCGTTCCGTGATCCGGCGGCGTTGGCCGAACAAGTGATTAACCTGTTGGACAATGAGGCCAAGCGCCACGCCATGCGCAAGCGGGCCTATCTGTTTGGGCGGAAGATGGTCTGGCCACAGGTGGCGCGGCGCTACATGGAGAGTTTTGAACGCGCCCGTGCCGAACGCCGGCATTTCATCCCCCCCGGCTTCACGGTCAAAGCGCTGGACAAATACCCGGGCGATCTGCCCCCTCTTAAACTCGATCACCTACGCCACATGGCGGACGAGACCGGCATGTTGCAACACGCCATTTTCACGGTGCCCAACTATCACGAGGGCTACACCACCGACGACAACGCCCGCGCTCTGATGGTGAGCACTCTCTTGGAGGAACTCGGCAACGGAGAGGCATTGGAACTGTCCTCCCGTTATCTCGCCTTCGTCTGGTATGCCTTCAACTCTGAGACCGGACGCTTTCGCAACTTTATGGATTACCAGCGCCGCTGGCTGGAAGATAGAGGTTCAGACGACAGCTACGGCCGCGCGTTGCGGGCATTGGGCACGGTGTTGGGCCGCTCTAACACGCCGGCCTTACACAGTATGGCTGGCTGGTTGTTCGAGCGGGCTTTGCCCGCCATTCTCCAAACGACCAGCCCGCGGGCCTGGGCCTTCTCGCTCATCGGCATCCACGAGTATCTACAGCGGTTTGCCGGCGACCGCATGGCAGGCCAGGTCCGGGAGGAATTGGCCGGGCGGCTGCTGGCATTGTATCAACGCAATCGCTCTGGCGGATGGCGCTGGTACGAAGAGGCGCTCACCTATTGCAACGCTACGCTGCCTCAAGCGTTGCTCATGTGCGGCCGATCGATGCCGAATAAAGCAATGACCGAGGCCGGGCTGGAGTCGCTCGGTTGGCTGGCCGACTTGGAGCGCGCTGAGGAGGCTGGGGGTCATTTTGTCCCCATCGGATCCAACGGCTTTTATCAGCGGGGCGGTAAGCGTGCCCGGTTCGATCAACAGCCGGTTGAGGCTCAAGCCATGGTATCCGCCTGCCTCGAAGCAGCCCGGATCACGGGAGACAAGCGCTGGCGCAAGGAAGCCCGACGCGCCTTCGAGTGGTTCCTCGGGCGCAACGACCTGAACCTTCCTATCTACGACCCGATGACAGGCGGTTGTCGAGACGGTCTGCATCCCGACCGCGCGAACGAGAATCAGGGCGCGGAGTCTACGCTAGCCTTTCTTCAGTCCTTGCTGGAGCTGCGCCTGGCTGAGAATGCCCTCGAATCTGTGGAGGCACGGTCTCAATGAACAATCAACACCCCGAACTCTTTCGCCGTCATCAGCTCAATCCCATCTTGACCGTGGCCGATTGGCCCTATCCGGCCAATAGCGTGTTTAACCCTGGCGCCACGTTGCTGCCAGATGGCACCACCCTGTTACTCTGCCGCGTGGAGGACCGGCGCGGCCATTCCCACTTGTGCGTCGCCCGCTCCGCTAACGGTGTGGATAAGTGGCAGATTGACCCCCAGCCCACCCTGTTGCCCGATCGCGAACACTTCCCCGAGGAACGGTGGGGCATTGAAGACCCACGCATCACCTACCTCCCCGAACTAAGCAAGTATTCCATCGTTTATACTGCCTACACCAGCAGCGGCCCGGGCGTAGCCCTGGCGCTCACTGACGATTTCCACCACTTCGAGCGCTATGGGATGATCATGCCACCGGAAGATAAAAATGCGGCCCTGTTTCCTCATCGTATTGGCGGCTATTGGGCTTTGATCCATCGCCCGGTCGGTTATCACGGCGCGCACATGTGGATGTCCTATGCTGGAAGCCCGGCGGGGTGCGTGGTGGAATGCGAATAAAATCGGCCTCTCGCCCCCGCCCATCGAAACCCCGCAGGGTTGGCTGGTGATTTACCACGGTGTGCGACAGACAGCGGCCGGCTCCATTTACCGACTAGGACTGGCTCTGTTTGATCTGCATGCACCGGAGCGGTGCCTGAAACGCGGCGACGAGTGGATCTTTGGCCCGGAGCAGCCCTACGAGCAGCACGGGGATGTGGACAACGTCGTGTTTCCTTGCGGCACCACCATTGCCCCGGATGGTGACACCATCCACCTCTATTATGGCGCCGCGGATACGAGCGTGGCGCTCGCGTCAGGAAGCGTGCGCCAGCTCCTGCGCTGGCTTGATGAGCACGGAAGCAGGTAAGGGCAACCTACTACGGGCACTCTCGAGAGCAAATCATTCCCTTGTTCCGCAAACAAAGGGGGATTTCAGGATAAAAGGTATTAGGGTATTGTCTAAAGGGAGCTTAGAGATGAGTAACAATAACCGCATAGATCGGGGGGAATCTAACCTTTTCGTAAAGGTGGTGGAGGATTCGCCGGATATTGCTTTGCAGGAGCAGTCTCAGGAAGCTAATTGGGACCCCGATCAACTCCTTATCCCGGAAAGCCAGATTGAGGAGGTGTCGGATGAGGAAGAGGCTGGCACTGACTTCGAGAACGATACCTTACCGAAGGGCAGAAATCCGGTTTTCGTATATCTCAGTGAGTTGGGATCCATCCGCCTCCTGAGTCGCGAAGAAGAGTTAAAGCTGGCCCAAACAATCGAGGAGGGCGAGGCACGGATCGCCGCAGAAGCCCTATCTTCCCTTCTTGCACTTCGTTACGCACTTGATCTAGGGAGGAAAGTCGCTACCGGACTCGTAAACGTGCGCGATGTGGTGAGGGATCCGGACGAGACATCGGCAAATCTCTCGGTAGACGAGAAAACTCTCAAAACTCATTTTCGGACGCAAATGAGAAAACTCCAGTATCTGGCTGGCAGTTATGAAAGCACGGCCAGGCAACTAGACAAGCAAATCAGTAAAAGTCGTCGGCAGAAACTCGATAAGAAACTGATCCGGCAGAGAGAAAGAATTGCTCCCGCGGTGACGAGCATCCAACTGAACCGCGGCCAGATCGAAATGATTATTGAATGCTATAAACGGACCTACGAGAGGCTCAAGGAACTGGAACAGAAAATCAGAGGAAAAGCAAAAAGGGTAGCGATTCAAACCATCGAGAAAGAGATGGGAATGGCTGCCCAGGAAATTGCGCGCAGGGTTAAGAGTATTCTTGACAAAGAGGCACAGGTCGCCTTGGCGAAGAAGAACTTCATCGAGGCCAACCTCCGTCTCGTTGTGGCCATTGCGAAAAAGTACTGCGGCCGGGGCCTCCAGTTGCTCGATCTAATCCAGGAAGGCAACCTCGGCCTTATGAGGGCCGTAGACAAATTCAATTACCGGTTCGGTTTCAGGTTTTCAACTTACGCAACCTGGTGGATACGTCAGGCTATCACCCGGTCCCTATCGGATCATTCCCGCACCATCCGTATCCCGGTTCACATGGTTGACTTGACTAACAAATTTACTCGAACCGCGCATTTCCTCAACCGCCAACTTAACCGGCGGCCCACTCTGGAGGAGATTGCCGTTCAAATGGCAATACCAGTAGAAAAGGTGCAGCCGATCCTCAACCTGGTAAAAGAACCGGTTTCTCTTGCAACGCCCATAGCCGATGGAGAAGAAAGCTGTCTCGGGGACCTAATCAAGAATGAGCGCTCTCCTGACCCTGAAGAAGAGGCTATTTATCTTAAATTCCAGGAGGAAACGCGAAGAATCCTCACCACTCTTAGCCCTAGGGAAGAAAAGATCATCCGCATGCGATTTGGGATCAGAGAGAAAGCAGAATATACGCTAGAGGAAACCGGAAAAGTTTTTGGCGTCACGCGTGAAAGAATTCGCCAAATTGAAGCCACGGCCCTGAGAAAGCTCCGCCAACCGCAGAAAATTGTCACCCTTAAGGCCTCGCGGTAACCACGTTCTGGGGTTGCGGGCCAAGCATAGTATACGAGCAGGAAGCACGATGGAAATCTCCAACAGGCTGCGGAAAAAGTGATTTTCATGCTTCGAAGCAAAAGATTTGACCTGCCTGTCTAAATGGATCTACTCGAGTGGATTGACATCGTAGCTCGTTATTCGATAGTCTGTTCCCGAAAAGCCGGTCAACTAGATAATTCACCACCCCATCAAATGAACTGCCAGTGTGGGAGGAAGGCACAATGAGCGTATCGCGGTCCGTGCAATGGGGCGAGCTTCTGGGCATGCGCAAGATCGAGACGGTCGAGCAGATGCCTGAGGATTACAAAACCACGCTCATCAAGATCATTTACGCTTTGGCATCCACCGAGTTCGCGTCCGTCGAGCAACATCAACCCTGGATCAATCAGGGGCCGACGCCGGAGGATCGCTACATCCAGGCGCAGATCGCCGCCGACGAGGCCCACCAGGGATTCGTCGATTGCCGCTTGCTTCGCTCCTTTGGCCCGGAAGGCGAGGAGAAGGCCGCGAATCTTCTCAAAGTGCGCATGGGCGAACACCTCCTTTCCGCGTTCAACGTGCCCTTCGAGAGCTGGGTGGACGTCTGCGGCTTCTGTTTCCTTCTGGATCTGGTCGCCTGGTACCACCTGCGGGGCATGGAGAATTGCAGCTACGCGCCTCTGGCCCGGGAAATGACCTCGATGGTGCATGAGGAAAGGTTTCACGCCTCCTTCGGCGCGCGGCGCATCCGGGACATCGTGCAGCATCCCGAATACGCCCGGCTGTGCGGCGCGACGGCGGCGGATGCGCAACGGACCGTAGACAAGTGGTACCCGCACGCGCTGGACACCTTCGGCGCCTCCGAGTCCAAGTTCAGCGCATTGGCCGTGGCCTACGGCATCCGGCGCTGGGACAATGAGACCTTGCGACAAATGTTCCGGCAGGACGTTGACGCGCAGATCGCAGCCATCGGCCTGAGGGTCCCTGACGCCGAAAAAGGCAGGAAGGTTCGGTGACTTGTGAGACAAAAAAGCACTGCAGATCAAGTGGAGCAGCTCAAGCGGGACATCCTTGTGGCTTGCAAGATTCTCGACAACGAGGGTTTGGTCAAAGGGTTCGGCCACGTGAGCGCGCGGGTTCCCGGCAACGAAAGAAGGATGTTCATAACCCCTCGCAAGGCGCTGCGGCTAGTTAAAACTGCCAACGACATAGCGACGGTGAACCTAGACGGCACCGTAATTAGCGGCAAAGCCGAGCCACCGCTCGAGCATCAGCTCCATCTCGCCATCTACAGGAAGCGGCCGGAGATCAAAGCCATTTGCCGCGCCCATGGCCCCTATACCTACGTTTTCGGCATAGTGGATCGGCCTGTGAAGGCCACGCATGGTTGGAGCTCACTATTGGGTGAAAGCGTCTCAGTCCACTCTAACCCACACCTGGTTAAAACCCCCGACTTGGGAAGGGAAGCAGCCGAAGCCCTTGGTGGCGCGGAGGCGCTCATCCTCAGGGGCAACGGATCGGTGAGCGTCGGCCGGACCGTATACGAGGCGGTGGTGAAATCCCTTTTCCTTGAGGAGGCCGCAGAGTTGCTGTACCGTTCGGTTCAGATCGGAGAGCCGGTGTATATCAGCGGAGAGGACCAACGCAGAAGGGCAGTCTCGGATGACCAGGAGTATATACGGGCCTGGAATTACTATAAATCAAAGATCGCAAGCTCTTAACAAATCAGTCAAACCCGATCGCAATAAGAATCCGAGCGACGCTGCAACTCGGGCAGGATCTCCTGGCAAATGATGTCGATGGCTTCACCCAGGTCGGGCCCCAAAGGAGTGGCGATATCGACAATATCGAAGCGGTGAGGTTTTGCCAGACGCAGCAGCTCGTCCAGCTGTGCAATGCATTCCCCCGCCGTGCCGGCGACGATAATGCCGCTCTCCTCAATTAGCCGGTCGCTGACCAGAGGCTCCATATCGTCCGCTCCTCTGCCCTGGTGGTACGCCTTCTCTATGGCGGTCGCCTCCTCGGCCGGAAAGCCCAGCCGAACCAGCTTGTTGCGTCCGAGATTGCTGCGGGCGAGAGAGATCGAGGCCAGGCGCTTGGAGAACCGCTTGGCATGGCCGCCATCGCGTGCAACCGAGACGTGCAGGTGAAACACCTTGGTAAACGGGCCCCCGTCGCCCCGAGCACGCCGCCCCTCCTGTACTTTGGCCATTGCAGCGTCCAGGATGCCTCGCCTGAGCAAAGCCGTGGGAAAGGAGAAATTGCTCAAGATCAGCCCATCGCCGAGCTCCCCTGCAAGCCTGAGCGTCTGCGGGCCGGCGGCAGCGACGAAAATCTCCGGCGGCTCGACGGGAGGAACGCGAAGCAGGGTTTGTGCCGCCGGATCGAGGCGAAAGAAATCCGCGAGATTGGGAAACTCCCCCAGGGTCGCCTTGCGGCCGGCGAATAGCTCTCGGAGAAGCAGCACCATCTCTCGCACCATGGTGACTCGCCGCTGCTTGCGAATCATGTCCGAAGTCACGGCGCCGGTTCCGATACCGACCGTAATTCCCCGCTCTCTCGCCAAATGAGAGAGAGCCGCGAAGCTTGATGCCAGATCAACGGGAGTCCGACTGAAGGGTTGGGCCACAGAAGTGCCCACGTGAGCGGAAGTCTCCATGACGAGCGAGGCCAAGGTAACGAAAACGTTCTCATAGGAAAGGTGGTCCGGCACCCACACTTTGGTAAACGGGTGCTGGGATAGCGCCCTCTTGGTGTAGGCGACCATCTCTGGAGCGGTACACCAGGGAAACAATTGGAGACCGAACCGCATTGCAGCCATGGACATCCCCTCAACTCAAGTTGTTAACTCCGATTTCGGTCCGCCTCGGGACCTCTTTCCCCGCTCACGGCTTCGCCGGGACGATATCTCCCCGCTTGACGAACCCGGTTGGTCTGTCCTTTCGCGAAACGACGAAGGCCTCGGTCGAGGTGAACCCCGCCACGTTCAATCTTGTCCCTTTCGTGACTTTGATCCGTTTCCCCTCTTGGGTCACGATGGTCGTATCCACGACCGCCTCGTAGGTTTGAATCTTTTTCAGAAAGGTGACCTCGTCGATGCTCCCGGCCCAGGTCCGAAGGCCGAGCAGAAAAACTAAGATAAGCGCAGTAGGTACAGCTCGCCGTTTCATTCCGTCTCCTCCTGTTGTCGTGATGGAATCCCGCAGGCCCGCCAAAGGGACTTTACCTTGACTCGGCTTTTTTTCCAAGAAGTAGCCTGCTCGTTTTTCCGCCTCCAACAGGAACCGCGAGCGCGCCTCTTCCCTATCCCTCTCCGGAGTCAACCCGGTAAATATCCGGCAACGAGCGATACTGTTCCGCGCAGTCTATCCCGTAGCCGGCGACAAATCCACCTTCGAGTTCGAAGCCGACGTAGTCCACGGGCACGTCGATGAGCCGTCGCTGCCTCTTGTCAATGAGCGTGCAGACCTTCAGCGATGCCGGCTGCCTTTGGCGCAAAAAGGTTAAGACGAAATCGACAGTGAGACCACTGTCTAAGATATCTTCTACGATCAGGACATGCTTCCCCGTCACGGGAAGCTGAAGGTCTTTGGTAAGGGTGATCTGTTGCGAGGACTCGGTGCCGAAGCCGTAACTCGATACACCGACGAAGTCTACCAGCACCGGCACTTTTAAAAGCCTGACGAGATCGGCGAGGAAGACAAAGGTCCCCCTAAGGATGCCTACCAGGACAAGCTCTTTATCGGCATAATCTCTGTTGATCGTTTCGGACAATGCTCTTACCCGCTCTGCGATCGCTTCCCTGGAGTAAAGAAGAGTAAGCTTTCCCATGAAAGAAACGTCAACCTTCCCCGAAAAGCGGAATAAGCCCGGCTCTCCTGACGTCGACCAGACCTCGATCTGTGACTCTGAGCTCCGGAATGACGGGTAGAGCGAGAAAGGAAAGAGCCATGAACGGATCCTGAAGAAGGCAGCCCAAGTTCCTGGCCGCTCTCTTCAGCTCCCTGGACGAAACCACGACATCTCCCAGAGCTCGATCGGACATGAGGCCGGCGACAGGTAGGGGGAGAGCAGACACCGGGCTGCCTCCTCTAACTACGACCTGCCCTCCTCCCATCTTCGCTACTTCGCGAGCCGCGACTTTCATCTCCTCGTCGCTAGCCCCCACGACGATGATATTATGGGAGTCGTGAGCCACGGAAGAGGCCAGCGCACCGCCTTTGAGGCCGAAGCCTTTGACGAAACCGACGCCCACGTTTCCGGTGGCATGATGGCGCTCGATCACGCTCAGTTTGAGAATATCGTTTTCCACATCCGAGACCACAAAACCGTTTTCAATCTTTGCCTTCTCCACAACCGACCGGTTCAAAATCTGCCCCGGGACGAGCTGCATAACTTTTATCCGATCCCCTCCCGCCGCTACCGAGAGCCTGGAAAGCCCCGACCAATCAACCCGGAAAGAGCCATAGCCTACGGTTATGGGCTGCAAAGAGGGGAGCTGAAGGAGCTTTCCATCCTCAGCCATAAGCCTCCCGCCCTTAAACACCTTCAGGACCCGAAGATGCTCGAGATCCTGGAGAACCACCAGATCGGCTCGGTACCCCGGCGCCACCGCACCGAGGCGTTCCAACCCGAAATAGGTTGCGGCGTTGATCGTAGCGATCTGAACCGCCGTCATGGGCTTCATGCCCAACGAGACCGCTTTTCGAATCATGAAGTCGAGATGACCCTCCTCCCACAGATCTTCAGGGCCGCGGTCATCCGAAGCAAAAAAGAGCCGCCGGCTGTTCTCGGCCGTGACTACGGGAAGCAGATCCGCGAGGCTTCTGGCGATCGACCCCTCGCGGATCATGACGTGCATTCCCAGCCGAAGCTTCTCCCGAGCCTCTTCGGCGCTCGTGCACTCGTGGTCGGAACCGATGCCCGTGCCAATGTACGCGCACAGATCTTTGCCGGTGAGGCCCGGGGCATGGCCATCTACCCTCCTTGTCCTGCCGAGCAAAATCTTCTCCAGGACTTCGGCCTCACCGGTTAAAACACCGGGGTAATTCATCACTTCGGCGATGCCGAGGACCCTCTTGTGCTTTAAGAGCGGCGCGAGCTTTTCGGCCGGGAGACGATGCCCTGAGGTTTCCAGATTCGTGGCCGGAACGCACGAAGAAAGCATGACATACGCCGTCAGCGGCACCTTTCGGCTCGATGCCAACATAAAGCGGATGCCTTCCAAGCCGAGGACATTGGCGATCTCGTGGGGATCGATCACGGCCGCGGTGGTCCCTCTAGGAACGACAGCCGTCGCATATTCGGATAAGAGAAGCTTGGAACTCTCCACATGGACATGGCCATCGATAAAGCCAGGG
This sequence comes from Deltaproteobacteria bacterium, assembly GCA_016180805.1. GTDB lineage: Bacteria > Desulfobacterota > Binatia > UBA9968 > UBA9968 > 2-12-FULL-57-22. The sequence goes on along the minus strand of JACPAM010000241.1, from coordinate 10,566 downwards.
ACGATATAGGAGCCGCGCAAATCGATTTCCTTATTGCCCCGATAGTCTCCAACGCCCGCAACCGTTTCCTCGTAGATCGCGACATCGCCGTCATGAATCTCTCCCGAAAGGACGTTAACGATTTTACCGTTCTTCAGAACCAGATCCGCCGGGCGCTCCCCCCGCGCGACTTCGATAAAGTCCTGAAGATTCTCCAAACCGCGCGCCGTCTTCATTAGAGCACCCCTATCTACCGACAAAATCCCCTAGGATGGCCGAACTCCAGTTCTTTGGGCGGTCAAACGGAGCCTTCCAAAGGCCCTATGCTCGATTTGCCGGACCCGCTCTCTGGTGATGGAATACCGTCTCGCTACTTCCTCCAACGTGTGCTCGTGAGCTTCGCCGATTCCGAAGCGAGCCCTGAGCACTGCCTCTTCCCTGGGCGGCAGAGCCGCGAGCGCTTTGGCAACATGAGCACGGACCTCCGCCTCCGTAGCCATCTCGAATGGCTGTGGCCCGCGCTTGTTTTCGAAAAACTGACCCAGATGGCCCTCCGCACCCACAGGGGTCTCAAGAGAGACCGGCTTTCTCATCGCACTGACAATTCGAAGCACCTCGTCGAGAGGCTTGCCCATTTCGGCCGCGACTTCTCTGAGCACGGGCTCTCTCCCCAGCTTCCGAAAGAGATTGCGGCGAGTCTGGCCAAGCTTGCGCCACTGCTCCATAACGGCGGCCGGGACCCGAATAATCCGTGCCGATTCGATGGCGCCCTGCCTGACAAACAGGCGAATCCACCACCACGCATAAGTGGCAAAGCGAAGCCCAAGTCTGGGGTCGAATTTTTCCGCTGCCCTTAAAAGCCCGATGTTCCCATCCTGGATGAGATCCAGGAGCTGGAGGCCAAGCCGTGAGAACTTCCTCGCGACCCTCACGACCAGGTAAAGATGAGCTTCGATGAGTTCCTTTCTCGCAGAGCTGATCTTGGCCTCGCTCTCTGTGATCGAACGGACTCGGCGCTTGATCTCCTCCATGGGCAGCTCAAGTCCTCTCTCGATAGCGCTGATTTCGGAAAGAAGCGAAGATCGGTCTATGCCTGAAAGGGCTTGAGCCTTTTTCTCCAACTCGGTCAAAAGGGCACAGGATTTCTTAAGCTTGACCGCGATCTCCTGAATGCAGGACCCGGAGGGCCGGAGGTTTTTTAAGGCCTTAAAGATGTCGGCCTTTATCTTCAGAAGATTTGTCTCAAGGCGCTCCTGTCGCTGTCCCGACAGAGACACGTCGCTCAACTTCGATACGATCCGGTCGTGGGCGGCAGCCAGCCGGCAAAGGACGATGGCTCTTGTGAAAAACTCCTGCGGATCGATTTCTCCCTCGGCTTCCAAGACGGCACGGGTTTCATCGGGCTCAGCCTTTCTCAACTTGTCTATGAGCGCAACGGTATAGCGTAGGGCCGTAGGCGACGACAGGACTTCCTCGACCAATTCTTCTTGGCCTTCTCTCATCTGCTTGATCAAATCGCTCTCCCCCTCATAGGTCAGACGGGGGATGGACGCCACCTCTTGAAGGTAGAGAGTCAGGGCATCCGGTCCTGCTTCAGGCTCAGGCTTAGCTCTCGCTTGCTGCTGTTTTTCCTCCCCTTCGGCGACGGGGATGGCGCTAGTTTTTGCGGAGAAAGGGTTATGTGCGGGCGAGGCAGGGGGCTCGGAACCTTGCTCCGCAAGCCTGTTCTGCTTCCAACGGAGCAGTCCCTGACGAAGGTATTTGGGATTGATCCCCAAGTGCTCGCAAATACTCACAAAGGAGAAAATCTCGGCATTCCTATCGTCCAAGATCCATTCCTCAACTTCGCGGAAGATCCTTCTTCCTTTGTGGTCGCGAGCGGAGACATGCTTCTGAAAGGAAGAGACCGCCGCTTCGAGAACGGCGAGCATGAGGCTCAGTTCCGGGTGAAGCTCGATTCTCCTCCGAATGGTCTCGTCATATTCCCCTATTGGGTCCACAGGATCAAAGAAGGCCACTTTTTGCCTCGACCATACCGGAGGCTCCTGAGCTATTTTGACCCCCGCAAATGCTTTTTTCTTTCCTTAGGCACGCACTAAGTACCTTTCTGGCGACTGCTTTCCAGCGGCAGAAAAGAGCGCACGGAGTGCCCGCCTGAAAGCGTCGTTCAGAAATATATCCTCCAGGGCCAGGCTCACAAGTATGTAGGCCTCTTTTTCGTCGCCGCAGAGCTCAAAGGCCGCATCGCTCAGAGCGGCTATGAGCTCTCCGAGGGTCGTATCGACCCTTTCGGCTATGAGTTTCATTGAAAAGGTCCGCTTTGAACCAAACAATCCCTGCTTCCTCTGGCCCCTAAAGAAACAGCCGGATCAGCACCCAGGTGATAGCGAAGACCGCCAGAAGCAAATCCACAATCAGGAACCACTCATCCCAGGTTGGAGAATGATCCTGTGTCACAGCGTCCTTTTTCATACAGAAGCCTCACTTCAATAAAGCGCGCTGCGAAGCTGCCTAAGAAAGCAGGTTAGCAATCTCCGTGCCCGGGAGGTTCTCTTAATTTTTCAGGGCTTGGCGAAGCTTCCACCAAGGCGAACGGTCGCAGCCTTCGCAATGCTGAGAAGTCACGAGGACTGAAATTGCACGAGTGCAAACAAAGAGGCCCGAGAATACGGATGGGATTCCGTTCAAGGAGGGCAGGCTTTTTACGTCACACGCTCTGCATTCTGTGCTTGTGTCGAAAGGACGGTCCGATTAGGCTTTCACTCCTCTTCAGGGATCGGGCGGTCCGGAGGGGAAAATTCCTTCCCTTCTTCGGCCGTCTCCACGATATCCTCAGTTCCCACAGGCTCTTCCCAGGGCAGGGTCTTTGCCGTTTCCTCCCTTTTCGATCGCTCCTCCCGCTGCCAGAGGATCTCGTCGAGCCCGATCCGGTCCACCACCTCCTTCAGCCCTAGGACGTCGGTCAAAATCTCCACAAGAATCTGATGCTCTTTTTCGCTTGGAACGGCCCCGTACAAATAGACGACTCCCTGGCGGCAAACGATCCGGAGTTCTTCGGTATCGACCCGGCCGTCCGCCTTGACGTTTTCGTGAATCTGAGTTTCAAGCTCGCCGTCGCTCAACAGGCCAAGGTCTCCGGGCAACTCGACCGTATGGCTGATCTCCGCCCGAGTCGCGGGAGCCCCCTTTTCTCTTTTTCCCGCGCACTCCACGCAGTAGCGAGTCGCGGGCAAGAAACGGAGCCGGGCTATCGGAATCGATTGGGCACAGCCCTGGCACTTCCCGTAGTTGCCCGCCTCGATGCGCTCCAGTGCCGCGTCGATCTCCTCGACCTCGCGAATCGTGCGGTCATCCCGACGCGAAAGGAAACGGGCGGTTCGATGACTCTGGGCCGACTCCTCCAGTTCGCTCTCGCGGTCTTCCGCAATGAGGCGAAGACCCGTCTCTGCCTCTTTGAACTCGTGCAGACAAACTTTTCGCTGCTTTTGAAGGGCCCGGGCCAATTCCTCCAACAAGGTTTTGTCCATATGCCGTCTCCTCTAGCGAATGGGACGGGCAAAAAACATGCCACGCAACAACCGCACACTGGGCGCTTCTATCTCGACCACAGGCGTCCTGCTTCCGAAAGTTGAAAAGATTTCGTTTCGTTTTTTCTCATTTGTAAAAAGAGGGCTTTGAACCTCCGCTTTGAAGCCCGAGGGGGACGAGGAGGAAGGCCGCGGATGTCCCTTTCTGCGACTGAGGGGGAGCGCGAGCGAGGCTGCGGACGTCCGATTACGGACAGACGACTCATGGCACGAACCTATCGGCCGCAGCCGAGAGCGCGCTCCCCGAGGGAGCTTCCTGACGGGGACAGGCACGCAAGCGAGCCAGTCCCCTTGCCGCGGCCTGATAACTCGGCCCCCGAGGAGCTTTCGAGAGAATCGGCTGGTACAGAGTTTGCTTGTGCCCTAGTCAAGAGGGGAAACAAAATGCAAAAAGCTCTTCAAAAGTTCAAAGGCAAGACGCTCCGTCTTTATACGATCTCCGGAGTGGAGTCCTATCTCGGCGTCGTCCAGGACATCAATAAAGAGTGTGTCACCCTGAAAGACCTCGTGCACGGCGAGCTCATGTACATAGCGCTCCCGCACGTCGAGTCTTTCCACGAAGCCAAGATCAGCGGCTAGCCTCCTGACTCCTGCGCGCTTGCAGGAGCTTCTTTTCGATGACCGGTACCGGGAAGCCCTTGTACTTGAGCCTGACGGTCTGTATGTGGTTTCCGGCAGTGAAGAAGACCGTCTCGTCCCGGGGTATACTTCAAGCCTCGTCCGAGCAGCCCCTGTTCTGCTCAATGTAAGCCTTAAGAATATCCGAGACAGAGAGAATCCCAACGACCTTGTGGTTTTCGACTACCGGCAAAGAGCCGATCTGGTAGCGAAGCAGCATTTCAGCAGCCTCTCCGAGCGGCGCTTCCGGATTTATGACCAGTGGGTCTATGGTCATGGCGTTCGCTACCTTGAGCCTTTTTAAATGCTGACGTATCTCCTCGGTATCCCGAAACAGCGGGTAAGACGGAGCGACCTCTCTCAAGTCTCGATCGGTGACGATCCCAATGAGTCGGCCTTTCTCGACAACCGGAAGCTCCCGAACCTTCTTCCTGGCCAAAAGATCTATGGCCGTCTCCAAGGTGTCATCGGAAGTGACCGAAATGACCGACCTGCTCATCCGGTCCCGGACTTGTTCCCCCTTCGTGGTAGAGCGCTTCATGGCTTCACGGAAGTGCTGCGGCTGAGATCGAAACCAACTCTCATCAAGGTAACCATCGTCCCTCCAATCTGGAGGGATCAGTGGCTAGACGAGCAAGGGTCATGCCAGAAACTGGCGAGACTCCAGACGCGGTTTTCTGGCCCCTTTGGTCTTCCGGCTTTAACAGGTTTTCTCAACGGTGGGAGCCGTGTCTTTCTCGGTTATCAAAATTGGCAAGGCCGAGCGGTTAGGCGCAAGGTCAACCACCGCGCATGAGCTCAGGGGTCTCAAGCCTCGGGGCGCGCAGACGGGCTGCCCTTGGCATCAAAATTGCTCCTGCCACTTATGCCACTGCTCCGCACCGGGGCGACGATTATGCGTCCGAAATAAGCCAGCACGGGGACTCTTTCCTCGGCCTTCCTTGGGCCCGGCGGGCGTCAACATCGGTAAAGGACGGGATCGCAGGGGCCCCGAGGACTCGGGGCAGCGGCAAGCTGAGAGAAAGCGAGGCACTCATGGAGGAGAAAGATCTCGAGCACCGGTTCCATCTCATGCACAAGGAGATCGAGGCCGCGGTCTCTCTGATCCAAGATCTTAAGCTCGATCTCTTTTCCGCCATCGACGCTCTGAAGATAGAGGTCGAAGTGTTGCACAGGTTTATGCAGCGTTATCACCCGGACTTCGCGCGGGTGTATGCGGATCTCAGGGCTGAGGTCATTCAGGAAGTAGATCCGGAGTGGATGGAGGCGGAAAACAGAGAGCGCAAAGAATGACCGGATATTGCGGATGCAGTTATCTGTCAGCCATGAGAAAAAGAAAAGTGATGTCGAAGCTTATTCTAGCTTTCCTTTTCCTTGCCGCCGCAGCCAGCGCCCAGACGAGAGTCGAAAGGTTTGTCCACCTCATCGTCATCGCCGGAACCATCAACCCGGTCACGGCGGAGTTTATCCACGAGAGCATCCGGGTTTCCCACGACAAGGGCGCACTGGCTCTCGTCATTCGGCTCGATACGCCAGGAGGACTTCTCGCCTCCACCCACGCGATCGTCAAAGACATCCTCGGAGCCCCGCTCCCGGTTATCGTTTATGTGGCGCCGAGCGGTGCCGGAGCGGGCTCCGCGGGGATGTTCATCACGATCGCCGCCCATGTGGCCGCTATGGCGCCCGCAACGAACATCGGCGCCGCCCATCCCGTGGGCTTAACGGGAGAGGGGGCGGGCAAAGTCCTCGAAGAGAAGCTCGAGAATTTCGTCGCCTCTTACGGCGAGGCTATCGCCCACAAGCGCGGCCGAAATGTGCAATGGGCTATCGAGGCGGTGCGGAAAAGCACTGCGATCACGGAGGTTAAAGCGCTCGAGTTGAACGTGATCGATCTCATCGCAGGGGATCTGGAGGCCCTTCTCGAGCAGGCCTCGGGCCGGGTGATCGAGGTCTCGGGAGAAAACGTGGAGCTGGATCTCGCCGGAGCTCAGGTCGTCTCGCTCGAGATGCGCCCGGGGCAGAAGTTCGTAAACTTGCTCGCCGATCCCAACATCGCCTATATCCTTATGATCGCTGGCCTTCTGGGCCTCTACCTCGAGTTCTCCAATCCAGGCCTCTTCTTTCCCGGGGTCACGGGGATCATCTGCCTGCTTCTGGCCCTGACCGCATTTCAGGTACTGCCCATCAACTTCACCGGCGTGGCGCTCATTTTGGTCGGGGCGGTGCTACTGGTCGCGGAGGCGCTCACCCCTAGCTTTGGCATCCTCGGCATCGGCGGAATCATCGCTTTCATCCTCGGCTCGCTCATGCTCTTCGACGTGGCGGGCGAGAGGCTCGTCGTCGACCGCGCGATCGTCTTTACTACCGTCGCCATCGCCAGCACCCTCGTCCTCGCCGTCGGGTATCTCGCCTTCCGTGCCCAGCGGCGAAAGCCGGCGATGGGGAAAGAGGCGCTGGTGGGAAAGATCGGGCAAGTGGTGACGCGGCTTTCGCCTCGGGGCAAGGTGCGAGTCCGGGGGGAAATCTGGAACGCTGAGAGTGATGAGACGATCGAGGTGGGCGAAGAAGTGATTATTAACAGCGTGACCGACCTTCGGCTTAAGGTCAAGCGGGCGTAGGAACCAATGTGGAACTCAGAACCTCGCCCGAGCTCCCGGACATACATAAGTCGAAAAACAAATTGAAGAAGCCCCACCCCAGTTTTCACAACGCCCACATCGCAACACCCGCGTGTTGCCGGAATCGAAGAAACAAGCTAGGTTATTGATTTTGCGGAAGCGGAGAAGGAAGGTGCCCGGTGGCGCCGCTGGTCTTCAAAACCAGTCTGGGGGTCGTAAGGTCCCCGGAGGGTTCGACTCCCTCCCTTCTCCGCCAAAATTAAGTTGAGCTAAGAGCACTGGTTTAGAACCCATCAGTAGCCCAAGAATCTCGCCATAGAGCAGAGCACGCTTGATTAGCCAACGTTCCCTATGCAATGGTACGGCGCATGTCGAGGCCGACGGTCCCGGCAAAAATCACCGTGGGAATATCGATTTCGCTCAGCGGAAAGTTCCGTATCCAGGGCGAACAGGTCTTGCGAGGCGTCCAGCTCTGGGTTGCATACGTCAATCAAAAAGGCGGGCTCTATATCAGGCAGAGGGCGCAGTCTTTGCCGGTTGAGCTTATTGCATACGATGACCGGAGTAAAATCGATCGAGCCAAAGACAACGTTGTACGGCTCCTTAAGGAGGACCGGCTCGATTTCCTTTTCGGGCCCTATGCCAGTCACTTGACCATGGCGGTAGCGCCTATCGCAGAGAGTGAAAAGAAAATCCTCTGGAACCATGGCGGGGCGTCGGACATGATTTGCCAGCAGGGTTGGCGCTACGTGGTAAGCGTGCTTAGCCCGGCGAGCAGCTACCTTCGCTCTCTCCCCTCTTATCTCACCATGAGGGAGCCATCGTTGCGCCGCCTCCTTTGCCTGACAGCATCTTCCGGGACCTTCGCCGCCCATGTGGCGCAAGGCTTGGAGGAGGCGGCACAATCTTGCGGACTTACTGTTGTCCGCGTCCCCTTTACGTCGCCCATGGAGAATGCCAGGGAAACCGTTAAAATGACCCTGAGGCAGAACCCGGATCTCTTGGTTGGAATAGGAAGCTTTGAGGATGATGTGAAAATCGTCCGCCACTCGATTGGAATGAAGCCTGTGGTCACTGTCGCGGCAGGCGTCGAGGCTTTTGGCCCGTTCAAGGGCCTAATTCGGAATGGTTCTCGGCCCATTTCAAAAAGGAGTTCGGCATGCCTCCCGACTACACTGCGGCGCAGGGGTTTGCCACAGGTGTTGTGATTCAAGAAGCAATTCGGCAAGCAGGCGGACTGGAGGATGAGCGATTGCGCAAGGCTGTAGCCAATCCCGATATCCATACTTTCTACGGAGCGTTCCGGATTGATCCAAAGAGCGGCCGGCAGATTGGCCACCAGACCCTCCTCGTCCGCTGGCAGAGAGGTGAGAAGGTAGTTATTTGGCCACCTGAGGCGACATAAGGGCTATTCGTCTTCACCGCCGATTGACAAAACCGGCCGGTATACCAGGGGTGGCCTCATCTCCCTTCATAGGGTCGAGGACTGGCGCAGTATCTCTTAGGTAGGGCCTATCTGTTTGCTGTCCCTTTCATCTGACGGCGACTCACTAGCGCCACCACCAGGGTTTTGGCCAGCATCCCCTCGGCCTTCTCGAGAGCCTTCTTCTCTGCCTCATCTTGGGTCAACCCTTGGGCTCGGGCAAGTGTAGCGCCAGGCTCGACATTATCGACAGTGCAATAATACTGGTCGCCTAACCGATAGCTCACGATATTGACTTTCCACTGCCCTACTTGTTGCTGCCTTTTAGAGTACTCCTCTACCTTCATGTTTTTTCCTGTAGGCTGTCTAGGGCTTCTCGACCGGAGCTCTCACCAGATTTCCCCACTCCGTCCAGCTCCCATCGTAGTTACGGACATCTTTATAGCCCAGAAGATATTTTAGTACGAACCAGGTGTGGCTGGACCGCTCGCCTATGCGGCAATAGGCAACAACTGGTTTCTTTCTGCTAATTCCTGCGCCTTCATAAAGTTGCCTTAGCTCATCAAAAGACTTGAACGTTCCGTCCTCATCGCAGGCACGTGACCAAGTGATGCTCTTAGCCCTTGGGATATGGCCACCCCGCTGGCAGGTCTCGGGTAGGCCCGGTGGCGCGAGGATCTCTCCGGTAAATTCCTGCGGGCTTCGGACATCTACGAGATGAATGGACTTCCGCTTGATGCCTTTTTGCACGTCTCCGAGAAAGGCACGAATGGAGAAATCCGCGTTTTTCGCCTTATATTTTTTGGGGGAAGTGCTTGGGCGCTCTTTGGTGAGCTCTCTCCCCTCGGCAAGCCATTTTTTCCGTCCCCCGTTCATGAGGCGCACATCGTTGTGACCATAGATCTTGAGTTGCCAGAAAGCCCAAGCAGCGAACCAGTTGTTGTTGTCCCCATATAGTATCACCGTCGTGTTGTTATCGATGCCGGATTCTCCTAGGAGTTTTTCGAATTGCGCCTTGGGAACGATGTCACGCTGGACCGTATCACAAAGCTCGCTGTCCCAGGCCCATCCAACTGCGCCCGCTATATGGCCCTCGTCGTAGGCCCTCGTGTCAACATCAACCTCCACGGTGCGAATGTCGAGATCGTTTTTGTGCTCCTCAATCCACCCGGTCGAAACAAGTGTTTCTGGATGCACATAATCAGCCATTTTGCGCCCTCCTTCTCCGTCTGTTTTTGTATCCAGTTATCCAGCCCCAGCGCCAATGTCTATCCCGATGGGGACCGGCTCATCCTCCCAAGCTGATCATCTCTATTTTCTTATGATCTTTTGCCCTATAACCGCGGGCCGAATTCATCGCCTCAAGTCTTTCATCGGAGTATCGATCTGTCCTTTTTCGCCAAATAGCACTTATAACCTCGATTATCTCTTCCTCGGTGGCTCCGTGTCTCAGCAGTGCCTTGAGGTCATACCCGGTTGCAGAGAACAGACAGGTCACCAATTTCCCCTCAGCCGTGAGCCTCGCCCGGCTGCAACTTGAGCAAAATGGCTCGGAGACCGATGCGATCACCCCTACCTCTCCCTGGCCATCGATAAACTCGTAATCCACAGACGGCGCACTCCCCTTGTTTCTGCCCACCTCTCTGACGGGGTAGCGAGCGTTAATGATCGCGAGAATCTCTTTTTTGGAGACCAGCTTCTCCGAAGTCCAGTTGTTGGAGTTGCCCACATCCATGTACTCGATAAACCGGATCGTAAATCCGTTCTTCCTGGAGAACTCCACCAGATCGAGGATGTCATCGTCGTTGACGCCCCGTTCGATCACCGCATTGACCTTGATAGGATCCAGGCCATAACTCTTGGCAGTAAAAAGGCCCTCCAGCACCTTCGCCAAATCCCCCCACCTTCGTATGCGGGCAAACTTCTCAGGGTTGAGCGTATCAAGGCTCACATTGATCCGCCTCAGTCCCGCAGATTTGAGGGCAGAAACCTTTTCCGCCAGCAGCGAACCATTGGTCGTCAGGCACAGATCTTTCAAGCCGCTTAAGGACGAAAGTTTGCGTATTAATTTTTCCAAATCCCTCCGCAAGAGCGGCTCCCCACCGGTGAGCCTGATCTTATCCACCCCTAATTGGACAAAGAGGCCTGCGAGCCTTGCAATTTCTTCAAAAGTTAGGATCTCCTTTTTGTCAACCCACTCGTACTCATCAAAAGGCATACAGTAGGTACAGCGGAAATTACACCTATCCGTAACCGATATCCTGAGACCCTTCAGCGGCCGATTATAGATATCTCGCAGCATCTAAATCTCCATTCGATATGAATGCCTTCTATTCACTCT
>JACPAM010000253.1:3184-3819 GCA_016180805.1 Deltaproteobacteria bacterium | reverse complement strand
AGAAGCGGTCCCACGAGCTTCGATCGCGCATACGAGAAAAGTGGGCGCATTTTTAATTACGGGGATCTCACTTATGCAGCCTTTTGCGGCATTGGCTACCTGGGTTACCACACCTGCTACTACCGGACCTTCTCCGTAGGGAAGGAGCCCGATCAGAAAGCCAAGGACTGGTACAAGGTACTCGTGGAGCGGATCAGCCGGGTCATCGACGCAATCAAGCCCGGGGCGACCACCGCGGACGCGGCCCAGCATTTTCCTGCGGCGTCGAAATGGAACTATCAGGAAGAAGCGGAGCTGCTTACCCTTGAGATCGGCCATGGCATCGGCCTGCACCATTACGGCTACCCGATCATCAACCGGCAGTGGTCGCTCAAGCACCCTCAGGTCTTCGAGGTCGGGATGACCATCGCCATCGAGGGGCGCGAAGGCGAACCAGGGGTGGGCGGAGTCAGGCTCGAAGATGCCGTGGTGGTAACCCAAAACGGGGCCGAGCTTATCGACCACTGGCCGCGCGAGGAGATCCTGGTAGCGCCGCGGGGCTGAACCCGGCACATCATCACGGTTCTTTTAAGGCAAGACCTCCCTTCAACGGGCATCGGTCTTCCGATTGCACGGGACGTAGTCTTTCCAGACCG
>JACPAM010000253.1:0-3172 GCA_016180805.1 Deltaproteobacteria bacterium | reverse complement strand
AAGTACGCCTCCGCTCGTCGGTTTCTCGCGCGCCTTGCATCTGGAACCTTTTTGCCCGGTCTGAGAACAGGCTTTTTCAACGCCCTGTAGCGGTCTGATGCAGCTAGACCTGACTCCTGAGTTCTGTCACGCCCTCGAGCTTCTGGAGCGCGGCGCGCGCAATCTGTTCGTAACCGGAAGGGCCGGCACGGGGAAATCGACCCTCCTTCAGTATTTCCGGGAGACGACCCGCAAAAACGTGGTGGTCTTAGCCCCTACGGGCGTGGCCGCGGTAAACGTCGGCGGCGAGACCATTCACTCTTTTTTCCGCTTCAAACCGGACATCACCCCCGACCGGGTCAAGAAGCTCGGCCAAACCAAGCAGGAGCTGTTCCAGAAAATCGACACTCTGATCGTTGATGAAATCTCCATGGTCCGGGCGGACCTGCTGGACGCGGTGGCGAAATTTTTACAGCTCAACCGCCCGACGCCGCGCCGGCCGTTCGGAGGGGCCCAGATGGTTCTGTTCGGAGACCTCTACCAGCTCCCGCCCGTGGTCCAAAGGAAAGAGGAGGAGCTTTTCCGCAGCCATTACGAGAGCCCCTACTTTTTCAGCGCCAAATCTTTCGACAGCCTGCGTTTGGAGTGGGTCGACCTCACGAAAGTCTTTCGCCAAACAGATGACGCGTTTCTCGACATCCTCAATCGCATACGGAACGGCACGGTCCTGGATGAAGACCTCGCCCGCCTGAACAGCCGCGTCCGGGAGGAGATCGAATTTGACTCCTTGGATGAATTTGTTTTCCTTACGACGACCAACGACCGCGCGCGCGCAATCAACCGCCACCAGCTCGACCGCCTGTCCGCAAAGAAGCAGACTTTCCTGGCAAGCGTCACCGGAACCTTCGACGCCGCCTCCTTCCCAACGGATTATGAGCTGGAACTCAAGGAAGGCAGCCAGGTCATGCTTCTGAACAACGACAATCTCGGTCGCTGGGTGAACGGGACCATCGCCAAGATCAAAAAGATCGATGCAAGAATGGAGAGGCTGATCGTCATCTTGCCCGACGGCAGCGAAGAGGAAGTCAAACCTTATCGCTGGGATATGTTTCATTTCGAGCTGGACAAGAACTCCCGCCGGCTCATTCCGGTCTCCCTGGGGCAGTTCGTGCAGTTCCCGGTGCGGCTGGCGTGGGCCATCACGATCCACAAAAGTCAGGGTCTTACGTTCGATAAGGTCGTGCTCGATTTGTCGCGCGGAACCTTCGCTCACGGGCAGCTCTACGTCGCGTTGAGCCGCTTGAGAACCCTCGCAGGGTTGATTCTGACCCGTCCGGTCAAGAAGGGACATATCCTGCTTGACCGGCGGATCCAGAAGTTCATCACGGGCTACCAATACCGGTTGTCGGACGCGAAGGTGCCGCTACAGGATAAAATTGCGCTAATCCAGGACGCCATTAAAAACGGACGCGACCTTGAGATCGTCTATTTGAAGGGGTCCGATGAGAAAAGCCAGCGCCGGGTGACGCCCATCGCCGTAAGCGAGATGGAATTTCAAAGCCGTCTCTTCCAAGGCCTCGCGGCATACTGCCACAGCCGCCGGGGCGAAAGGGTATTTCGGGTGGATCGGATTCTGGAACTGAAAACAGTCGACAGATCGCTTTACAATCCCCATAGCAAGCAGTAAATTCCCGCTCACCTGCCTGCCGCCAGGCAGGGCGGTTTAGTCCCGTTAGCAGGAGGCATCCATGAAACGCTGGTCTTTGATTAGTTTGTTCCCAGTCGTCTTCATCGTTTTCTCTCTCACATCCGCATACGGGGTCGAGAGGCCACTGGAGAAGATCAACGTGGGAGTTCCTGAACTCTCCGTCTTGCAGTCTCCCCTGTTCGTCGCCATTGATGCCGGGGCGTTCAAACGATACGGGATGGATGTGAGCGTGATGAGGTTGACGGGCGCGCGGGCCATTCAGGCCCTTGTGGGCGGCTCCGTCCAGTTTGCTCAGGGCGTCTCGAGCCGGACGGTCCCCTCCGCCGCGTTGGGGGGAGCGGATGCCGTCCTGATCGCCAGCCTGGTAAACAAGCTGCTCTTTACCATGTATGGCCTTTCCGAGATCAATTCTGTCCCGGATCTCAAGGGGAAGATCGTCGGGGTTGTGGGGCTCGGAGCCACCACTGACTTTGCTACCCGGGCGGCCCTCAAACATTTTGGTCTCAAGCCTGACGCGGACGTGGCGGTGCGAGCCATGGGCGGCTACCCCGAGACTACCGCCGCCCTGAAGGGGGGAATCATCCAGGCAGGCACCTTCTCCCCGCCTGCTTCTTTTCTGGTGGAAAAGATGGGGTTCAAAAAGCTCTTCGACATGACCGCTCTGGATATCGATTACATCTCCGCCGGACTGGGTGTGAGGAGAGCGTACCTCGCGGCCAACCGGGAGCGGGTGATCAATTTCACCAAAGGGATGATCGAAGGCGTTAAGATCTTCAAGACCGACAAGAATTTCACGATTCCCGTTCTGGCCAAGTACACGAAGATTGCGGACACGGAGTTGCTCGACAAGAGTTATGAGTATTTGAAGCAGCACTTCCTCCAGGTTCCTTACCCCTCCATCAAGGCGATAAGAGACACCCTGGAGCTTCTCGCCGACGAGATTCCAAAAGCGAAAGGCGCAAAGGCCGAAGACTTTGTCGACGCCTCTCTGCTCAAAGAAATCGAAGCGAGTGGTTTTGTGGACAGGCTCTATGGAAAATAGCGCCGGTGCATCTTTTTCCGCAGCCCGTTAGACGCCCAACGGGAGGGAATACGACTATGAGACCGCTACTGATCGTTTGGCAGAGGCTGGTGAACTCGAGGGGGGAGACCTGTGATCGCTGTGGCGTCACCTATGAGGCGCTACAACGGGCCATCGCAAAGCTCAAGGATGTCCTTGCTCCGTTGGACCTGGAACCGGCGCTCGAAATCAAAGAGATAGAGGAACAATCATTTAAGGCCGAGCCCTCCGCATCCAACCGAATCTGGATTGCGGGAAGGCCCTTGGAGGAATGGCTCGGCGCGCGAGTGGGAAGCAGCCGTTGTTGTTCGATCTGCGGGGATTCCGAGTGTCGCACGGTGGAGGCAGGAGGAGCCGTGTACGAAGCCATTCCAGAGGATCTGATTCTAAAGGCGGCGCTTGTCGCAGCGGCTCAGGCGCTCGGT
>JACPAM010000252.1 GCA_016180805.1 Deltaproteobacteria bacterium | reverse complement strand
CCGAGTGACCGCCAAATAGCAACGATTCACGTGAACATGTTTTACCACGCGGAACGAATCCTTCCGGGCTGAGCCGATAAGCGGGTGCCACGATGGCCATCCAGTCCTAGCTCCGCTTCTATATGGTGCGTGTGTCTTTGATGCGGCGGTACGGTTGCAGACATCTTCCAATGAATGCAAATTAGAGGGGCGCCGGAGGTCCTTTGACGAGGACGGCAAAACGGGCCTATCTTTCAGACTGCTGTGAGGAAGGAGGTTCCCCATGAGTTCGCAGGAGATCTTAGACCAACTGGCTGAGGGTATGAAGACACTGCTCAGAGAGCCTGTCGGGAGCAGGAGGGTTAAGATTACCGACCTGACCCCAAGGGACGGGCAGCAGTGCAAGCTCGCGACGAGGGTTTCCACCGACGATCTCCTACCCCTGTGTGCGGCTCTGGATAGATGTGGCTTCTATGCCGTGGAGGTTTGGGGAGGCGCCACCTTCGACGTCTGTATGAGGTACCTGAAGGAGGACCCCTGGGAAAGGCTGAGAAGGATAAAGGCGGTCATGCCCAACACCAAACTACAGATGCTTCTGCGCGGACAGCACATAGTGGCCTATAGGCCGTATTCGGATAAGATCGTTTGTAAGTTTGTGGAGAGGGCCGTAGCAAACGGCATAACCGTTTTTCGGGTCTTTGAGGCCATCAACGACTTCAGGAACATCCGGGTAGCGGCCAAAGCGGTCAAGGAGTTTGGCGGAGAAGCCCACGTGGAGGTGAACTACACCGTCAGCCCGGTCCATAGCTTTGAAAAGTGGATGGAGTATGCCGAGCAACTTTTGGAGTTCGAAGCGGACTGGCTGTGCCTCAAAGATGCCACAGGCATCATTATGCCCTTCGATGCATATAGGATAATAAAGGGGATAAAAGAGCGAGCAAAGGGTAAGCTTCCGGTCGTTCTCCACTCGCACGACATGGGCGGCGCATCGAGCATGTGTCAACTTATGGCCATCCTGGCCGGTGTTGATATGACCGACACCGTGATGGCCCCCTTGTCCTTTGGCTCCGCCCATCCGGCCACTGAAACCATGGTCGCGGCTCTGAAGAAGACCCCCTTTGATACCGGCATAGACCTCAAACTACTGGAAGAGCCCGCCAGGATCACACGAGAGATCAAAGCAAAATATGAAAAATACGAAACGGAGTACACCGGCGTCAGCGGCGAGGTGCTCACCCATAAGATTCCTGGAGGGATGATCTCCAATATGGTTGCCCAGTTAAAGGAAGCGGGAAAGATGGAGCTGATGGAGGCGGCCCTGAAGGAAGTCCCCAATGTAGAACGGGACCTGGGATATCCTCCGTTACTTACCCCCTCCAGCCAGATCGTAGGCGTCCAAGCGGTACTGAATGTTCTGGTGGGAGAGAGGTACAAAATAGTTACTAAGGAGACCACCGATTACGTTAAAGGCAAATACGGCCGGCCGCCCGCCCCGGTCAGCAAGGAGCTGATAAAGAAGATCATGGGAGAGAAGGAGCCCGACTATTCGGTAAGGTCGGGAGAGCTTGCCGACCCAGGTGACTGGGATAGGGCGGCTAGCGAGCTTGGCCCATTGGCGAAAAGCGAGGAAGATATTCTTCTGGGCGTCCTTTTCCCCATGCAGGCTAAGGAGTTTCTAACCCTCAGGGAAAAGGGAGATCTCGGCCAGCAGCCGTCATGATCTTGCGGGCATCATTCCTGGAGTGGCCCGCAGGCTGTATGCAAAGCCCAGACTCAATCCGAGCAGAACGCTGAAAATCAACAAGGGCGCCTCCAATTCGTTAAGGAAGCGTGAGAGCGCTTCCCGCCATCCAGTCGGGTTGTCCACATCGGCCTTAGGTGTGGTTTTGGGAAAAGCCGCAACGCTCCATTCGCGGAACTTCTCGTTTTGGTCCATGGTCCATACGTCAATTCTGTCCGGTGCGGCAAAAGCGATGGCGACCACCGTGTATTCCTCCGCCGATGCTACGGGGGCCACTCCTTGCGGCAACCTGCCCAGATCGACACCTTCTTTGGGAAGGGGGTTCTTTGCCGGCAAGACCTGCGAGGGCAGAAAGTATGAATACTGGTCAGAGGCGGGCTTCATTCCCAGTTCGTCGAAGCTCGCCGCGTAGACCCCGTGTGCCCGGTAGTATTCGAGTTGCGCGGCGTGAACCGTCTTAAGGAGTGGACCCACGACTTCCGCTCCGTGGCACGCGTAAGCCTCGGATCGGGAGAAGGCCACAGCGCCTGCGATTACCAGAGCGACAAGCATTGTCTTTTTGATCGGGGACAGCCGCCTGATCCATCTCCCGCCGACGAGCCCGAGAGGGACAGAGATGATCGTCATCATCGCCATGCTGAAAAGGATTTCGCCTGCCGGCTTCGAAACAAGGCCGTCGACGTGGATGATATGGCGCGGACAAGCCCAGGCCCAATCCGGGAAGAGGAGGACAACCGCCGAAACGACCAAAAAGAGGAGATACATTCTAATCCCTCCTTGGAAATAACGGTGCTGCGTTTCTCCCGTATAAGCAACTCCCATGCCGCTTGGACCCTGCGGCCATGGCAATTTGGAAACGCTAATTTATTTCACATGTTATGAGAGTCGCGATCTGGCAATAGAGGAGAGAGGCGTTTCTCGGCATGCAACATTTTCCCATTTTGCCGAGATTTGTCACCGCATGCCGGTCAAGACCGCACTCCACGGGGCGAGCGAGGCTGCGGACGTCCGATTACAAACGGTACGACTCATGGCACGAACCCATCGGCCGCAGCCGAGAGCGCGCTTCCCGAGGGAGCTTGGTCCATCGGCCGCCCTTCGATTTTACTCAGGGTGGTGAGTTTATCGAACCACGGCCTTCCTCCTCGGCCCGCCGAGGAGCCTTCGAGGGAATAACAGGAGAGAACTCGGAGTTTTCTCGCTCGGAGATTAAGGCCCGATCCTCAGGTTGGGATGACATCGCCAGAAATAGCCCGCCATGGCTGCTGCGGCGAGGAGGTTACCGACTAGAACGGCGGGCCAGGCTAGCGCATGGAGGACGACCTCGGCAAACAGAAAGGCAGCGACGACAAACCCGAACTCGAAGACGACGAAGAAAAGCAGGATCCCGAAGCCGAGATGAAAATTTTTTTCCGCCAACGCGAGCAGTTGTGCCGCGACGCCACCAATGACGCAGAAGGCGAGCCCGTGGACCCACGTGTACATAAGCGTTATGCCCAAGGAGACCGGCAGGGTCTCGGGCGTGGCGAGCCCTTCGCTGTGACGGAAGAGCGCGGTGCCGAGCACGGTCGGTGTATAGAGAGGACGGCCGCTCAGTATATCCACGAACAAGAACCAGATGGCGATAGTGGCAGCACCGATGAGACCTGCGATGATGCCTTCGAGATAGAGGCGGGAGGTTTCCGCGCCCTGCGAGGAAACTGCGGCTGACCCACCGAGCTGAGCGGTCATGGGGCACTCCTTTCTGAGTCAAGGTATCGCCCCTCTTCCCCTCCTCGTCCGTTCCCAGAGCAGTGATCTTATATCCTTATTATATCTCGCTTTCTAGGATCTCAAGGCCATCGAGGCGGTCGATCAGAAACAGCATGCCGTCCTTGCGGTGAAAGACGTCATTGCTCTCGACCGTTTTCTGTCCCTTTCCAGGAAGCGGGACGTAGAAGCCGACTTCCGTTGGCCGGTAGGGATCCGAGATATCGATCGCCCTTAAGCCGCCAGAAAACCAGGTCACATAAAGGGTGTTGCCGTGGAGCTGTTCCGCGGGTTGGTGCGCCCCAAAACGGCCCGCCGGTTTAGCACCATCGGGGGGCATGAAGGTGGAGATCGGGGTAGGCCGGCTCTCTTCGGTGATATCCACCACCCAGAAAAAAGCCTGGGGCTTCGGCTGAAGCTTCTGCGCCTCTTCGTCGGTCACCACCAGGATATCCCGGCCCATGATCTTCCAGGGGATGGGGAGCGTCGTGTGGGTCGGGGCCGGATAGGGCGGGCTCCAGTCCAGGTGGCTGATCATCTTGGGCCGGCTCATGTCCGAGATGTCCAGGATCACCAGGCCGCCGTGCCAGTAGCTCACGTAGAGCCTGTCACCCTTTCTCATGGGATGGTGGCAGCGGTGAGCCCTACCTTCCCAGGTAGGGGTCTCGCCCCCGCCGATCCATTGTCCGGGCACCCACCAGCGTCCGACCTCTTCCGGTTTAGCGGGATCTTTGAGATCCAGGATCATTACGATGTTGCCCACGTATCCTTCCATTTCCGGAGAGATGTAGGCGTATCTTCCGTCGAAGGTGAAGCGGTGCACCCCTCTTCCCCCCGTCTTGAAAAAGGCGATCTCGCGCGGTGCGGCCTTCTTGGAGATGTCGAATATCTTTAGCCCGCCCTGCGCTTCTTGGTTGCCCTGGTACCTCTCGTAGTTAACCAGCATGATATCGCCGCTCACTCTGACTTTATGCGAGTGGATTCCCTCGGGCACGTTGAGCTGTGAGACGAGCCTGGGATGTCTGGGGTCATGCACGTCGATAATCGAGGTGCCGTACGGCGGATCCATATGGCCCACATAAGCGTAGCCCTTCTCAACAGCGACCAGGCCCCCGCCGGGAAGGTCCATTCTTCCAACCTTCTTGATCTTCTTTCTCGTGCCGAACTTCAACGGATTAGTTGTTGCCATCTTTGTCCTCCTTCTAATTCGCTTTATTCACCGGGATCACCTCAAAGGCAAGCTCCCTCGGGGAGCGCGCTCTCGGCTGCGGCCGATGGGTTCGTGCCATGTGTCGTGCTGTCTGTAACCGGACGTCCGCAGCCTCGCTCGCGCTCCCCTCGTTCGCTCGGTATTACTCCGTCCATGTTCCGCTCGGGAAGCCCACTCAGCCCTTTTTCCCTTCGCGGATCATCTGGATGACTTGGTCGGTAGTGCACACGCGCCCCATGCGTGGAAAAATGAGTTCCATGAGCAGATCATGGGCGCGCTGGTCATGCGAGGTCGCGCAGGCGTCGCTTACAACAATCATGTTGTAGTCCATATCCCTGCCGGAGAAGACGGTCGACGCGATCCCAACGTCGGTCGAGCCCCCGGAGATGATCACCGTGTCAATCCCGCGAGCACGAAGGGCGAGGTCCAAGTACGTTTGGAAAAAAGCGCTCCATCGGTACTTGGGTATGTAGTAGTCGTCCGACCGCGGGTCGAGTTCGGGAATCACGTCCGAACTCGTGTCGCCCGCAATTACGGGCATCTTGCCTTTTTTGACTTCGCCGTTGGGCCAGGGCTGGAGCCTGTTGTCGGCGTCGGTAAGCAGCACGGCCGAGGTGGCCCCGTCGGGTCGGTGGTTGCCCTTGGCAAAGAAGATCGGGATTTTCGCGTCGCGTCCGGCCTTCATGAGGCGCGTCGCGCTATCGACCATCGGCTTCATGCGCGCTTTGGCCGCGGGCTCGGCGGCATGGTAGTAGCCGTTGAGGATGTCGAAGAAAAGGATCGCGGTTTTTTTGAGTTCGATATCGTTCAGACCCATAAGGAGCACTCCTTACTTATCATGGCAAACGCATTCTAGTAGGGATTTATGGCCAACGGCAAGGTTTCCGTTTCACTTCGATGGCAGCAGTGCGGATGCAACTTCACGCCATTCTCGGATCGGAAGTGCCTGCGGGTCCGGTGGGAGCACCTGAACGCAGACGTGGTTAGCGCCCGCCGACTGATGCGCGCGAACCCGATCGATAACAGCCGTCATATCACCCCAGGCGACGATAGTATCAACCAGCCGGTTACTGCCACCCCCCATGAGGTCCTCATCACCGAATCCGAGGCGGCGCAAGTTATTCGCATAGTTAGGCAACGCGAGATACCTGGAGGCGTGCGCTCGCGCGATTTCTCGCGCTTT
>JACPAM010000240.1 GCA_016180805.1 Deltaproteobacteria bacterium | reverse complement strand
GTGAGGGACTACGTGGTCCTGCGCTGCTCTGGCACAAAGATCGATCTGGATAAGGAAGAGATCCGCTCTCACCTCAGCTCCTACTCCCTTCAGCACGGGATCGCCAAGTACTTGGCAAAAAAATTAGGCGAGATAACAGCAGAAAAGCGCTCCATAGAATTTGAGAACGTCGGCTTCAAATTGTCCGAGACCAAGCCGTTCACTTGGAGGCGGAACCTTCCTTTGCTGGATTGCAAGCACACGATCTTCAATTATGTGGCCACCTACAATAACTACGAGAAGGACTTCGCCGAGTTTCTGGAACGCTGCGAGGACGTTCTCCGCTTCGCTTCCCTTGGCACCACCGAACAGGAAAGCGGCACTCGCTTTAAGGTGGACTACCTAAAGGGCAGCGGCGCTATCGGCTTTTACTATCCCGACTGGGTCACGGTCCAAGAAATAGATGGCGGCGAGGTCAACTGGATCATCGAAACCAAAGGCAGGGAATGGGAGGATACGCTCGCCAAGGACGCCGCGATCTCGGACTGGTGCAAGAAGGTCTCTGCCCAAACCGGCAACCCTTGGCGGTACATGCGCGTCAACCAGCCTGAGTTTGGTAACGGAAAGGATTTCTCGACCCTTCAACAGTTGGTGGAGTTCCTCGCATCGAAAGTCCGCCGCTCCCGCTTCGAGGGGCGGATTTTGTAGCCCGGGAGCTTCGGGAAGGGATTTTCGGGGACAGCATACCGCAATTGAGGGATAGGCTGTGGCTCGCAGGACTTAATCTCGGGACACCAGAGTGTCTTAGCCCGATCTCGGCTATCGCAGGCAGTATACGAGCGCCACAGTGGTGGGGTCGGGCGTGGCTTTTTGCTAACTCTGCCGTGCGGGATCTGGTTTTGGACCTTGAATTCAGGCTATCATTGCCCAGATTTCATGTTTTCGTAATTCCGAAAAGGTGAAACTGTCGAGGCGCTTAGCGAGAGTATGTGCGGGCGGTTTACTTACGCAAATGAATTCCGCGATATCAGGATTCGCTTTAACCTCGAAAAAAACACTCCTCGATGATAAGTTGCCAAGGGGCGCCGGTGATTTGGTCCGACGCCATGCCTTCCCTAAGATGCGCTGTGGCGGCTAATGGCGGGGAGCATCAAGGCCACCAAACTACCCAAGCCGTTCATGACGGCCATGTACCAGAAAAGGGTGGAGTAACCAAAAGAGGTCATGAGCAAACCCACGATGAACGGAGCAAAGCCGAGAAACAGCGCGTTGTTCCCCCACAGAAGACCGACCAGGCTGCCCTCGAGTCGCCGTCCCTCTCCGAGGTCAAGGGCGCCAGCGTCTATCAGTGCGTGGCCGCCGAACATGAACGCCCCCATGAGGCCCACTAGCACACTCAGCATTAGCCCGCCCCCTGCAAGGGCCATCAGGATAGCGACAGCAGCCTTTCCCGCGAGCACTGTGACGATAATAGGTTTACGGCTGAAGCGGTCAGACAACGCCCCAACAAGTGGTCCGGTGGTGATACCCATGGACGTGAGCAGCGCCATATGCAGGCCGATGCCGAAGCTTCCCATCCCCTGGGTTTCCTGGAGATAGATCGGCAGCCAGAGCTGGAAGCCGCCCTGCCCCAGTCCGCTCACACCGGCGAGCAAAAATAGCAGCAGCAGCCCTTTGTTCCGGAGGAGCTCCCGTAGCGAACGCAGTTGTTCCCCGGCGTGACGTCGCGCCTTGCTCTGGGTCTCAAATCCCTCCCAGCCAGGGGCGCGCCGCATAACGAACCAGAGAAGGAGCGCGACTCCGAGGGCCGCAGGAAAGGCAGCCAAGAGGATACCTTGCCAAGCCAGGACCAGCATGAGAGCGCCGACCGCGAAGGAGCCGATGGCATCCCCCAAGTTTCCCGATGAGCGGTGGATGGAGATCATGAAGCCGCGGCGCTCGGGATATCGTTGTGAGAGAAGACTCAGCGCTGAGGGATGCCAGAGGGACTGGTGGGAGATCCCCACTAGGCCAAGGGCAAAGAGGATCAGCAGATACGCAGGCACAAGTCCCATGATCAGATAGCTCAGTCCCATGGTGACCATGCTGAGGCACAAAATCAGGGTCCGGCGGTGCTGCAATTGGTCAACCAGGAACCCACCTCCGATGGCAACAACGCCGCTACTGACGCGCCGCACGGTATCCATCAACCCGGCGGTGACCGGGGTCAAACCCAATTCGGTGTAGATCACCGGAAGGATCACATAGAGGCCGTGGTCATATGCATGATGGAGCGCATGGCCAGCGATGACGCTAGCAGCCGCGATTCGCTCGCCGCGTTTTTCCAGGACAAGGGCTATCCGACTGGTAACCGTGTTGACGCCTAGCATCTGGCTCAGGCCACGCTTGGTTTGATTACGTACCACGCAAAAGCCATACCACGACGGACCTGTCATCCGCTACCGATCGGCTTCACAACTAACGAAGAAGTCGGCTAGGCGGTCTGTACAACGCATCTTTGTTCTTATAAATAGGAAAAAAAGACTGTGCTTTTCTAACTTTTGGTTAGATGTTCTTTCTTTATTCTCCGGCTGTTGAGCCGAGATCATTCACAGGCTTTCTAACGGGCGTGCGCGCTTGCGCTGTTTCTTATGCAGAGCTGCGTGGCATAAAAATTGCGACATATGGATGAAAATAGGCCGCATGATCTTGTGCGGTTCCCAACCATCTGTCGGCCGGCCAGGCCAATAACAGGGTCTATTTGGGTCGTAGCGGAGGTCACCAATGGCAACCACGGGTGCCAGTCCCCAGTTTATTTTTCACAACGCCAATGTGATTACTGTCGATCCGAAGTTCCGCAAGGCGAGGGCAGTCGCCATAGCAGGAAACCGAATCGCGGAGGTCGGAGCCGATGAGGAGGTTCTCAAAAGGGCAGGCCCGGACACGCAGCTAGTAGACCTCCACGGAAAAACGGTGGTGCCGGGATTCATTGACGCCCATGTCCATGCCATTCATGTCGGCGTGTCTTTGCTCCCCGGCTATGTCCAGTTTAATGACTGCCGCTCCATCGGCGACATGCTTGCTGCTATCGCCCGAAAGGCCGAGAGCACTCCTCGCGGCGAGTGGATTCAGGGCTCGGGCCACTTCGACTTCGACCTGATCCAGGAGGGCCGGTTTCCAAATCGGTGGGAGCTAGACCGGGCTGTTCCCAACCACCCTTTTTTCATGCGCATTCGTGGCCATCTGGGTGTGGCGAACAGCAAGGCCCTCGAGGTTCTCGGCGTCACCAAAAACTCCCCGGTGCCGGCAGGTGGCTATGTCTTCAAAGACGAGCGTGGGGAGCTCACCGGGCTCATGTTGGATAACGCCGTGTACGATCTTGCGATGCCGAAGTTGCCGCGCACGACCCGCGAGGAATGGCTGAGCGCCATCAGGCTGATGAACCAAAGATTTCTGCGCGAAGGCATCACGAGCGCTGTGAACCAGTCCGGGGAGACATTGTCCTATCTCCAGGAGCTTAAGGAGCGCGGCGAGCTTGGGACGCGATGGCAAGCCAACCACCAGGGAAGCTCTAACTATTTTCACCGTCCGGTCGAAGACATCGCCAAAGCGGTGCGCGACCTGGGGGCAGTTACGGGACAGGGGGATGCGTGGCTCCGTGCGGGCGCCATTGGCGAGCTCCACAGCGACGGTCTCATCGAGGCGCCGTGGATGCACGAGCCGTATGCCCAGGATCAGTTCGGGCCGAATTGGAAAGGGCTCCTCAGGCACGACCGGGAGACGCTGCGCGCCATCTGCCTGGCTGCTGCCGATCGGGGCTTTCAGATGGAGGTCCATGCCTCGGGAGACGCCGCCATGGAAATGGTGTTGGACATCTACGAAGAGGTGAACCGGCAAGTCTCGGTTCGCGACCGTCGCTGGCTTGTCACTCACGGCGGGATCTTACCGACGCCGCGCTCGGTGGAGAGGGCGAGAAATCTAGGCATCATCGTCTCCACGCAACAGCCGGTCCTGTGGACCCAATCCCATTATTACAAGCAGTTTTGGGGCGAGAAGGCAGTGGCGAACGTGTTTGCCAATCGGACTTGGCTTGAGGGCGGGGTTCTGATCAACGGCAGCTCGGACGTTGGCATTTCACCGTTGCTCGGGATATACATGTACGTCACGCGCAAAAACTTCTTTGGGGAGGCCTTGGGACCTGAGCAGGCTATCTCGCGCGAGGAAGCCATAAAGCTTTTCACGATCTACGGCGCCTACAGCACTTTCGAAGAGAGGCTGAAAGGTTCCATCGAGGCGGGAAAGCTCGCGGACCTGGCAGTTCTCTCCGATGATCCGCTGACGGTCCCGGAAGAAAAGATTAAGGAGATCCAGGTCCTGATGACCGTCGTGGACGGCAAAATTGCCTACGAGAAGTCAGGCTCCGCAACAACCAAGCCGTAGGGAGCGCCCGAGATGAGAATTGGCCGAATCTTAACGGTGTTGCTTGTCGTCGGGTTCCTATGTTCTCCGCCGTCTGTCTCTGCGCAAAAACTCACGAAGCTCACCGTCGGCTATAGCTCGGTCAGCACCTCTTTTCTTCCGCTGTGGATTGCCAAGGAAACCGGGATCTTCAAAAACCACGGGCTGGACGTGCAGATGGTTTTCTTCAACACAGGGACAACGGCGGTCCAGGCCCTGCTGTCGGGCGACAGTCCGATCACGCATACGGCGGGCTCAGGCATTGTTAACAGTGGCCTGGGGGGCTCCGATGCGGTGATGATCGTGGGTGGAACGGTCTCCCTTGACTGGTGGCTTCTGAGCCGTCCTGAGATCAAGACTCCCGACCAGCTACGGGGCAAGTCCGTCGCCATAAGCAGCTTCGGATCTTCCGCCGACTTTGTTGCTCGCTTTGCCCTCAGGAAGATCGGTCTAGATCCCGACAAGGACGTGGTCCTGGTTCAGTTGGGCAGTCCCGTGAACCGCCAGGCCGCTTTAGAGACCAATCGCGTGCAGGCTACGGTTCATGTTCATCCCACCACCCTCATCGCGCAGAAAAAGGGGTACCATCTACTGGCTGACGTCGCCGCTCTTGGTTTGGCCTACCAGCACACCGGGGTGGCGACGACGCGGCGGTTTATAAAAGAACACCCGGAGATCGTGCGGGCTTACGTCAGATCACAGGTCGAATCTGTTCACCGGCTGAAGAGCGATCGGGAGGCCGGGATTCGAGTGTTGGCCAAATACATGGGTGGCATTAAAGATCGAGAGATTCTGGAGAAGAGTTATGACCTTGCCGTCGCGGAGAAGCTGCTTCCGCGCAAGCAGTTCCCTACAGTGGCGGGAATCAAAACGATCTTGGACGGCTCGGCGGACAAGGACCCGAGAGCGAGACACGCCAAGGCCGAGGATTTTGCCGACATGCGCTTCATCCGAGAGCTGGATGAGAGCGGCTTCATCGATCGACTCTACTCGGGTCAGGCGACCGACCGCTAGTCGGCTAGAGGGAGCGTGGGCATGGCAAGGCAGACTCCACTGGTGATTTACGGCGGGAGGCTCATCGATGGCAACGGGGGCAAGCCGATTGACAACGCCACCGTGCTGATCGACGGAAACCGAATCAAGCGGGTGGCTGTCGGGAAGATAGATCATCCTGCGGGGGCCCGGGTCATCGACGCCAGTGGCAAAACGGTTTTACCCGGTCTTATCGATAATCACGTCCATTACCGTGATCTCCTGGGCGAGCTGTTTCTGGCTCACGGCGTGACTTCGGTGCGTGATCTAGGGAACCCTCTCGAATGGATTTTGGCGCAACGGGATGCCGTGGCCCAAGGGAAGGTCGCCGGGCCACGGATCTTCGGCGCTGGCGGCGGCTTTTATGGCAGGGCGACGTCGGAACACCATGTGGTCACCGCTGATGCGGCCGAGGCCCGCAGAGCCACGCGGCAGTTGATCGAGCTGGGCGTGGACTATCTCAAAACCCATCTTGGGATCTCGGTTGATATCGCGCGGGCGGTGGCCGAAGAGGCCCATGCGGTCGGGCTGAGAGTCACGGGCCATCTCGACACCAACATCATGCCCTATGCGGAAGCCGGGATCGATGGCGTGGAGCACGCTACCGGATGCGCCGAAGCGACGATTCGGAGCCAGGAGGGTTTAAAGAGATTGGCCGGCATCAAGCTCTGGCTGGCAAAGTTTCTCGGCCCGTGGGCGCTGGCGGAGAGAGATCATTTCGCCGAGGTGACCGATTTCCTGGCCAAAAGGGGAACGTTTATCGAACCCACGTCCGTCCTTTGGGGGGCGTCGCTGGGGAGGCGGGCAAAGTGGGAGAAGGAAGACTATGAATTGCTCAAGCACCCGGGTCTCTCGTATTTGCCGGACAATGATCGATTGATCTGGTTGGATCACCACTACGTGGCGTACGGCGCGAGAGCGAGAGAGACGCCGGGCGAAGACGTAGTCATCGGCAACCGGTACTCCGTCTATGGCATTCTTCCCGCGGTTGAGATGCGTGACGGCTTTGAGCGCTTAGGGGAGTTTCTTCGCCGGCTTGTCAAGGCCGGCGGGAATGTGGTCACGGGCACCGACGCGCCCGCGGTGCTGCCTGGAGTGAGCCTGCATCGCGAAATGGAGTTTTTGGTGGAGCTCGGGCTGACTCCCATGCAAGCCATTCTGGCAGCCACGAAAATCGGCGCAGATTACCTTGGCAAAGCGGACGTGTTGGGAACCGTGGAAGAAGGGAAGCTGGCGGACGTGATTGTCGTCAACGGGGATCCGCTGCAGGACATCACCCACACCCGGAGAATCGAAACGGTCATCAAGGATGGCGAGGTCGTCGATACGACTTTCCATATCGGCTTTTCGAACCCTATTCCTCGACCCCATAGCCAGGAATTCTACGGCTATCCGCCGCCGAAGTTGGAGGAGGTTTCGCCCAAGGTGGCTCGCGAGGGCGAAAAAGAGCTCGCGATGGTCGTCAAGGGAAAAGATTTCTTTCCCGGATCGGTCGTCAGTTTCGGCGGAAACATGGTGCCGACCGTATTTTTGAGCCAGAGGGAACTCACGGCCACGGTTCCGTCTCACTTGCTTCGCGTCGGAACGATTCCAGTCGCGGTCGTCAATCCTCGGCCCAACGAGTTTCCGGGAAGGCGAATTTCCAACCCGGTTGCGCTGATCGTCAAATTTTCCGGCTGAAGCGTCCTGCAAAAAAGAAGGGAGAGGCTCAAAAGATGTATGCCTGGAGAGGGACCGTCGGCCTGGTGAAGCCGACCTATCGGGCGGGCTCTTTGGAGAGGTTCATCAGGCTCATGCCGGACGGGGTGGGCGTGATTCCTCGCTACGTCGGGGTCCGCTCCGGTACGGAGAAGGAATTCCAGGAAGCTTTGGCGATCGCGGAAGAAAGGGTGGCGGAGCTGGCCGGGCTCAAAGTGGATCTGGTGGTCATCCAGGGAGTTCCACCGATTATGCTGCGCGGCTACCGGTTTGATGCCGAGCTGGTCCAGACGTTGCAGGAAAAATACCGCGTGGCGGTGCTCACCGCGACCGCGACCCAGGTCGACGCGCTTAAGGCGCTTGGGGTTAAGCGCCTGGTCGGGGTGACTTATTTCAAAGACGATATGAACCCCAAGTTCGCCAGGTTCTTCGAGGAGGCGGGCTTCGAGGTGGCGGCGATGAAAGGCTGCGTGGATTTACCCTTCTCGGACCTCGGGAAGATCCCGGCGGAAGAGATTTACGCCCAGGCAAAGAAGGCCTTTCTCGAAAAGGGCGGCGGCGATTGCATCTACCTCTTGGGCGCGGGCTGGGATTGTCTTCCCGCCCTAGAGCCATTGGAGCGGGATCTAAAGGCAGTTGCAGTGACCAATGTCACTGCGGATGTCTGGGCGACGCAAAAGCGGCTCCACATCCGCGCGCCCGTCAAAGGGTATGGCCGGTTGTTGGAAGAGATGCCCTGAGAGGGATCGGATTGCAAGACAGCCGGCGGAAAAAGCGGGCCGCTAGAGAGGGGAAAAGCTCATGTCCCAGGTGGTGATTGTTACGGGAGGCGCCGGAGGGATCGGCTCGGAGATCTGTCGTGGACTGGGCCGGGACGACCACACCCTGCTCGTTGCCGACTACGACGGCGAGGGAGCCGAGCGGGTGGCCCGGGAGATCGGTGGGGATTCATGCGCCGTTCAGGTGGATGTCGGTGACAAGGTGAGCGTTGGCAACATGGTTCGCGAGGCGCTGGCTCGCTTCGGCCGCATCGATGTCCTTCTCAACGGGGCGGGTATCATGCCTCGTCATCCGGTCGCGGAGATATCCGAGGAGGAATGGGACCGGGTGATGCGGGTCAACCTCAAAGGGGTCTTTCTCTGTTCTCAGGCCGTGGCGCGGCCCATGGTGGAGAGAAAGCAAGGACGCATCATCAGCATCGCTTCGGGTCGGGGAGTCAGCGGCGCGCCTAGAGCGGCGCACTATGCCGCTTCCAAAGCGGGCGTGATTGCGTTCACGAAATCGCTGGCCGTGGAGCTTGCTCCCGATAATGTTCTGGTCAACGCGATTGCTCCCGGGGTGACGGACACCCCGATGTCGCAGGCGGGCTTCGCGCCGGAGGAGGTCGAAAGGCGGAGGTCCCTTTCGCCGCTCGTCGGCGGCTACACGCCGGTTGAGGAGATTGTCGGCCTGGTGCGCTATCTCATCTCGGATGTCACGAAGAGCGTTACAGGTCAGGTCTTTTTTCTTAAGACTCCGTAAAAGGGCGTCGGGAACGATCGATTTGGGGAAGTCTATTGCAGCAAAGGAGAACGGATCATGGCTTCGTTAGATTTCGTTAAAGCTTACCAGTGGAACTATCGGCCCCAAACCCCGAAGCGGCCAAGCTGGTTTAAAGAATGGCCGGGCGGGGCGCGCATTGCGGTGACCATCAATATCATGAACGAGTGGGAGTCGAAGCCCGGGCCCCACACGATGGGGAGGAGGCCCATGCCTCGAGACACCTATTACACCGACGACTTCTTGGGGCTGACGGCACGGGAGTATGGAGTCAATTTTGGCATCTGGAGGCTCCTGGATATCCTGGACAAACACGGCGTCAAGGCGACGGTGATCAGCAGTGGCCTGACGGCGGAACTTTTTCCCGATACGGTCAAGGAGGCCCGCAGGCGCGGCCACGAGGTCGCATCACACCACTGGGACCAGACGATCCATCCGACGGTTTACAAGACCAAAGAGGAGGAAAGGGAAGCCATGCTCAACTCCATCAAGGCCATCGAGAAGGCCTGTGGAGAGCGGCCTTTTGGCTACATGTCGCAGGGGCCCAGACCCAGCCCTTTCACCCTGGAGCTTAACGCCGAGCTCGGCTTTAAATGGAATGGCGATTTTGACTCCGATATTCCCTACACCATGAACATCAACGGCGCCAAAGTCGTCTCCGTTGGGTATGTGCGGCCTGCCTATACGGACAACGATATCGTGCCCTACGGGCTGGCGGGAGGCCTGCAGCAACTGAAGGATGAATTTGACGCGCACTACGAGGAGGCCCAGCGCCATCCGATGAAATTTCGCTACTCGATGCACAACTTCACCGGCGGGCGGCCCGGGTTGGCAAAGCTCTTTGACAATTTCCTCCAGTATGTCAAAGGTCACCCTGGAGTATGGTTTTGCCGCTGCATCGACATGGCCGATTTTTGGTTGCAGCAGGAGGCTCTTCACGAAAAAGGTTAGGGGATCAAATCAGTCGGGAAAAGGGAGGGTGAAATGAGAGGGTCTGATCTCTTGGTTCAGTCATTGGTTGATGCCGGCGTTAAGTATGTTTTCGGGATGTCCGGCCATGCCACGCTGCCGGTTTTGGATTCGATAGCGGGGGAGACAGGCATCAGGTTCATTTTGGCAAAACACGAGCAAACGCTTGCGACTATGGCCGATGGGTACGCGCGAGTCACCTTGCAACCGGGCGTGTGCGTAACCCATTCGGGGCCGAGCTCGGCAAATCTGCTTGTGAGCCTGGGGAGCGCGTTCAGAGATTCTTCCCCGATCATCGCTATTACCTGCAACGAAGAGCAGTCTCGCTTAGACCGGGATGTCATGAACGGTTGGGATCAGCTCACGCCTTTCCGGTCCATAACGAAGTGGAGCGCGCAAGTGAGATCGGCGAAGGATATTCCGCGGATCATGCGGTCTGCTTTCAATCGAGCCCGTCTCGGCAGGCCTGGGCCTGTCCAGGTGGATATGCCTCTGGATGTTGCTTCCGAAGAGATCGACCAGCCACCGGCGATGAAGAAGCCCGCCTACGGCTCCTACTCCAGCAGGGTTAGACCCGATCCCGACCTCACCAGCAAGATAGTGAGCCAGCTTCTGAGATCGAGCCGGCCACTTATCCTCGCCGGCGGCGGCGTCAACTGGTCTGACGCCACTGCCGAGCTTACCGAGTTTGCGGAGTTGACCGGACTTCCCGTTGCCGGAACGACCGGCGGCAGAGGCGTCTTTCCGGAAACCCACCCGCTCTTTATCGGCGTGCCCGGGCGGTGGGGAAACCGCTCGGCTTCCGAGGCGCTGAAAGAGTCGGACTGTGTGCTTGCTGTGGGCAGCAGGTTTTCCGACGTAACAACGGAGAACTGGCGCCTGGTCGATCCGTCGGCGACGCTCATCCAGGTCGATATCGATCCGAATGAAATAGCTCGCCAGTATCCCGTAGATATAGGTTTGGTGGCTGATTGCAAAATGTTCCTTCAAGATGCCATTCAGATCGCCAAGCAGGTGCTTGGAAAGAGCGGCCCCTCCGCAGTAGGTCCACGGGCAAAGACCCTGAATGAAAGACTGACGGCGGAAAGAAAGCGTTTGGTCGATGTGGACTTGGATGCTGTCCCGATCAGCACCCGCAGATTGCTGAAGGATATCGGCGAGACGATTCGTCAGGATGCAATCGTCGCCGTCGGGGGCGGACGTCACTCCCACTTCGTGGGCCAACAACTACCCATCCATACACCGAGAAGCTCGCTCAGATCGGTCGGTTTCGGCGCTATCGGGTTCGCCTTTCCCGCCGCGCTGGGCGCGAAGCTGGCCTCTCCGAGCCGCCAGGTCCTCTGCCTGGTCGGAGACGGCGACTTCTCGATGGTGATGCAGGATCTTGAAACCGCGGTAAGAGAGAAAATCAATGTGACAACCGTCGTTTTCAATGACTTCTCGTACAGCTCGGTTAAGATACTACAGGGCCACCACTTTGGCCGGTCCATCGGCGTCGACTATACGAATCCGGATTTCGCGAAGTTCGCGGAAATCTGCGGGGCGAGAGGCTTCAGAGTGGAGCGCCCGAGCGAGATCAAACCCGCGCTGGAGGCCTCCCTTAGAGAAAACCGGCCCTCAGTGCTCGACGTGATTATCGATCCGGTTGAAAAGACGGATTACGGAGTGTTTAGCAGATAAACCCCGTACCACGGACTTACGTCCGTGCTTTGGGGCGCTGCCCTTCGGGCAAGTTCGGAACATTCATCGCCGCACTCACGTGCGGGGCTTTCTGTGGTACGGGGTAAACGTTTTTAACTTTAAGGGAGGATTTCTTATGGACGGTCGATCGAAGTCGAAAGGTTCTGTTGGTATCGCTTCCATCATCGGCATCCTCACATTTCTCTTCGCGGCCTCTGTGCCGCGGCAAGGAGCGGTTGCGGCAACGCTCGATCAGGTAATCCAGGGGGCCAAGAAGGAAGGAGTTATCAGGGGACAATGGGGTCAGACGACTGCCGGGGGGAGCCAGGGGTTTGCGGAGTTCCTCGCGGGGGTGAACAAGAAGTACGGGCTTAACCTGAAGGGCCAATTCACCCCGGGCCCGGATATGCAGCGCATCATGCTCCGGATCATCCAAGAGGAGGCCGCGGGGCAGCCGGCCAGCACCGACGTCTACCTTGGGAATTCACAGGCCATGCTCGATGGCAGTAAGGCCAAGGTGCTGGTGCCCATGGAATGGGCCAAGATTATTGACCGGCCGCTTCCGTCCGGCGGCCCAGGCTACCCGATTATGCCCGGTGGTCTCGGTGTGGCCTATGGCACCCCTGTCGTGGGGATCGAGTATAACTCGAAGCTCGTCAAAGGGGACGACATCCCGCGCCGTCTGGAGGATCTTCTTAAGCCTAAGTGGAAGGGCAAAATCGCTTCCACTCCCTACGCGGCGGGTCTCAGGGAGTTTGCCATGCCGGATTTGCTGGGTCGTGAGTACATGGTCGATTTTACAAAGAAGCTTTCCAAGCAGATCGGCGGTCTGCTGCGCTGCGGTGAATCCGAGCGGATCACCAGCGGTGAGTTTGTCATGCTCGCGCTGACGTGCGGCGGAAACGATGTCGTAACCATGGAAAAGATGGGAGCTCCCATCGGGCATGCTACCGTTGCAGAAGGCACCATTCTTCATAGTCGGTACGTTGCCGTCCCGAAAAACTCACGGGCGCCAAATGCCGGTGCGCTGTTCGCCGCTTACTTATTCACTCCCGAGGGACAGGCGCTGATGTGGAAGCACGACGGGATGGACCTTTATCTCTTTCCCGAGGCAAACATGAAAAAGGAGGTGGACAAGGTCCGGGCCGTCGGAGGGAAAGTCGTGGTGAACTCGCCCCAGTGGCTGGACTCGCTCAAAGGATATGCGGAAATGCAGAAAGAGCTCGAGAAGATTCTCCGTGAGGGTCGGTAGCGCCTGACCACTGCAAACCGGCTCGAACGTAGCTGGAGAGGGATGATGGAAGTAGCGCTGAGATGGCCGCGCGGGCATGGCGTCCTGGGGAGGGGAGTCTGGACGTCCTTTTCAGTGATCCTTTCCCTGGCGCTCCTCCCCATGGGCGTGATTGTGCTCCTGGTCACCATCATGTTGATGGTGAGCTTTCAGACAGGGTTTGTCGGCACGGCGGCCGCGACCTACACGCTGCAAAATTATGTCACCATTTTCGGCGACCCGTTCGTTTATCGCGTGCTCATCGACACGGCGATCTTCAGCTTGTCGACCACCATCTTCGCTCTTGGGTTCGGCCTTCCCATTGCCTGGTTGGCGGAGAGGACGACGATCCCCGGGAAAATGTTCATCTATTCCATCATGACACTCGGCCTTCTGATCCCCGGGATTTATACGGCAATGGGCTGGACCTTCATCGCGCATCCGCGGATTGGTTTTGTGAACCGATGGCTGGTGGACTTTTTCGGGTTTGAGCGCGGACCCATCAATATCGCGAGCCCGATCGGGATGGGATTCGTTCAGGGGCTCAGTTTGGCCTCGGTAGCTTTTATCATGACGGCTCAGGTATTTCGCGCGATGAACCCGGCCCTTGAGGAAGCCGCCAGGATCCACGGGATGGGCTTTGGCAAAACTCTTCGCCGCATCACCCTACCGCTCGCCTGGCCAGGTATTTTGGGAGCGATCATCTATATCGTGACGATCGGGCTGGCGACGTTCGATATTCCGGCTATCCTCGGGCTAGGAAATCGCGTGTATCTTCTTAGCACCTTCATCTACCTCCAGGTCCACCCGCAAGGCAGCGGCCTTCCACAGTATGGCGTCACCGGGGCATTGGGAGCATTCATGATCGTCGTGGCAGGGTTGCTCACGCTATGGTACGGGCAGGTGCTGCGGCAGGGTCAACGCTTTGAGGTGGTCACGGGCAAAGGGTACCGGCCTACGCTGATCCATCTGCGTGGCTGGGCAGTTGCTGCCTGGGCTTTTATCTTGCTTTATGCCTTGATCTCCAAACTGCTGCCGTTTCTCTTGATTGCATACGCGTCCTTCACGCCTTACTTCGCCCCACCCTCGATCGAAATGATGGGCCAGCTTTCGCTGGCCCACTTCTTTACCCTGGACTGGGAGCTGGTGTTGAGAGGTTTGTGGAACACGGTCTTGCTGGTGCTCGTTGTTCCGCTGGTGGTTTTGCTGTTCTCTTTCTGCATCTCATGGCTGGTGGTGCGCTCGCGCAGTCGTGCCCGGTATGCGCTGGAGTTTGGCGCCTTCTTGCCCCAGGCACTCCCGCCGGTCATCCTCGCCATCGGCGCTTTGCTGCTGGCGCTGTTTGTGCTCAAAGATTTCTTGCCGCTTTACGGCTCGGTGTGGCTCATCGGCGTGGTCTATGTGATCACCCGCCTTTCTTTTGCCACGCGAACTGTCAACAGCTCCTTGCTCCAAATCCATCGCGAGCTGGAAGAGGCGGCGTTCGTGGCCGGCCTTTCCAAGATCCGGACCGCGTGGCGGGTTTTGCTGCCACTCCTCAGGCCTACCCTGTTTTCGGTTTGGATTTGGTCGGCATTACTGGTTTATCGCGAGCTGACCGTCGCCGTGTTCCTTGCGGTTCATGACAATATAACCCTGCCTGCGGTCATCTGGAGCTATTGGTACGCGGGGACAATGAACATAGCCTCGGCGATCACGCTCATCATGACGGTGGTGCTTGCGCCGCTGATCGTCGCGTTCTGGCGCGTTGGGCGACGGAGCGAGATGGCGGGCGGCTGAAACACATCCTGCGACCTCGGAGAGACTTTTTAGACAACAGAGGAGCGAAACAAAAGAAGGAGGAAATGCTATGGCACTAGTAGAGGATCTGGCAAAAGCCTACCAATGGAACTACCGGGCAAAAACCCCCAAGCGGCCTGAGTGGTTTACCGAATGGCCCGGCGGGGCCAAGCTCGCGGTGGCCATCAACATCATGCACGAGTGGGAGTCCCGTCCCACGCCGCACCACACGGTGCCCGGCCGCCCTCTGCCTCCGGACACCTACTACCGGGACGATTTCTTTGCCCTGACGATGCGGGAGTACGGGGCCAACTTTGGCTTCTGGAGACTGCTGGATGTCTTCGACCGGTACGGCATAAAGGCCACCGTGCTGTCGAGCGGGCTCACCGCGACCCTATTCCCGGACACCGTCGCGCAGGCGGTACGGCGCGGCCACGAGGTGGGCAGCCACCACTGGGACCAGACGATCCATCCTACGGTTTACAAAACCAAGGAGGAGGAGCGGGAGGCGATGCTGGGCTCGATCCAGGCGATCGAGAAGGCGGCGGGGCAGCGGCCGCTGGGCTACATGTCCCAGGGGCCCAGGCCCGGCCCTTTCACCCTGGAGCTCTGCGCCGAGCTTGGCTTCAAGTGGAATGGCGATTACGACACCGATGTTCCTTACACCATGAACGTCGGCGGTAACAAAGTGGTATCCCTCGGCTACGTGCGGCCCTCGATCTCCGATAACGAGGTATGGGCTTACGGCTTCAAGGACGGCCTGGAGCAATTGAAGTACGAGTTTCGGGCCACCTGGGAGGAGGCGCAGCGCCACCCGATGAAGTTCCGCTACACGATGCACAACTATGTGGGCGGAAGGCCCGGTATGGCGCGGCTCTTCGAAGAATTCCTGCAGTACATGCTGGGTTTCCGTGGGGTATGGTTCTGCCGCTGCATCGACATGGCCGAGTTCTG
Organism: Deltaproteobacteria bacterium; assembly: GCA_016180805.1. GTDB lineage: Bacteria > Desulfobacterota > Binatia > UBA9968 > UBA9968 > 2-12-FULL-57-22. The sequence continues at coordinate 5,925 of JACPAM010000240.1, read as the reverse complement.
GTTGCAACAGGAGGCGAGCCATGAGAAAAGGTAAGGGTAAGATCATCTTAAGAGGCGAGGTGCCGCAAGTGGCTCAAAATGCTCCCGAGGCGAGGTCGGACCGCGTCGGGTTCGACGATGTGTGGATTCCCAGCGTTTGCCGGGTGTGCTCGAACTGCTGCGGGATTAGGGTTCACCGGCAAGATGGGATCGTTGTAAAGATCGAGGGTAATCCCGAGAGCCCTCATAACCACGGCAAGATGTGCGCCAAGGGGCTTTCCAACGTCTTGGCCTTCTACGATCCTGGCCGCCCGGTGGCTCCTATGGTGAGAACCAATCCTGAGCGGGGACCGGGTATCGACCCGAAGTGGAAGGAGATTAGCTGGGACGAGGCCCTCGATCTGGTGGCCGGAAAGATTCGGGAGGCGATTCGGGAGGATCCGCGAAAGCTGGTTATTCTGCGCGGCATTGGTGAGGCGGACTGGGTGGGAAGCTGCATGGGATCGTTCGCCAAAGCGACGGGCACTCCCAACTTCGCCGGGGGGCCTTTCTTCGCCACGCACGTAGACGCCTGCTATCTGATCAACGGCACCATGCACGTGGAGATCGACGTGCCCCGGTGCGAATACTTGATCCTTTTTGGCTCGCAGCGGGGAGGGGTTGTGGGGCACGATACCATGCGCGCGGCCATAGAGATATCCCAAGCCCGCGCTCGGGGCATGAAGCTGGTAGTCCTTGACCCCATTTGCAGCCCGACCGCGTCGAACGCGAGCGAGTGGGTGCCTATCCGGCCCGGCACCGACGGCGCTGTGGCTTTGTCCATGCTGCATGTGTTGGTGAACGAGCTGGGCATCTATGATCGCGCCTTTCTTGCCACCCAGACCAATGCTGCCTATCTCGTGGGCAAGGACGGGAGGTATATCCGTGACCGAAGCTCCGGCAAGCCTCTCATGTGGGATGAGGCCGCGAACTCTCCTCTCCCCTTCGATGCGGCAAGCCGCCCCGCTTTGGAAGGACAAATTCAGGTTGACGGGCAGTCGTGTGAGCCGGCTTTTTCGCGGCTGAGAGAGCACCTCAAGCAGTACGCTCCCGAGAGCGTGGCGGAAGTCACCACGGTGGCGCCGCATCAGATACGGCGGTTGGCGCGGGAGTTCGGCGAGGCTGCCAGGGTCGGCAGCACCGTCGTGATCGACGGCAAGGAAGTCCCCTACCGGCCCGCCTGCGCTTTCTGCGATAGCCGCGGCCTCTCCTCCCACCAGTTCGGCATGTGGACTTCCATGAGCGTTCACATGCTGAATCTCATGGTCGGGGCAATGGATGTTCCCGGCGGCAGCATCAGCACCAACATTTTAGGGCCGGGGGAGAAACTCCGGGTGGAGGAGAGCGCCGACGGCCTGGTGATGGCGCCGGGAGATGTTCGCTCCTACCCCCCGCGGCGGCCGCGGGCGCCACAGAGCGTGAACCTGAACGAGCTGTTTCCGATGGGGCGCACGATGGGAACCGTGATGATGGGCCTCAGCCTCGTCCAGCATCCTCATCTGTTGCCCTACAAACCGGAAGTTCTCATCCTGAACAACTTCAATATGATGATGTCGGGCGTGGACCCGCAGATGCTGACTCAAGCCCTGGGCAAGTTCCGGTTTGTGGTTTATCTGGGGGACAAAAACTGCGAGACTGCCGAGCTCGCCGATGTTTTCCTCCCTCAGCTTCATGCTCTGGAAAGACTGGATTTCCCCATGAATTCGATGCGGGGGTGGATCAACGGCGACCACTGGTATTTTACGTTGCGGCAGCCCGTGCTCAAAGAGTCAACCGGTGGCAAGCATCCTGCGGAAATCTACCTGGAGCTGGCCGAACGGGTGGGGGTGAGCGACAAGTTCATACCGTCCTTGAACGACAGCCTCGGGTTAAAGGAGGCCGACCGGCTCGGGACCGGGAAGAGATACTCAACGGAAGAAGTCATCGACCGTCACATCAGATCCTCTCTGGGCGCCGACTTCGGGCTCGAGCAGCTCAAAGAGAAGGGTTTTGTCGCTTTTCCACGAACGGCGGTGGAGAAGTTCCCGAGAGCCCTGACTAAGTTGCCCCGTACCCATCTTTACTTTGAGTTCCTCTTGGATACAGGGCAGCAGCTCGACAGCATGGCCACAGAGGCCGGGCTCAAATTGGACACGCGAGGCTTTCAGCCGTTGCCCTGCTGGTATCCGTGCGCGGCGCAAACGGAGGCCGCGCCGGATTATGATCTTTTCGCCGTCAACTACAAGCTGCCATTCCATGGCAACACCATGACCCAGGACAATCCATGGCTGGCCGAGCTGGCCGTTCACCATCCTCTGGGCTATAAATATTTGCTCAACGCCCAAACCGCCGCGCGGAAGGGAATTGCGGACGGGGAGGAGATTTTACTGGAGACAGGCACAGGGGCTCGCGCCAGCGGAATCGTCAAGCTAAGCGAGTGTATTCACCCGGAAGTCATTGGCATAGCCTCTTCATTTGGCCACTGGGCCAAGGCCCGCAAAGCTGGCAGGAACCGAGGCACCCACTTCAACTCCTTGGTGCCTTATCGTTTGTCTCAGATAGACGCGATGGCGGGTCTGATGGACGCGTGCGTGAAGGTCAGGGTCAGCAAGGCGTCGGCACGATAGAGCCTCAGTGCAGCTTGTCTTTGGCCGCGCGGGTCATTTTTTCCCACAGATAGCTGTCCAGGACGCCGCATAGTTTTGCCACGAGCTGTTCGCCGGATGCGATGACCTTCTGCCCGACGGGCCGCCTAAAGAAGCCGAGCATTTCGTCGATCTCGTCTTCGTTCCAGTACTGCTCGTAAACGTCGGCCATTCTCTCCATAATCTCCTCCAGCTTGACGTCTTCGCCGAAGCTGAGCGGTGTCTTAATCCCTTCGCCGGTTTCTAGATACGGCAACAGAGGTGCAAAGCAGGCCAGGCGTTTTTCTACGCATCCCACGTATCCCTTGAGAATCATCAGCTCGCGCACCTTTTCTCGCTTAGTCATCGTATCGCTCCACTTGAGGTTTACATTCCTCGGGGACGAGTCTTCCGGCCGCTGCCGATAGACTAGGCTCCCTCGGGAAGCGCGCTCTCGGCTGCGGCCGATGAGTTCGTGCCATGAGTCGTGCCGTTTGTAATCGGACGTCCGCAGCCTCGCTCGCGCTCCCCTCGGTCGCCAACAAGCACGTCTGCGGCTTCCAGCCTCGCCCCCTTCGGAACCCTTGATCGAGGTTGCCCAGAGACTCGTGTACAATTCGTGACTGCGTTTGTATTAGAATCCATAGCTTTTCCACTCCTTCCGGACGCGCTCTAGGTGTTCTTGGGGCGGGATGGCGACCGCGGGAAAGGCGTGCTTTCGGGTCGCATCGATGCCGAGCTTGGAGGAGACCCGCCGGGTCGGATCTTGCTGCACGACATCCTCCGGCGCCTGCGAGGGGTCGAGCTGAACGGCGGGCATCCCCGGCATGATGAAAACGTCTCTGTCCGGCTGCACCCGAAAGGAGATGGCCCAGTTGACCATGCTGAGATCGCGAATGTCGATATCATCGTCCACGACCACGGTCATCTTTCCGAACTGGGGCGCGAAGCTCCACGCCGCGCACATCGCTACTCTCGGCTGCGCGGGATGGCTCTTTCGCATTGAGATGACCAGATAGGCAGCGGCCCCGCTGCACTCCATCAGATGCACATCACGGACCGGGAGGTGAAGGTCCTGGGCGAGATGTTTGTAGAGCGCCGACTCTCTGCCAACCGAGCGAATGCAGCTCGACTCGCTCGGCGGCATCTGGCTGATAAAAGCCTGAAAGAGCGGCTTGCTGCGGTGCGTCACGCAGCTAACGTCGACTTTGTAGGACATCGATTTTGGGCCCATGTAGCCGGTGTACTCACCAAAGGGACCTTCGCTTTCAAGCTCTTTCGGCCGGATGAATCCTTCGATAACGATCTCCGCTGTCGCCGGGATCTCCAGGTCCATAGTGGCGCACTTGACCACCTTGACCGGCGCCCCGCGCAACCCCCCCGCCACCGCGAGCTCGTCCAGGTTCTGTGGCACACGCGTCACGGAAACGAGACCGATCACCGGATCGGTACCGAGGACGATCGCCACGGGTGTCGGACGTCCTCTCTGGTTGTTTTTCTCGACGTGCTCCCTGCCCCCCTGAAGATAGTTGATGAACAGGCCCAGCTCTCTCTGTCCTTTGAGTTCGACGCGATAAGTCCCCACGTTTCTGATGCCCGAGTCGGGGTCGGCCGTGACAACGCAACCAGCCGTGATGTAAGGCGCGGGGTCCTGTCCGACCGTCCAGGTCGGAATCGGCAGGCGGCGCAGGTCCACCTCTCGGTCCGCAAAGATGTTCTCTTGCGCGGAAGCCTTGGACACTCTTTGGGGCTCGATGGGATGCTGCTCGGCTTCACTCCACTTCTTGTGCACCTCTTTGACGTCGCATTCCAGGGCAAGGCAGTAGATTGAGCGGGAGGCGCCAAGAACGCCGGCGACGACGGGGATGTCGAACCCGACAACGTTCTCGAAAAAGAGGGCAGGACGTCTCTCCTCCGGAATGCTCTGGAAAGCGACTCTGGAAACCGCGGCGATCTCCCAGTCTTTATCCACTGGCTTGGTGATACGGTGAAGCTTGTTCGCCGCTTCGAGTCGATCCAAGAATTCGCGCAGGTCCTCGTAAGGCATAGGGGTTCTCTTGAAACCTTCCTATTCTTTGTTTTCGCTACTTCGGCAGCAAATTTAGTGCCACCCCTAAACTCGTTGGAACCAAAAGGCACTGGAATACGATGTGGTGTCCTTTGACAGCCCATTTGAGGGCGCACGATGGCGGCGCGTCATGTGGAATCCTTAAAAATAAGAATGAGAATTGGGTAGTTTCTTGATTAAGGGAAAGGCGCGGAAATAGCTTGGACGGGGCCACGCGATCCGGTTACATCTCGCCTTATGCCTGATGCCAATTCCCTGTTCTTTTGACTTTTACCTTTCTCCCTATTGCCTGTTGCCTCATGCCTATTCTTCTTGCCTTTCGCCTCACGGCTCTCGCCTCACGCCTTTTTTCGTTTGACGCCCCGATGTCCGCGAGTACAATTGAGACGCCTTTGACAGTATTTGCGCAGTTACCTGGGAGGAAGCCATGGTGACCAAATCGTTTGTGCTCGCGCTCATCGCAGCTATGCTGTGCTTAACTCCGCCCGCCCGCGGCCAGACGGCGCCGAAGCTGCCGGACGGGCCCGGCAAGGAAGCCGTCGTGACCTATTGCAGCGGCTGTCACGGGCTCAACCGCGTCGCGAATTCAGGCTACCCCCAGGCGTATTGGCACACCGCGGTCAGAATGATGCTCAATTTCGAAGTCCCGATTCCGGCCGATCAGATCAACCTCGTCACCGATTATCTGGCCAAGAACTTCCCGGAAAAGCCGAAGCCCGTCGCCAACATCATCCCCGGGCCGGCGCGGATCGACATCAAGGAGTGGCAGGTGCCGATACCGGGCTCGCGGCCGCACGACCCGCTCGCCACCCGGGACGGTGCTATCTGGTATACTGGCCAGATGACCAACAGGCTCGGACGGGTCGATCCGAAGAGCGGACAGATCAGAGAATATCCGCTCAAAACGCCGCTCACCGCGCCGCACGGGCTGGTCGAAGATACGAGCGGCAACATCTGGTACACCGGGAACAATCAGTCGCTCGTCGGCAAGCTCGATCCCAAGACTGGCGCCGTGACCGAATACAAGATGCCGGACCCGAAGGCCAGGGACCCGCACTCGCTCGCCTTCGACCAAAGCGGGATCCTCTGGTTCACGCTGCAGCAATCCAACATGATCGGACGGCTCGATCCGGGCAGCGGCGACATCAAGCTTGTGACCGCGCCGACGCCGCGCTCCCGCCCCTACGGCGTCATGGTGAATTCAAAGGGCGTTCCCTTCGTCGCCCTGTTCGGGAC
>JACPAM010000239.1 GCA_016180805.1 Deltaproteobacteria bacterium | reverse complement strand
CTGGGTTGATCGTCAACGATTTGAGGTACATGGTCGTGGACGGCAAGTTGGTAGTCATTGGCCTTCCGGAGAAATCCGGGGAGAGGGAGCCCACCAGGCAAGGCTACGCCATCCCCTCGGAGGGCATGGCCAATCTCTTTCAGGACCACTTCGATCGATACTGGGAATCCCCTGAAGCAACGCCTTATGAGGTATACGTTAAGGAGCTGGTGTCGGAGATCGTCAGGATGAACCTCGGCGTCTCACCGGACGTTGTCTCGAGACAACTGCGGATACCTGATCAAGAGGCAAGGAGCTACATGTCCTGATACAAACGCATTAAGTCATGGTACATACCCGAAGAGGCGGCATATTCAAGAGCGGCCTGTGGCAGGATTAGACGAAACGTGGTTCCCTTGCCAGGCTCGCTCGTGTGGGTGAGATTTCCCCCATGGGCCGCAACGATTTGCCTCACAACCACCGGGCCAAGCCCGCTTCCGGAGCTCTTCGTGGTGGTGAAAGGTTCAAAAACGTCAATGCCAGGCGCCACGCCAATCCCCGTGTCCCCGATCTCCAAAACGACACCTGCGTCCGACCTGTAGGCCTTGATCGTGAGCGTGCCGCCCTGCGGCATGGCCTCCGCCGTGTTCTTGCACAGATTCCACAGAGCTTGCTTTGGTTTATCCCGGTCGGCCCGGACCAGAGGCAGATTCGGGGGAAAGAGTTGCTCCACGCGTATGTAGGTATTGGGGTCATATTGGGGTCAGACCTTCTTTTCTTGACAATCTTACCTTTTCGGTGATATGGGCAAGGCATGGCTCGTCGTCCTCGCGTGTTTGCTCCAGGTCTGCTTTATCACGTGATCGCGCGCGGAAATCAGAGGCAGAGGACGTTTTGCACCGGGCGAGACTACGCAGCCTACCTGGAGCGAGTGGCTCGGTACCGCAAGAGCTATGGGGTGAAGGTGTATGCGTACTGTCTGATGCCCAACCACGTTCACCTTTTGCTTGAGACCTCCCATGTGCCTCTTTCCCGCTTCATGCAGGGGCTGCAGCAATCCTACACCCAGTACTTCAACCGGGTCCATCATAAGGTGGGACATCTTTTTCAAGGGAGATACAAGGCGATTATCTGCGAGAAAGAGGAGTATCTTTTGGAGCTGGTGCGCTATATACACTTAAATCCTGTGCGATCCAAGCTGGTTCGGAGGGCTGAGGAGTACCGTTACAGTGGACACAGGGTTTATTTAGTGGGAAAAGAGACGGAGGTTATGGAGCCGGGGCTGGTGCTGAAGTTAGTGGGTGGGCCTAAGGGCTATAGGAGGTTTGTGCTGGACGGCTTAGGGGAGGGACATAAGGAGGAGTACTACGAGGTTGAGGACCAGAGATTTCTTGGGAGGGAGGAGTTTGCGGAGAAGGTTCGGGAGGAGAAGGTTCGGGAGGAGGTGGAAGAGGAGGGGGAGGGGGTGCGACGAAGGTCGTTGGGGAGCGTGGTGGAGAAGCTGGCAAGGCGGTTGAAGATAACTCCAGAGGCACTCAGGGGGCCGGAGCGCACCTGGAGGGTATCGAGGGTGAGAGGGCTGGTGGCGTATGTGTTGACGCGGCGAATAGGATTTTCAGTGAAGGAAGTGGCGGCTTATTTGGGGAGGGATCAGACCTCAATCAGCACCCTTCTCATTCGCTTTTCGCAACGGATGGAGCGAGAGCGAGAGGTGAAGGAGGAGTGCGAGAGGATTTCCAAGATTGTATAGATTAGAAGGTCTGACCCCATACGCTGCTTGCTCATCCGCCACGGCCCCTTGCGTGAGGCGTAAAGCCTGGTAGAGGCCACGCCTCTTTACGAGGCCCCGACCGTTCGGGATTCCGCGCGCCATGAGTTTGCTAATGCGCGTGCGTGCCCGCTTCCACTGTTTCCAGGCCAGCGCCCGTAAACGGCGATGAACGTGGTTCAGGCTCAAATCTTGGAGTATGTAATTCTTTCGCTAGCCGCTCAAGGTACCGCGGGGTTTGGCTTGAGGCGGTAAATGACGGCGCCAAGATGCCCAACGGCGTTTCGCTCAAATCCGGCGAGCCCCGGCGACCTGGACACATCGCCCCACCTTCTGGAGCGCGTCTAGCTTTGCCAGGGCAGGTTCCCTGCCAATCCGGGTCCAACCCGTCGCAGGGTCCAGTTCCATACCCGTGTTCTGCGATCGTGCTTCGCATTCTTGCGATTGCTGCGTGTTTATGTTGGCGACCTTGAGAAATTTAGGCCCGTTTTTTGAACGGAAGCATAAGAATTTCTTGGCACGAGCCTTGCTCCGTCATACAGGGTTGGTAGGAGGACAAAAATGATGTACAAGAAGATTCTGGTGGCGCTAGATGGATCCCAGCTTGCGGAACGTATCCTGCCCTATGCCCGCTCATTTGCCAAGGCGCTCAACATCCCTGCCGAGCTCTTGCATGTGATCGACCCTGAGACCCTTATGCCTTCGCTGGTCGCCAAGCACGGTCGCTACTATAACGTTTTAACCGCAGAGAGGGCAGACCAGGACAACTACCTCAAAGGGGTGGCGGCTTCGCTTCCAGAAGCAACGACCGTTGATTGTTCGGTGGAGATAGGAAGGCCGGCCGAGGTCATCGTCGATAGAGCAGCGGCCCACGCCGGCACCTTGATTGCCATGGCCACTCATGGGCGTTCTGGTGTCGAGCGGTGGCTTCTCGGCAGTGTCGCAGACAAGGTGCTGCATGCGACTGCCAACCACCTGCTCCTTGTTCGGACAACTGAGCAGGCGAAGGGCAGCGAAGCGGCGCTACTGGAGAGGGTCATAGTACCTTTGGACGGGTCCGAACTGGCGGAGACGGTGATACCATACGTAGCGGAGCTGGCTACGAAGATGAATCTTGAGATAGTTCTGCTGCGGGCCTGCGCTCTCCCAACGCCGGTTTATGCCGCCGAGGGATACGCACCTGACCTGGAGGAGCTTTGGGAGCAGATTAGAAAGGAATCCCAGGAATATCTTGATAAGATAGGAGGCAAGTTACGGGGGGAAGGATGGGACCGGGTTTCCACGGTGTTGCTGGAAGGCAATGCCGCAGAAAAAATCATCGATCTGGCTCACAAACCCCCTAAAAGCCTGATCGCCATGTGTACCCACGGGAGGACCGGGGTTGGCCGGTGGGTCTTGGGGAGTGTCACGGACCGCGTAGTTCGTCACTCAGACGACCCGGTGCTGGTGATTCGGGCTTCGAGCTAGAGCGTCTGTTTTGTTCTTGTCCCTTACTTGCGTGAGGATATCGAGAGGAGAGAGCCATGTTTGGTTTTGGACCTTTGGCAACATTTGCGGTTATCGTGATCATCCTGATCGTCAGCGGGATCAAGATTTTAAAGGAATACGAGCGGGCCGTGATCTTTAGACTCGGGCGCATGGTGGAACCGCGCGGTCCCGGCATTACCTATGTTATTCCGCTCATCGAGAAGATGGTCCGTGTGGATTTGCGCACGGTCACGATGGAAATTCCTCCCCAGGATGTGATCACGCGGGACAACGTCTCGGTTAAGGTCAGTGCGGTTTTGTACTTCAGGGTATTGGAGCCCAATCGGGCCATCCGGGAGGTAGAGAACTATCTCTTTGCCACTTCCCAGCTCGCGCAGGTAACGCTCCGGAGCGTCTGCGGTCAGGGAGAACTAGACGAGCTTTTGGCCGAGAGGGAAAAGATCAACAGCCGCATTCAAGACATCCTAGATAAACAGACCGATCCATGGGGGATAAAGGTTGTACTGGTAGAGTTGAAGCATATCGACCTCCCCCAGGAAATGCAGCGGGCGATGGCGAAGCAGGCGGAGGCGGAGAGGGAGCGGCGCGCCAAGGTTATCCACGCGGATGGAGAGTTTCAGGCCTCGCAGAAGCTGGCGGATGCGGCCGAGGTCATCGGGAAGCAACCCATGGCCTTGCATCTCAGATTCTTGCAAAGCCTGGTTGAGGTAGCCGCGGAAAAGAACTCCACGATTGTCTTTCCCGTGCCCATCGACCTGTTGGCCCGATTTCTCAACAAGCGTGAAACCTAGAGAGGAGGCCCAGGAGGGCTCTACAAAACCTGCGAGCAGTTGGCTGATGCGAGGCGGCTCCGCAGGGCCCGTCAGCGGTCACGTGGCAGGGTCGCTTCTGCGAAAGGTGCTCTTGGCAGCGTCATTCGGAATGTGGTTCCCCTACCCGGCTCGCTCGTGCACGTGATCGTACCCCCGTGGGCCGAAATAACTTGTCTCACAACCACCAGTCCAAGGCCGCTCCCGGAGCTCTTGGTGGTGGTAAAAGGCTCAAAGATGTCGACTCCAGGCGGGATGCCAACCCCCGTGTCCCCGATCTCCAAAACAACATCGGCCCCGGAGCTGCAGGCGTTGAGTGTGAGTGTGCCCCCTTGGGCCATCGCTTCAACCGCGTTCTTGCACAGATTCCACAGCGCTTGCTTTAGCTTGTCCCGGTCGGCGCGGATCAGAGGCAGATCCGGGGGAAAGACTTGCTCCACGCGTATGCCTCGATCGGCGTAGTTCTCCTTCTCCATAGTAAAAACCTCCCCGGCAATGACGGCGAGGGAGGTCGGCTGAAAGTTATATTGCTCCCGGCGGGAAAGCGAGCGGAAATCGTTGAGCAGTTGATTTAACCGTCCGATCTCATCCCTGAGGCGGCGCAAGGCGGATTGAACCGCCTGATCCGAATAGCACGGCTGTCCCGCTAGGTGCCGCTCCAAGCGTTGCGCGCTCAAAAACATGCCATTCAGCGGATTGGCGATCTCATGGGCGAGTTTTGCCGTCGTGGCCCCGATTGCCGCCAGACGCTCGCTTTCGATCAACTGCTCCTGGAGCCTCTGCCGCTCGGCGATTTCCGCCCGCAGGGCTTCGTTGGTTTTCGCCAGTTCCTGGGTTCGCTCCTGAACCCTTATCTCCAGCTCATCGCGCGCCCGGCGCAGCTCCCTTTCCATCCGCTTGCGCTCGGTAATGTTGCGACCTTCGGGGATAAGAAGCACCACTTGGCCCGCTTCATTTCTGACCGGTTTCAGAGAGAAGTCAAACGTGGCCACGGAACCGTCGCCGCGGCGATGCTCCGTCTCGTAGCGAACGAAATTTCCTTTGGCCGCTTCGGCGACGGCATTTCTCAGCCGGTCCCGGACATCAGGAGAAACATCCCACCACGGCGTCTCCCAAAACGGCCGGCCCATGACATCTGACAAGTCACGCCCGATAAACTCCAGCGCCGTCTCATTGGCTTCGAGCAGCATGCCATCCGGTCTGAGAAGCCCGACGAATTCGTAGGTCTGGTTGAAGATAGCGTGGAACCGCCGCTCGCTCTCCACCAGCGCCTGCTCCGCACGCTTACGCTGGAGCAAGGAGCCGAGTTGCGCTGCGACTGCCGAAACGATCTCAACCAGTCGTTTATCCTCCTCCCGGGGCACGGACATGAAAAACACCAGAATGGCCTGGACTTGATCATCGGCGATAATCGGGACTCCCAGGGCAGCCTTGAGGCCGGCTTGCCGGGCAATCTCAGCACGATAGGAAAGGGGACTTACGGACGCATCTGGAATCCACTCGGGTTGCTTTGAATGCCAGACGCGCACAATCAACCCCGAGCCGGATTTTAGCCTGACCGGCGTCGTCGATTTTCGAAACTGCTCATGACGCTCCCCAGTTCCGTACCAGGCCGGGCTAAGCTCCAGGGCTGTCCCATCAGCCGCCGGAACCCAAGCCTCGCCGAAATCCCAGTTTGCGGCCTCGCCTATCTTCCGCAGCGCTAACCCAAGGGCGGAATGAAAATCCTCCGCCTCGCTCACCGCCCGAGTGATGGTTAAGAGGAGATTTCTTTCTTGCTCTGTTCTCTTGCGCTCCTCGATCTCGGCCGCCAAGGCCTCGTTGGCTTTCCCCAGGGCTGCGGTCCGCTGCCGGACGCGCTCCTCTAACTCCTCATGAGCTTTGCGCAGCTCTTCCTCGATCCGCTTGCGCTCGGCAATATCCATTTCCAGTTGCTTATTGGCGCGTGTGGCTTCCTCGGTGCGCTCTTCGACCAAAAGAGCGAGGCGCGCCTGGCGATTCACACCGAGATACATGAGCGTGGTCAATGACAGCACGAGGAGAAAAGCGGCTCCATTGAGAATGGCAAGTGGCTCATGAATGGATGCATCCCAACCCTTGCTCGGAACTGCCGCCAGCTCCCAGGAGCCCTCGGGCAGCTCCACCCGATAAAGCACCGGCTTTCCCTTAAAAACATCGCTGTCACCGAACAGGACTCGACCGGAGCCATCTCGTAAGGCAAGGTTCAAGCTGCCAGTGTGGCTGTACAGACCTACCACTTCGAAAATCGGCGGCACATCGAGCGCCATGGTAACAAGCCCCCAGAATTTCTCATCCTTATAGACCGCGAGCCGGGCGACCAGGCCAAGCCCGCCCGGGCGCAGCTCATAGGGACCGCTCAAGGTGATCTCCCGCGACCGAATCGCCCGCTGCACGTCGGCTCGAACATTGGGGCGAGGGTCCGTGAGGAGATTATGGCCCAACAGGGTTTGATTTCCGGCTAGCGGGTAGACGTAGCGATGCACGCCCCCAGGATCGACGGTAAGAAGACGAATTCCCTTTGATTCCGCATAAAGACTCGCCGCGAAGGTTTTAAACTCCTCGCCGAGCGTTGGAGCGTAGGCGTGAGCCTCAACGAATGCTCTAAGACCTCTCAGCAAGGCGAACCGCCGCCCTATTGCCTGACCGAGCGCCCTCCCGTGGGGGGCTAATTCAGATGTGATAAGTCTCCGCTGTTCGCCCAAGAGGTGATTCCCGTACCAATGGCGGGCACCCCACCACAGCACGGTCAAAATACCAAGTGTCAGAAAGGATAACAGGAGCGGTAAGCGGGTGGGGCCCTTATTTCGCATGTCGGCAAAGCGGGCTCTGTGCGTCTCTCTCGAGGGACAACCTACCTGCTTTTTTAGTATTCCGCATCCCGCATTGTCAATCGCGATAGGCACCGATCTCCGGAGTTATTTCGTGTGATTGAGAAACTCCGCCGGTCTCGGCGCCAGCCGCCACATGGATGCGGGCATCAACGATGCGACACCCTTTGCCGGGCGGGAGAGCGAAGATCGGGTTGAGATCGATCTCGCTAATCTCTGGGACCTCCTCGACCAGCCGGGAAACTCTGAGAAGAACCTCCTCGATGGCCCCCACGTCGGCGGGTGGATGGCCGCGGTAGCCTTCCAGCAGCCGGTAGCCCTTGATCTCGCGAACCATTTCGGCGGCATCCCGGTCGGTCAAAGGCGTGACGCGAAAGCGCACATCGCCGAGTATCTCGACATGAATGCCACCCAGACCGAAGGCGATGAGCGGACCAAAGAGCGGATCGACCGCGACCCCCACCATCACCTCGACGCCGCCCGTTATCATCGGCTGAACCAAAACGCCCTCCATGGCCTCAAGATTATGCTCCCCGGCCAGGCGCGCCCGAATCTCCTCGAAAGCGCTGCGCACGGCTTCAGCGTCACCGAGGTTGAGCCGCACGCCGCCGATCTCGGTCTTATGAACGATACGATAGGAAGCAACCTTTACGGCCACGGGAAACCCGATGTCCGTGGCCAGACCAATTGCCTCTTCGGCCGTGCGCGCGATTCCTCCGGGCGGAAGGGGAAGTCGAAAAGCGCTCAAGATATCCCTTGTCTCCTGCGCTGAGAGCCACCCCGCGCCGCGCTCCCCCAGGGCCCTACGGGAGATCTCGCGCGCGGAGCGGGGGTCGATGTCGTCGAAGTCCGGGGTCATGCCCACAGGCCGCGCGCGCCATTCGGCGTACGCCACCACTTTACCGAGCGCCCGGCCCGCTTCCTCCGGAAAAGCATAGGAAGGAATGCGCTCGCGATCCAAAACGAGCTTGAGCTTCGCCGCCTCCTCCGCCATGAGACAGGCCAGCACCGGTTTGTCCCCGCCCCCCGCTTTTCTTCCCGCCGTCACACCGTCGCCGATCGCCGCGGCAACTTCACCGGGACGAACGGTGCCGACCGGAATGAAGATCGCAATCAGCGCGTCGATCTCCTGTGCCGCGAGCACCGTCTCGACGGCCTGCCGAAAGTGCTCCGGGGTGGCCGAGGCGATCATATCCACGGGATTGGAAACGCTTGCCGCTTTGGGCAAGAAGGTCGCGAGGCGGTCCTTGATCTGGCGCGATAGCTCCGGCACCTGAAGGCCGCTTGCCTCGCAGCTATCGGCGCACAGGATGCCGGGGCCGCCGGCATTGGTGACGATGGCTACCCGCCGGCCCTGAGGCAGCGGCTGGCTATCCAGAAGAATCGCCAGCTCGAACATCTCATCGAGCGTCTCGGCGCGAATGACCCCGGTCTGGCGGAAAAGCGCGTCGACGGCCACGTCACTTGCGGCCAGAGCGGCGGTGTGGGAGCCAGCGGCACGCCGGCCGGCCAGCGTTCTTCCCGCCTTCACGCACACGATCGGCTTCTTTTGGCTGACCCGGCGCGCGATCCGGGCAAAGCGGCGCGGGTTACCGAAGGACTCAAGATAGAGGAGAATGACGCGGGTGTTTTCATCCTCCTCCCAGTACTGAATGAGATCGTTGCCGGACACATCCGCCTTGTTCCCGACGCTGATGAAGGTCGAAAGCCCGAGTTGGCGCTGGCGCGCAAGCTCGAGAACCGCGATGCCGAGCGCGCCGCTTTGCGAGGACATGGCGATCCGCCCCGCCGGCGGAAAGATCGGCGCAAAAGAGGCGTTCATCTGCACCTGAGGATCCGTATTGATCACGCCCAAACAGTTGGGGCCCACCATCCGCATGCCGTAGCCGCGTACTTTCTCGATAAGCTTATCCTGAAGCTCGCGCCCCTCCGCGTCCACTTCGGCGAACCCGGCCGTGATGACGATGAGCGCCCGCACCCCGCGCTCCGCGCAATCGTCGACAATCTCGAGCACCCGTTCGCGGGGAACCGCAACCACCGCCAGATCAACCGGCTCCGGCAGCTCCCGAACCGAAGGATAGGCCTGCATCGATCCGACGACCGCGGCTCTGGGATTGACCGGATAGACCGGCCCCTGAAACCGGCTCACGATCAGCGCTTCGAGAATCCGGTACCCGATGCTCGAAGGGTCGCGTGAGGCGCCGACGACCGCTACCGAGCGTGGCTTGAAAATCGGCCGGAGCGAGGCCGTGGTGAAAACGCGATCCCGCATCTCGGAGCGGTGGACGCTCGCCTCGGTGGGCTCCACTAAGAGGTCGATCTCGACGTACGCCCCTTCGAGCCGCTCCCGAGTGCGAAAACCGGAGTGGCGCAGCACCTCGATTACCCGCTGGTTGTCCGCCATCGTGAGCGCCCAAAGATGGGTGATGCCATGGCGCACGGCGAGAAGCGCCAAGCGCTCGACAAGGAGCGTCCCCAATCCTCTCCCCTGAAAGGCATCCTCCACCGCCATCGCGATCTCGGCGGTCTTTGCGTCTTTTGCCAGGTACGAACCCGTGGCGATAATGCTGGGCTTCCCTTTAACTGTGCGGAAAACGACGAGCGTGAGCCGGGAGCGCGGATCGGAGGCATCGCACAGAGAGCGGATGAGCTTCATGTCCGGCATCGCCGCAGAGAAAAACCGCCGGCGCCTGGACTCGGGCGACAAACGGTCGAAAAATTCCCTCAGCATCTCGCAATCCTGGGGTTGGGCGATGCGAACCACGGCGGTCGTGCCATCGCGCAGAATGAGGCGGCCGGACTCGGGCGAGTCCTGATACGGCAGGGGAACGTAATGGGGCTGAACCGGAGCCATGGCTTCTCTTCTTTACCCTCTGAGTTTCTCGATGCGGACAGCGCAGGCCTTGAACTCCGGCGTTTCGGTTATCGGATCATAGACATCGGTCGTGAGCAGATTGGTAAGCGTTTCTCGGGGAAAATGGAAGCTCAGGAAGACCACGCCGGGCGGCGAGCGGTCGGTTACCTTCACGGCCACCCGCACGCGCCCGCGCCGTGAGGCCACTTCGACCTCCTCGCCTTCCCCGATCCCAAGCGCTCGGGCATCTTCGGGGTTGACTTCGAGCCATTCGCGCGGCACCAGCTCTTCGAAGCCCAGGGCTCTCCCGGTTTGCGTGCCGGTGTGATAGGTCGATCGCCTCCTTCCGGTCGTCAGCACAAGCGGGTAGGCTTCGTCGGGCGGCTCGGCCAACGCCACGTGGGGCACGGCTTGGAAACTTCCCTTTTCCGGGCCGAACGAATCCTTGTGCAGATAAGGCGTCCCCGGATGATCGCGGGTCGGGCATGGCCATTGGATTCCCTGAAGCTCGATTCTCTCGTAATCGATGCCGGCAAAGATCGGCGTATTGCGCGCAAGCTCATCCCAGATCTCGGACGGATGGTTATACGCCATAGGATATCCGAGCCGGGTCGCCAGTTCCGCGATGATCAGCCAGTCGGGCTTGGCCGTTCCGGGCGGCTCCACCGCCTTACGCACGCGCTGGACGCGCCGCTCGGTGTTGGTGAAGGTCCCGTCGGCCTCGGCGAAAGAGGCGGCGGGAAGCACCACATGGGCCAGCTCAGCGGTCTCGGTGAGGAAGAGGTCTTGGACGATTAGAAACTCGACGGCCTCCAGAGCCCGCCGCGTCTTTCCCACGTTGGCGTCGGAGACCGCCGTGTTCTCGCCGACGATATAGACCGCGCGAATGTTGCCGCGAATAATCTCGTCGATGGCGGTGACCTTGGTGATCCCTGGATTGGGGTCGAGCGTGACGCCCCATGCCTTCTCCCAGCGCTCCCTCACCTCCCCGGCGCCGGTCGGCTGGTAGCCGGGCAGGTAGTTCGGCAGGCAGCCGACATCGCCGGCTCCTTGCACATTGTTCTGACCTCTGAGGGGGTTCACACCCGCGTTGGGCACGCCGAAGTTACCGCACAGCAGCGCGAGGTTCGCAAGCGACTGAACGTTGTGGACGCCGCAGGAGTGCTCGGTGATGCCTAACGTGTAGACGATCGCGGCCCGATCCGCCCGGGCGTACTCGCGTGCCGCAGCCGCGATCTCTGCGGCGGGAACGCCGGTGATCTCCGCCGCGTAGCCGGGTGTGTAGCTCTTCAGGAACTCCCTTAGCTCCGCGAATCCTTTGGTCCGCTCCGCAACGTACGGCTTGTCGTAGAGCCCTTCCTCGATGATCACGTGGGCCATCGTGTTGTAGAGCGCGATATCGGTCCCCACGCGCAGGCGAAGCCAGCGGTTAGTGTATTCAACCAGCTCGATTTTGCGGGGATCGACGACGATCAGCTTCGCGCCCCTGGCGACCGCCCTTTTTATTCTGAGGGCGATCACCGGATGGGCTTCCGTCGTGTTTGTCCCCGCCGCAAAGATCAACGGCGAGTCCTCCAGCTCCGCGATCGAGTTGCTCATCGCGCCCCGACCGACCATGACCGCCAGACCGGCGACCGTGGGGGCGTGTCAGGTGCGCGCGCAGTTGTCGATGTTGTTCGTCCCGATCACCGCCCGAGCGAACTTCTGCATCAGGTAGTTGCTCTCGCTCGTTCCCCGGGAGGAGCTCCATAAGGCGAAAGCGCCAGGTCCAGACTCGTCTTTGATCTGCTGGAACTTCCCGACGATGAGACCGTAGGCTTCATCCCACGTTGCCGCGGTGAGCTTGCCGTTGCGCCGGATGAGCGGCGTCGTCAGGCGCTCCGGACTGTGGATGAAATCGAGGCCGAACTGGCCCTTGACGCAAAGCGATCCTTGATTCACCGGCGCGTTCCAATCCGGCGTGACGCCGATAACCCGGCCGCGGGCCACATGGAGCTCGATGCCGCATCCGGTGCCACAGAACGGACATACGCTTCTGACCTTCGTCGCCTCGGTGGCCCGTGCCTTGCCCAGCATCTTTTTGTCCATCAGGGCGCCGGTCGGGCAGGTCTGAACGCACTGGCCGCAGAAGGTGCAACTGCTTTCGAGCAGGCCGCCGTCGAAGAACGTGGCGATCCGCGACTTAAAGCCCCGCCCTGCTGGCGCGATGGCATGAGCCTGCTCGAGCTCCCCGCACACCCGGGTGCAGCGGTAGCAGTAAATGCACTGCTCATAGTCGCGGCGGATGAACGGATTGGAATCTTCCTTGAAGCGCCCGCTCGCGGCGCCCTGGAAGACTGGGCTCACGGCGAGTTTTTTTGCCAGCGCGTGAAGCTCACACGGCCCGATCTCCGCGCACCGGCGGCATTCTGCGGCGGGATTTTCCGAGAGCGCGAGCGCGAGGATCGTCCGCCGCCAGCTTTCGAGATCCGGATCCTCGCTAGTCACCTCCATTTCGGGCTCGAGCGCGTGGGCACAGGCGGCAACGGGCAACCGCCTGCCTTTAACCTTGACCAAACAGAGACGGCAGGTTGCCGAGGGCTCTACGCGAGGATCGTAGCAGAGCGTGGGAATGGCGATGCCGATGCCTTTTGCCGCCGCCACGATGGACTGGCCGGGAACGCAGTCGACGCTTCTTCCGTCAATCCGAGCCTTTCCCTTCATCGCCACTCCTTCAGAACCGGCACACGCCGGCACGACATTTTCGCTGCGTGTGCTCCCTTAGCTCCTCAGCAAAGAATCGGCCCATGCCGGACACCACCAGGGGAACGCTTTGCCCCAGGCCGCACGCCGAGGAGGCGCCCATCGTGTCGCTTATCTTCTCCATCTGCTGGCGGACGCCAGACGGTAGATTTCCTCGCCCGGTAAGACCATCGAGCAGCTCCCGCAGGCGCACGGTGCCGATCCGGCACGGAGTGCATTTGCCGCAGCTTTCCGCTTCGTAGAAGAGCACGCACGAGCGCACGAAGTCCACAACGCAACACTGATCGTCCAGGACGATCACGCCGCCGGAGCCGAGAAAGACGCCGTGCTTGGCAGGGGAGCGGTAGTCGAGGGAAAGACTCAGATGCTCGCTCGCAAGCAGCCCCCCGGAAATCCCGCCCAGGGTGAAAGCTTTGAGGCTGCGTCCCGAAGGCGGACCGCCGGCGTAGTCCATGATGAGCTCCCGTGCGGAGATTCCCACAGGCAGCTCGAAGTTGCCCGGCCGGCAAACCCTGCCCGAGACCGAATAGATTTTCGTGCCCGAGCTCCCACCGCGCCCGAGCGAGCCAAACCAATCCGCCCCGTGGCGAAGGATGAGGGGCACGAAACAGAGCGTTTCCACATTGTTCACGACGGTGGGCCTTCCCCACAGCCCGCGACTCGTGGGATACGGGGGCCGCTCGCGGGGCCAGGGGCGGCGACCCTCCAAAGAGTTGAGGAGCGCCGATTCCTCGCCGCAAACGTAGGAACCCGCCCCGCGGCGAATGTGAATCTGAAAGCAAAAGGAGGAGCCACCGACGTTGCTGCCGAGAAGCCCCTCTTCCTCCGCCTCCCCAATGGCCTTGGCCAAGACATCGTAGGCTCGGGGATACTCGTAGCGGAGATAGATAATGCCGACGTTCGCGCCCGCGAGGTAGCCGGCGATGGCCATCGCTTCGAGCAGGAGGTGGGGCTGAAGGTGAAGGATCGGCCGGTCCTTGAAGGTTCCCGGCTCGCCTTCGTCGGCGTTGCACACGACGTATTTCGGGCTCCCCTCGGCGTCGCGCACCGCACGCCACTTGAGCGCCAAGGGAAAGGCCGCTCCGCCGCGCCCGGAAAGCCCGCTGGCCTGGAGCGCCGCAAAAGCATCATCGTCGCTTTTGTTCTGCACCAGGTTGAGCAGCATCCCATAGCCGTCGTTTCTCCGGTAGCTCTCGAGGCGGCGATCCGGCGCCCGAATGTGGTGGAAAAGAGCCTCTTCTCCGTTTGCGCGGTGGGGCAAGCGGAACCCGCCATCGGAGCTTGCGGCGGAGGAGAAGTCGCCGCGATCGTAGCGCGCCGGGGCTTGATCACAGAGACCCGGACAGGAGATAGAAGGGAGATCGAAGTGGGCGCGCGCAGTAATTCCCGAAAGCGAACAGACCGGCCCCCGGCAGACTCCTTCGCCGAGAGGCTCATCCCCGTCGAGCTTGAAATAATGATAAAAGGAGGCCGCGCTGTACAGATCGGCGAGCGGCGTCTGCAGAGAGGCCGCCAGCTCCTCGAGCGCCGTGCGGGAGAGTAACCCTCCCTTTGCCACCCGATGCAGCTCCGCTAAAAAAGGAGCCGGGTCCGAAGACTGCGGATTGGGTCTCAACTCCTTCACGTGAGATCTTCCGATGCTACGACAGGAGAATTTTAATAACCCCGATTGTGATCCGGCCCGGCCGGGCGCTCAAGCGGGCGGCGCGATCCAACCCGGTTCCTTCACGATCGCGCGGATGGTTTCGCGATCCTTCTGAGTGGGCAACACCTCTTCCAGGTGACGGGTGTAGGCGGCCTCATCCACGGGCTCGCCTCGGACGCTGAAGCGCTGGCTCCTGTAGTCCCCGATGCGCCGGTTGAACTTGATGTCGGGCACGTAGAGTTTGGGCCGGTCTTCGGGGATCTCCCGGTTCAGCAGAGCCACCAGCCCCTGGACCTCCGTGAGGTAGAGCTCGCGCGCGGCGTCGTTTAGCCGCTCCGCGTCCACCATCGGACCCGCCGCCTCTTCGTTGAACCGCCCCTTCAAACCCCACTCGTATGCCCTTGCCGCCCCCCACGAGCGCTCGTGACCGAACAGATCGAAGCAGGCGGGAAGCCAACGGTTGAGAACCTTTTGCACGATTTCCGCAGGAACCTTCCCGGCGCGGAGGATCCGCTGGAGCCCCGTGAGACCGTTGAGCAAGTGGAAGGACTCCTCGTTCAACATCGGGCCCGCGCTGCGCGCGAGCGGACCAAAGGCTGAGTGGCTGAGCATCCGCAGTTGATACATCCCATCCCTGTCGACGAAGCTCGTATAGGCAAAGAAATCGACCCAATCCTCAACCGGCTCATTGAAAGCCCTGAGCAGCCGCTCGTTCTTATCGGCGCGCCGCTCGAGGAGCTTCAGCGCTTCGGCCTTCCCGGCGTCACCGAAGTAACGCACCAGCAGGTAGCTCATTTGCCAGCCATGGCGCATCTCCTCGGCATTGATGCGCACAATGCTGCGCAGATCCCTTTCCGTCGGCGACGAATCCAAAAGCCGCCGCTGCTGCTCCACGGAAGCAAATTCGGTGTCCCCTTGGACGGCGATCAAGCGGAGCAGGAGATCCTGGATTTCAGCACCGGAAATCTCGCCGGTGGCCTCCCATTTTTTCTCCCCGGCGAATTCGCCGAACTCGATCTCGGCCTCTCTTGCCGCGGCAAACCTTTCGCCGAACTCGTACCCTTGCAGCACCGAAGAGAAGAGCCTGGTGTCGTAGCCGATGGCTTTCTGCCAGGCATGAAAGAGGTCCTTCCAATCGTCGAAGGTCTCGATCTTTTGTTGTGCCATCTTCTTCGCTCCTTTTTCCCTCGAAAGCTCCTCGGGGGCCGAGTTATCAGGCCGAGAGCGCGCTCCCCGAGGGAGCTTAGTCCATCGGCCGCGGTGGAAGGGGACAGTCCCCTTTCCGGAATGGGGACTGTCCCCCCTTGGCTTCAAAGCGAAAGTGTGCCAGTCGAGGGGGCAGCTCGGGCCTTTCATATGCAAGGGCGAAACCTGTTTCATGTCCATTCCTTTTCTCTCGCTCGCCCGTTTTGCCTCGGCGCAAACGCAAGCAAGATTCAGCGTCAGAAAAGGATACGGCGCAAAAACCTTTCGGCCCTGCGGACCAGCTCCGCGGGTTCGGCGTCGGTATGCAAAAGCAGGCGCTGCGCCTTCCCGATCTCGCCGATGGGCTCGAAGGCGGACCGCTGCGCGACGTAGATCTCCCAGCGGCCGTCGGAAAGGTCGCGACCTTCGGCTGCTCGCTTCCTGAGCCGCTCGCGAACCAGCGGCTCCGGACTCTGGCAGTGGATCAAGGCAACCGCGACTGCGTGCTTGGCGGCAAGCCGCAGGACCGCTTCCCGGTGCGCCCGGCGCTGAAAGGTCCCGTCCAGGACGGCTCCCTCTCCTTGGCCAATCAGTCGCTCCGCCTCTTCCACCATTCTCCCATAGGTAGCCTCCGTCATTGACGGGCTGTAGATTCCTGTCTCATAAGGAAGCGAGTCCTGGCGCGCGAAGCTTCCGGCCAGGGCTTTGCGGGTCGCATCCGAGCTAACCACCGGCAGGCCCAATCGCTGGCCAAGCGCCCGCGCCAGCGTGCTCTTTCCAGTGCCGGTAAGGCCGCAGACCAAAATGAGGAAGGGCTTCGCCGCCTCCCAGAGCACACTCCCTGCGTAGTCGAGGTAGCGCGCTGCCTCCATCGAGGCGTCCCCCGAGCGCAGCGCCGCCACTTTGGCTCGAACCAGGGCGCGATGGCATTTGTAAAAAGGAAGCAGAACCGGGATGTCCCGGTCATCGATCAAATCGAGGTAGCGGCGCAAGAATTCACGCGCCAGATCCCGGGCGCCGCGAAATTCCACGTCCATGGCGAGAAAGCCGATTTCCGAAGCGATGTCGCACGAACGCAGCTTGCGGCTGAATTCGATGCAGTCGAAAATCTGGATCCCTTCAGCCGCAAAGCAGACATGCTGGCAGTGAAGATCTCCGTGGACCTCGCGGATTCGCCCGTCGCGCACGCGGCGCTCGAGCAGGGCGCGGTGTTTGCGGATAAAGCGCGGGCCGAAATCGGCAATGGCTTGGAAGCTCTCGGCATCCACAAGCTTCCCGACGAAAGGCCGGATGTCGGACAGGTTTTCGTCCCAAAGCGAGCGGATCGCTTCGGGGTGACCGCTCGCGCCGATCTCGTCACCGGTCGCGGCTTGGGCATGAAACGGCACGAGGATCTCCGCCAGGGACCGCATCATCTCCGGCGTCACGCGGTCGTCAGCGAGCAGCTTATCGAGCATACGCTCCGCCGGCAGCCGGCGCATCACCAACGTATACTCCGCAGGCTCGACTTGACTCCCCAACTGCCAGCGACCATTTGCCAGCGAGATTGGCAGGATCTCCAGGTAAACTCGCGGCGCGAGCCTTCGGTTTAGGCGCAACTCCTCCTGAAGAAAAAATCTTCTGCGATCGAGCGTGGAGTAATCCAAAAACGAAAAGCGGACGGCTTTCTTGATCTTATAGACCAGATCTCCGGCGAAGAAGAGATGCGAGATGTGCGTTTCCTGATGCGTGACTTCGGCCGGCCTGTGCGGGTAAAAGTCGGGCTCCAGCATAGCCGCGAGAAGCGAAGACACCGGCGGGGGGGCTGAAAGCTTTACTTCTGCTCTGGCCATTGTCGCTTCTTCCACTACTGCGAAACGGAGCAAAGTATATGCCAAGGGAGAGCTTCTGGATTCCGAAAGCTTGGCAAGGGCGCCTCCGACAATTGAGAAAGATAATTCGCCCCCTTTCTCAGTTCTGAGAAGGAATCAGTTCCCGAGGCCGTATTAGCTGGGCCATCCTCTGGCACGCTTGTTGCGTAATAACGGAGCCGGCTTGTTGTCACAAGCCGAACCTTCCCCAGGTACGGCTTAGTGTCCGAAGGGACAACTGCGAGACGAACCGGCTTACGGCTCGCC
>JACPAM010000092.1 GCA_016180805.1 Deltaproteobacteria bacterium | reverse complement strand
TATCACAACGAGGGCAGCATGCGCCCTATTAACGTCGTGATGCCCGAAGGCAGCGTGATCAACGCCAAGTATCCCGCCACCGTAGGAGCCTCTCCGGTTTGCGTCGGCGTTCAGATCATGGAGGCCACCGCCACGGCATTTTCCAAGGCCTTGCCGCACCGGGCCATAGCCGGCTGGGGGCGGCATCGCGGGCATTACATCTTCGGCATGGATCCACGCATCGGGGAGCGCTACGTGCAGACCACATTCGACTCCGACGGCAGCGCCGGAGCGGTCTACGGCTACGACGGTTATCCCGGGGCGGCGACGTTCAATGCGTTGGGGAGCGTGACCCGCGGGAATGCCGAGGAAGTTGAGATCCGCTATCCCTGGCGCATCGTGAGGTACGAATTTGCCAAGGATCTTATGGGGCAGGGTAAGTGGCGAGGGGCGCCCGGGACGGAGTGGGAGATCCTCAACGAGGGGGGAGACGCCGCCATTGCTACCGGAAGCTCGGACGGCGACGTCACTCAGGCACCGGGACAATTCGGAGGCGAGCCGACTCCCGTGAGCATAGCCGACATTATTCGCGGTGAAGAAAGGACCCGGCTCAAGAGCCACCGCATGGCGCAGCTCAAGCCAGGAGACCGCATCCAGAAGCACAGCGCCGGCGGGGCCGGTGTTGGAAATCCGAAGGAGCGCGAGCCGGAGAAGGTGCTCGACGACGTGCTCGACGAATTTATCGGTCTTGAAGTCGCTCGCGATAAATACCGGGTCGCCATCGATCCGCAGACGATGACCGTTGACTGGGAAGAGACTCGGAAGCTAAGAGCCGGGAGCTGAGCCTAACGGCTCGTTGGCCGCGAAGGCTCTCGAACGTCGGAACAAGAAAGGAAGGAGCCATAAACATGAAAAAGCAAGGAGTGGTCGGAATCGTTCTAGCCCTGATGGTCGTGACGCTAGGAGTGGGCTTGTCGCTCTCCGCTCAGCGCAGCGTGACTCTAGCCACTCACGCGGTAGGAAGCCTGTATAATTCCTTGGGGACGGGCCTTGCCTCAGTCTTGAGCCGGCGCAGCCCTTTCCTGGTTCGCGTGCAGCCCTTTGCCGGGCCTCCTGCCTGGCTGCCATCGATGGAAAAGGGCGAGACCGATACGGGACTTCTCACTAGCGCCGATGCCGTGTTCGCCTCAAAAGGGATGGCCCTTTATAAAAAGCCCTATAAGAACTCGCGGATCCTTATTGTAGGCGGCGCTGTTTATTTCGGCTTTTATGTGCCTAAAGATGCGCCGATTGAGACCGTAGCGGATCTGAAGGGGAAAAGGATTCCGACCGATTGGCCAGGCATTCCCATTATCAGGCTGAGCACCACCGGCTCCCTCGCCACGGCGGGCCTTACTTTGGATGATGTCGTGAAAGTCCCGGTCTCCGATATTGCCGCAGCGAGCCAAGCGTTTCTGGAGGGGCGAACAGACGCTGGCTGGGTGGGGGTGGGAGGCGCGGTTGTGGAGGAGGCGAACGCCCGCAAAGGCGGAGTAAAGTACGTCTCTGTCATTGACACTCCGGAAGCCGCCAAAAGGATGGCCGACATTTATCCTGGCAGCTATCCGGCTGTTGTCAAGGCCGGAACGGCGACAGGCGTCGTGAAAGATACCACGCTTATGGCTAATGATATCTACCTGGTCGCCGCTAAGGAGCTGAGCGAGGAGACTGCCTATCAGGTCGTCAAGACGTTGTGGGACCACAATAGTGAGCTAGGAGGAGCTTTTCACTTACTGAAGACCTGGGTGCGCGAGCGGATGGTCAGCACCAGAGCCGTCCTCCCCTACCATCCTGGGGCCATCAAGTTTTTCCGGGAGAAAGGTGTCTGGAGCAAAGAGATGGAAAAGCTTCAGACCGAGCTTTTGAAACCATAGAAGGGGACAGTCCCCTTACCGGAAGGGGGACTGTCCCCTTATGGCAAACTTTTGAGGTTGACAATTTCTTACCTGCCTGGAGAAGGCTGCCAGCGTCTTTCACCGCTCCCTCTCCTCATTTCTGGGCGACGTGGATCTCCTCATTCACGGTACTACCTTAGCCACCAATACCCTGATCAATGAGAGCGGCGCTAAGACGGGAATGATAACCACCAAGGACTTCCGCGACATCATCGAGATCCGCCGGGGCTACAAGAACATCCGCGCATCCATGTACAACGTTTTTGTGCCTCCTTACAGGCCCTTGGTTCCAAGACATTCCCGTCTAGAGGTGGAAGAGCGCACCGTGCATTCTGGCGAGATCCTGACTCCCCTGAACGAACCCCAAGTGGAGCAGGCCATCGCCAAGCTAAAGGAGAAGGGAGTTCAGTCGGTAGCGATTTGCTTTCTTCACTCGTACGCCAATCCCCGCAATGAGGAGCGGGCCACGGAGATCGCTAAGGCTCTTTTTGACGGGGCGTACATAACGGCCTCCCACGAGATTCTTCCTGTTTGGCGGGAGTTTGAAAGGTTCTCCACGACGGTGGTTTCAGCCTATGTTGGACCTGTGGTGGAGCGCTATCTGCACGCTCTGGAAAGGCGGCTGAAGGATTCGGGATTCCATGGAAGTCTCCTGTTGATGCTTTCCAGCGGCCTTGTGGAGACGGTTGAGTACTGCGTCCCGCGGGCTGTCTTCCTGATCGGCTCCGGACCCGCCGCGGCTCCTTCTGGGGCCGTCTATCTGGGGCAAGGCGTGGACCATCAAAGTCTCATCTCCATTGACATGGGGGGGACATCCTTTGATGTCTGTCTTATTCGCCGGGGAGAGATTCCCACGACCACCGAGAGCTGGGTTGGAGACGAACGGGTAGCGATCAAGATGGTGGACATCCATTCTGCCGGTGCGGGAGGCGGCTCGATCGCCTGGGTTGACTCTTTGGGTCTTTTGCGGGTGGGGCCTCACTCAGCCGGCGCGGAGCCCGGCCCGGCTTGCTATGGCAAAGGAGGTGAGGCGCCAACCGTCACGGATGCCGATCTCTTGCTGGGATATGTCCCTGCGGATTTCTTCCTCGGGGGCGAGATTCCATTGAATGTGGAGCGCGCCACGCAAGCCATTAAAAAAGTGGCAGATCCGCTGAGCCGCTCAGGCTATCTTTACCACGGTGAACTCCTTTATGGCCGATCAGATCACCGAGGTGTCAACCAAGCGGGGATATGATATCCGCGACTTCGCGTTAGTCGTGGGCGGAGGAGCCGGTCCTGTCCACGCCGCGACTATCGCCGACCGGTTGGGTATCCCTACAGTCGTTATTCCTACCGTGGCTGCCACATACTCAGCCTTTGGCATGTTCGCCATGGACCTTGGTCGCGACTATGCCCGCTCCTACATCTCCCGGGCCGATCGCATCGATTTGGACAGGGTGACCCGGCTATATGAGGAGATGGAGCAGGAGGCCGTGGAGGCCTTCCGTCCGATGCATGTTCCTTCTGGGCAGGTGGTTTTCTCTCGCAGCGCCGACATGCGCTACATCGGGCAGTTTCACGAGGTGGAAGTAGAGATGGCTCGAGGAAAGCTCGGCCTTAGCGATAAGGAAACAGCTCTTCAGAGCTTCCACCAAAAGCATGAGGAGCTTTATACTTTCAATATGCACTGGAAGGGGGTTGAATTTCTCACTTTTCGCCTCAAGGCGACGGCTCCCAAGGCAGCCTTTCATTTGCGCCAGATCGGTCAAGGAGGGCGGGATGCTTCGGCTGCGATCAAGAGACGCCGCTCTTGCTGGTTCAACGGGCGCGAGATGGATACCCCCGTGTACGATGGAGACAAGCTCTTGTCGGGAAGCCAGATTCAAGGACCAGCAATCATCGAGGAGAGCACGACGACCGTGGTCATCCCTGAAACGTTTTCTTGCTCTGTAGACGAGCGGAAGAACTATGTGCTTACGCGGCGGAGTCAGGCTTCGTAGGAACGTGCAACTTTAAGCTATGAGAGGAGGCAGTTATGGGTCCGCGCACTGTTGATCCTATTACGCTTTCTACGGTGTGGCACACCTTTCAGAGCACCTGCCGGGAGATGCGATACGTCCTGGACCGCACGGCGCAGAATTTTCTCATGGCTCAGCTTCATGATGTGGCGGCTGGAATCTGGGATGCCCAGGCTCGGACCCTTGCTGTCCCCGCGGGGCCGACTTCGCAGCTCCTGGGGCAGAAGTTCTCGATCCGCTACATTCTGGACAAATTCGGCGATGACCTCTACCCGGGCGACGTGATCCTAAACAACGATCCCCACCACGGGTACTGTAATCACTTGCCCGACTGGGGCTTCTTTCGTCCTATATTCTACAAGGATGAGCTGCTGTTCTTCACCATGGCTCGGGGGCATCAGATGGACACGGGCGGGTCGTATCCGGGTGCTTACTTCCCCGATGGATACGACATTCACGCGGAGGGGCTATGCATCCCCCCGATCAAGGTGTTCGAGAAGGGCGTGGAGAAGAAGGATGTTTTCGAGCTGGTCTGGAACAACGTCCGGTGGCCAGAAGGCGTTCGTGTGGACAATTATGCGCTTATCGCTGCCACCAAGATCTGTGAGAACCGGCTTCTGGCGTTGGTGGAGAAGTATGGACGGGACGCGGTGATGGAGTGTGTGGAGGAGATGCTTATCCGGATGGAGAAGGCGATACGGGCCGAGATCGCCAAAGTGCCCGATGGGACCTACTACGGCGAGGCTGCTTCGGACGACGATGGGTCTCGACACGATGTGCCGGTGTGGGTGCGCTGTGAGGTGACGATTCAGGGCGACGAGATGACGATCGATTTCTCCAAGAGCGACAAACAACAAAAAGGTTTCGTGAACAACGTGCTCTCGGCCACCTATAGCCGGGCCATCGCCGGGAGCTTTCTGTTTTTCGATCCTGGTCTTGCAGACTTCCACAACGAAGGGAGCATGAAGCCGGTCAAGCTCATTGCGCCGGAGGGGAGCGTGGTCAACGCCAAGTATCCCGCAACCGTCGGCGGGTCGCCGGTAAGCGTGGGGACGCAGATTCTGGAGGCTACGGTGATGGCTCTTTCTCAAGCGATGCCCCACAAGGCCATCGCTTCGTGGGGGCGACACCAGGGACATTACATCTTCGGTACAGACCCCCGAACCGGCGAGCGCTACGTCGAGACCACCTTCGACTCGGATGGCGGCGCTGGCGCGGTGTGGGGATATGATGGCTTCGAGGGGGCCGCCGCTTTCCCTACCCTGGGATCTGTGCAGCGCAGCGAGATCGAAGAGGTGGAGATCCGTTTCCCCTGGCGAATCCGCCGCTACGGCTTCATCCCTGATATGTCCGGGGCCGGGAAATGGCGAGGGGCCTGCGGCATGCACTGGGAAGCACTGAACCTGGGAAGCGACGGGGGCATGGCCACAGGCAGTTCGGACGGCCACCAGACCCAACCGCCGGGCGCCGCGGGTGGAGCGCCAGGCCCACTGTGCAAAGCGTTTTTGAAGAGAGACGGTGAGCAAATGGTGGTGAAGCCACACCGAATGTACAAGATCGGCGCTGGCGATGTGGTGGTAAAGATCAGCGGTGGTGGTGCGGGCGTGGGCAATCCCTTGGAGCGCGAGCCTAAGAAAGTCCTTGAGGACGTAATCAATGAGTTTATCAGCCTGGAGGTCGCGCGCGACATTTACGGCGTCGCGATCCGCCCTCAGACAATGGAAATCGACTGGGAGGAGACCCGAAAATTAAGAAGCCCGGAATGAGCCGGCCGCGATCAAATTCTTCAGAGAAAAAGGGGCATGGAGCAAGGAGATGGATGCCTTGCAGGCAAGGCTCCTCGCACAATAAGAGCGATCCCAATTGAAAGTCACGAATTGTTTGAAAGGAGGTTTGAGATGAGTCGAAAAGAATTCGCAACAGCCCTAATAGCGCTGTTGGCTGGACTCTTCTTGGTAGGGACTATGGCATCCGACCTTACAGCCGCTTCGGCGCCACGACCTTTGCCGAAGCTGGCCACCATAGCAACCACCAGCCCGGGCTCCACGCTGGCAATCTTCGCCAGTGGCATAGCCAAGGTGGTGGGCGACCGTACGGAAATGTCACCGAGAGTGCAAAATTTTTCTTCATACGTGACTTATATCCCCATGCTTGATTCCGGCGACCTTGAAATGGGGGTCACCGTCAGCACCGAGGGCCTCTACGCGTGGAAAGGGCTTGAGCCGTACAAGAAGAACCGCAATATCCGGCTGCTTATGGCCGGGCCGGACCTTCTGACAGCTTACCTAACAACAAAAGCCTCCGGTATCCGGACCGTGCGAGACTTAAAAGGAAAACGCGTTTCGTTAGTGGTTACCCTTGCCACGATGAAACTGTGGGGGGAAGCCCAGCTTAAGGCGGCAGGGTTGGACCC
>JACPAM010000091.1 GCA_016180805.1 Deltaproteobacteria bacterium | reverse complement strand
GATCAGAGAAGTGCGTTAACTTCTCCTGAATGGGCCCGGGCAGCAAAGATAACGAGGCAAACCGCGAAAACTGATCTTGACCGGCTGTGTGAGCTTGATGTCGTGCAGAAGGTTGGTACGGGCAAGTCAACATCTTATCGAGCACGCTGAGATGGTGAGCAGCAGCATGATGATGGTGGTGGACGATGACGATGATGACCACCTGTAGCAGGATGATGGTGGTGGTGACCACCAGCAGGATAGTGGCTGTCATCGACGATGGTCATTCCCAGCAGCAAGGGGTGAGCAGCACCGTCGGTATCCCCACGGTTAAATTTTGGGTAAATTCGGTAAAACGACCTGGGAAAAATAGTTTCGGTCAAATTTGAGGCAAATTCGGTAAAAGCGATTTGCTAAATGATAAAAAGTTCCTTTTGAGGCTCAGCAGCCGAGAACTCAGACTTGCCGCGAATGACTCGGTAGCAGCCCGCGCTTGAGAGCCGCCAGGCGCCACCGAATAAACGAAATGGCCCCGAACCTCCCCTTTTTACCGGGGGAGAGTATCCGATAACGGGCAGTTATGTGAACCGCACAGGCCGATCGAGTGGTCCCGCGTCACTCGCGTGGGAGCCCGAGGCCGCGCTGGGCGATGATGTTGCGCTGGATGTCCGGGGTGCCACCGCCTACCAGATGGAACCAGATGCTTCGCAGGAGAAACTCGACGTGTCCCTCTAATGGAGCCTCGGGCCCGCGCAAGAGCCCGGCGTATCCCAGGATGTCGCTGCCCAGGTCGGCGAGCCTGTAGAGCAGGTCGACGGTCAGGGCCTTGATCATGGACGACTCGTTCGTCGGGGTGAGACCCTGGTCGTACAGCCACGCCACCTTGTAGCCAAGCCAGCGGCAGGCGATGATCTCGGCGCGCAGCGCGGCCAGTTGGTGTCGCATCCGGTCTCCTGCCGCGTAGCGGGCCGTCTTCAGATACTCTGTGAGCTCATCGCTGAGGCGCAGCAGTGTGCCGGTCTTGGCGATCGCGGCCCGTTCGAAGTTGAGGGTGTAGCGCGTGATGTTCTGCCAACCGGTATTCTTCTCGCCGAGCATCGCGGTTCTGGGCACCCGCACGCTGTCAAAAAATTCTTGGTTGACTCGCCAACCCCCGATGGTCCAGAGAGGACGAATGGTGAGGCCGGGGCTATTCATAGGGACAAGGAACAGGCTGATACCGGCGTATTTGGTGGGCGCGCCGGGGTCCGTCCGGGCCGCCACCATCCCATAGTCGGAAGCATGGGCGCCACTGGTGAATATTTTCTGGCCGTTCAGGATGTAGTCGTCTCCTTCCTCCCCCGCCCGCAGTTGAAGCGCGGCCGCATCGGAACCGGCGTTCGGCTCGGATAGCAGCCAGCAACAGGTGAGCTCGCCGCGAGCGATGCGAGGGAGGAAATATCGCTTCTGCTCCTCGTTGCCGAAGGCCAGGATGGACTGCCCCACGAAGACCACGGAGCCGCGGTATCGCCCCACCGGCGCAAACGCGTACTCCATTTCCTCGAAGAAGATCGTGGTATGGAGGTTGTCCAGGGCGCGACCACCGTACTCCCGCGGCCATTGGAGACCGATCCACCCTCGCTCGGCCAGCTTCCGGTAGAAGCCGGGGTGGTGCTCTTCCCCGGCCTCCTTCATCTCGTTGAAGAGGTCGGCAGTGACCTCCTTCCGGCAAAACTCCTGAAGTTCCGCTCGAAAGCGCTCGTGCGCGGGAGTAAAAGCAAAATCCATCAGCGTCGTTTCTCCGTTGTGCCCTCTCGGATTAACCGGCCGCGGGGATGATGATCTCCGTCTGCACTCCCGGGCCTTCTACCTGATGCTCCACGAGCTTCGCCCGGCGAAAGTAAAGCTGGATGTCCTGCTCTTCCATAAAGCCATAGCCACCGTGAGTGAGCGTGGCCGCGTATGCTGCCTGGCGAAAGGCATTGCCGGCGAGCAGCTTCACCATGGCGGCTTCGCGCGGGCAGGATCCCCTCTCCTGCCTGAGCCAAGCGGCGTAGTAGAGGAGCGTCCGAGCCTGTTCCACCTGCATGGCCGCATCAGCCAGCTTGTGCTGGAGGGCCTGGAAGCTGCCGATGGGACGGTCGAACTGGACGCGAATCTTGCTGTAGGCCACGGCCATGTCCAGAGCAGCCTCGGCCGCTCCCACGGCGTAGGCTGCCAGCGCGATTTTGGCTCCGTCCACGACGTCCAACCAGGCGTCCCAGTTGCTCGCCGGGAGAACCGCTTCCCGCGGGACCGCCACACCATCGAGCGCCACGTCGGCCACCCGATCCAAGCTCTGTAGTAGCCACTCCCGGTGTCGAATTCCGGGGCTTACGCGGGGGACCAGAAAGAGCCTGGCAGATCCGGTCTCGTCCGTCGCGGCGACCAGAAGCGTGGAAGCCACTTCAAAGGCCTCCACGAAACGCTTCTCGCCTCTAAGGACAAAACGATCGTCCTGGGCAATCGCGACAGTGCGGAGCTCAGGGGTTCGTGGCTCGTGGCCTTCCTCGAAGTACGCTGGGGTGATGACCGTCTGCCCGCTGGTCAATGGAGGGAGCAGCTCTGCCTTCTGTGCCTGGCTTCCCATGGACAGAAGCGCCTGCCCGACCAGCGTGACGGCGCTCACATGGACCGACGGCACCAGGGCTCGCCCAGCCTCCTCGTTGAAGATAGCGAGGTCCACCCAGGTCCCGCCCGAACCACCATGCTCCTCGGGGATCGCGATCCCGAGAAAGCCCTGATCGCCCATTTGCCGGTACACCGGCAAGAAGTCGGAAAGCCCTTTGGCCTCAATCTGGCGGAGCCGGCTCGAGGGAAATTCCTTCTTGAAGAAGTCCCGCACCGCGTTTCGAATCATTTTTTGTTGCTGGCTCAGCGTGAAGTCCATCGCTACTCCAAGCGGAACTAAAAGTCGCAGAGGGATTCGAAGGCAGAGTTATATTAGTTTAGACCTCCAGTACCTCAACAAGGTTTCAGGCATGTCTGGCTAGGAACTTGCGTGTCTGAGATCGATGAGCCGGACAGCCTTCATCGATCTATCGGGGTCGAAGATGGCTTCCTTGGGGACGATTTCGATCTCGGGCGTAATGTCAACGGCACGTTTGACCTCCCGTTCGAGAAAGCGTTTGAGAGATTCTGTATCTTCTGTTTGGGACGCGACGCACAGGACCATCTTTTCCGGCGAGAAAGAGTCCCCTTCGTTGGCTCGTTTGAGGACGATCTGATATTCTTCTATGTCGCTACAGTGAGTAAGGATCTCTTCTATGACTAAGGGATTGATTAACGTCCCTTTGAGTTTTATCAGATGGTCCTT
>JACPAM010000238.1:16122-18769 GCA_016180805.1 Deltaproteobacteria bacterium | reverse complement strand
GCGCGCCAGCGTGCGGAAATCCGCATTGGTCAGGCAGACGAGAAACGGGACATCCAGCTGCGCCAGGACGGCGCGGTTTCTGTCCTCGGCGGGTCGGCCGTCGGCTTCAAGCGGTTGCCATACCCCTTCGGTCCGCAAATGGAAGAACGGGAGTCTGACATCGGGCTTCGTGCGCCGGCGTTCTGCAACAATTCTCCAGTAAGAACTGAAGCGAAACACAAGATCGCCGTCGCGGTGGAGAATCGCTCCAGCAAGCTTATCCTCCTCAACCAAATCGCAGACAACGAGCAGAAGAAGGGGCTTATGCGGCGCGACTCCGCTTGCAGGGTCGTAGTTAAGATCGCTCAGTACGTTGAGCCATCGAGTCCAATCAGGAGATGCTGAACTGACAGCGACAGGAGACATTTAGCTAATCTCGAGGCCACGTTCATCACGCTGAAACAAGTCATCCTTCAGGATATTGAGCAGGTCGTCGGGAAGGCCGTGGGCGCGATGGCTTTCGCTGTATTCTTCGACCCTGGCGATCATGCGGCGGAGGGTGTCGGCGTTGATGCCCTTTTCGCGGGCCACTTCTTCCTCCATCTCGCGCAGTCGATTCAGTTCCTTGAGGTCGGTGCTCATGATGACACCTCGTTGTTTGTTGACGATGCGGGCCACGCCCCGTCCGTCATCCGGGTCGCGTGCCGCTTTCCACATTTGCTGGATCAGCAGCAGTTCTTCGGGACTGATGAGTTGCAGGCTGGTTTCCTCCTGCAAAGCCAGTAGGCGAGACAGCAGTTCCCGCCGCGCAACGATGTGCAAGGGGCCGGGCTTCTCGTTGCCATTTATGCGGCGGTTGTCTCGTTTGCCATTAGCTGGGTCGCGGTAGAACTGCAAGGTTTCGCGGAACTCGATCAGTTTTTCCATGCGTTCATCGCCGCTGGCAAGTAGACCTTCGCTAGCCTTGTCACGCTCAACGACGGTGCACGTCCAGCAGCCAAACCGGCTGTTGCCGCAGCTTGGTGTGCTGGTATCAATTTGGATCGGACATTCGCCGCTGCTTGCGTTGGCGTAGAGTTTGTATAGTGAGCGGTTGTCACCACCCCAGGGATTAGCCTTTTGGAGTAAGTATGCCCAAACCTCTTCGGTGGTCAGGAATTCAATCGGATTGGACACCCAGACGCGAGGTAAATCAGGATGCCGATGCAACCCATTGCGTGCCTCACGACTGGCCATCGTCTGCGCGCGGCTGGCGCTTTCCGCACGCCGGGCGCCAAGGTGTAAAATTGCCTCTCCCCAATGACCTATACGTTGCTGAACAAACACATTAACCGGGTCAATCTTCATCCGTTGAGTGCACCAACGAAAGGTGCGATTCGGCGGCGGGTAGCCGCGCCCAATGATGTTGACCCAAAACGATTCCTCCGAAGAGGGTTTGAGAAGGTTGACATCGATGCCAAGCCCATGCTGCTGAGAGCATTTGCGCATACGCTCCAGTGTGCCTTCCACCATTTCCACGATGGCTGGAATTTCTACACGGGTGTCGGTGCATACAACGGAAATCGGCTTTATACGTCTGTCTGAGGGTAGGGAGAGGAGGGTGTCAAATACGAGTGAGGCCAGCATCGTGCTGTCCTTACCGCCACTGAATCCGACCAACCAAGGTCGGTCGTCCTCTAAATAGAGCTGGCGAAGAGATGCTTTAATGTCCTGGTAAATGGTAGTGGCCCTCCGCGTGAGTATGGCTGGCTACAGTCGATTTCTACACCCGCAGGCCGGTCCCTGTAAAGCCAAAATGAGGCGCTTGGAAAGGCCTCCCCCCCTTGGTTGTCAGGGTAGGGCTTGGTGCCAGGCTTCAGTTTCTGGCTTTCTAATCGGAGCCGGGATTATGATGGCTCGCATGGTCGCGAACGGGCTGAGGTATGCCTCCCGGAGAGAGCGATGGCGACCTCCCAGAGATTTTTTTTGGGGAAGGCTGCGTCACGAAGGGCGTGGCGGAAGAGCCGAACGGACTAAAACTGCTCGCTGAGAGCGTCAATGGGAGAACCGATTAGCCGCAACCACCTCAGGCTACTTTTAGGTCACGCGCCGGGATTTTTAGAGTCTCTTTGGGTTTCTTTTTGGAGGGGACTACTCCGCCCATCGCATGTATTTGGACGTTCGGGAATGGCCCTATCCTAGACGACGATTTCCAGCCTTATTTCTTCTGCCACACCCGGCTTGGCCTTCTCACCTTTGAGCCCTTTAGGTATGTCGATGATGCCTGCTTCGGAGAGTACCTTTACGTCCTGGTAGACCCGGGCAAAGTCTCTCTTCGCTAAACGCGCCAACTGGGAAATGGAGTTTGGGGTGTGCTTCCGGATCAACCGGATGAGTTCCAGCCGCTTAGGAGTGAGAAAGCTTCTAAGTGCAGCAAAGTCCGTGAAGACGATCTCATGACGCTTAGGAGTGACGGATTTGCCGCTTTCCAGGGCACGCATGACGTGGATCATCTCGCTGCCAACGTCCTCCAGAGACTTTAAATTGATTTTGATCTTTTTGACTTTCATAGTTGCTCCTCCTCCGATAAAACGCGCCCTACATCCTCCAAAAAGTCGCGGATGAGACTCTCAGGATCTTTATAACCGTATTCAGCTTCTTGGCCCTTATAATGTCTGTGGTCTCCCTT
>JACPAM010000238.1:0-16099 GCA_016180805.1 Deltaproteobacteria bacterium | reverse complement strand
CTCCACCCGCCGTGGAGAAAGACATCAACAGATCGAAGCAGCTTGGCTCGTGGCACTTATGACATCATATGTCATAGGCAGGAAAACTTCAACGCAAAATGGGGTCGCGGCTCGAATTTTTATCGTTAGAGGTGACTTCGGGCTGGTCGATGGACACCCGTCGCCGAGCGGCCTAGCTTCCGGGCTGTTCGCCGCATTTTTTTCGCAAGGATGTCGTTGATCGGGGGGTTGAGGAGCTAGAACAGTACGCGCGCTATACTTGGACCAGTCCGAAACTTATCATTAAAGCCCTATCCACCTGGGCCATAGTCTTTTGTTTCGTTGGGTCGAAGTTCGCCAGGTACACTTCTCCTCGTTTTGGGCGGGTTATCTTTTGCGGCTTTACCATGGTTTTTCTTTGAGGACAGCCCACTCCTCGGCAATACGGAGATCGCGCTCGGCCCTTTTTTGCGCCCCTTCTTTCACCCGCGCTCTGAGTTCTCGAAGGCGTCGTCCTCTCACGAAGTGTCTCACAGCCTCATCGATAAACCGGCTTCGATCCCCCTTTGTGGCAACACGGTCAATCAAACGGATCGTTTCTTCCGGAAGCGTCACGTTTAATCGTCGATGCATGGTTAGGAGACCTCCTTTCATTTTTAGCTAAAACAGGCGATACACACTAGGAGTGTGTATGTCAACGGGCGCTCGTGAATTCCGGGGACATAGAGATTTTTGCTGCTTGTGTCCGAGCTTCCTTCCGCGTAACGTTAGCGAGAAGCTGCCTTGGGGCTTCACAGGAGCCGATGCTATGCGTTACAAAACCACACTGCTGGTTCGCTTTGGTGACATCGATCACGCAGGGGTAGTCTACTATCCACGCTTCTTTAACTATTTACACATGGCCTTTGAGGACTTCTTTAGAGAGGGACTCGGGCGCCCCTTTCATGAGGTCATTGATCAGCGGAAGATCGGCTTTCCTATAGTGCACGCAGAAGCGGATTTCATGAAGGTCCTAAAATATGGAGACCGAATCCGCGTAGAGGTCTACCTGGTGCGGGCGGGTCGCAGCTCGCTGACTTTCGGTTTTGACGTGCTCCGTGAAGAGGAGGACACTCTCTGCGCGCGCGCTCGGATTACGAATGCCACGATCGACCGAACGACGTTCCGAGCCGCTCCCTGTCCGGAGGATCTGAAGGCATTGTTCCTGCGCTATTACGAGCCCGATTGAGGCGCATCCTCTTCGGAATCAGGCCTTGCTTTCTTCACATTGCTAGCGGGCTCGAAGCTGGGAGATGAGCCCTAACGGGGACGAGCAGGAGGGTTGCGGACGTCCTTGCCCACGACCGAGGGGAGCGCGAGCGAGGCTGCGGACGTCCGATTACAAACAGCACGACTCATGGCACGAACCTATCGGCCGTAGCCGAGAGCGCGCTCCCCGAGGGAGCTTAATCCATCGGCCGCGTCCGCCTCAGGCGGATCGGCCCCCGAGGAGCTTTCGAGGGAATCCGGGCTAAGCCTCAGGACGCATCGCTCTCAGCTCAGCACTTTAGTCAGAGGGCCGGGGCGTAGAGGGTGTCGGGAAGGCCCTTGATATAATCGATCGCATCGCTCACGGAGACCACGTCCGCGTATTTCGCGTTCATGTCGAAGAGATTGACCTTGTGGGATGTGGTAAAGCGATCAAAGACGCACTCCTCGACGATCGAGACCTTGTAGTTGTAGGAGAAGGCATCGATGACGCTGGCGCGCACGCAGCCGCTCGTGGTGCATCCCGTGACCAAAACGGTGTCCGCGTGGACCTCGTTCAACATGCTCGTCAGCGGGGTGCCGAAGAAGGCGCTCGGCTTCTGTTTGCGCACGATGATATCGCCGTCCCGCGGGGCAATCTCTTCGACGATCTCGTTCCCCTTGGTCCACTCCTCTTTCAGGTCCTCATTCGAGCGCGTGTTTTTTCCGTGCCAGCGGCCGAAAGCTACGAGGTTGGAGCGGTCATCGTGTCCCGTCGTGTAGAAAACCGGCAGGTGCTTCTTGCGTGCCTCTTCGAGCAGTTCGCGGATTTTGTGAACGCTCTCCCAGCCTTCCTCGCCGCAGCTATTGCGGAAGCGCTCCACCGATTTGAGGATCGGCTCCGGCTTGTCACCGACGAAATTGTAATTGACGTCGATGATCAAGATCGCCGGCCGCTGGCCAAATCCGGCCTTTTTGCCGTAGCCCGACTTGGCGAATACCGCTTTGTCCCTCTCCGTAAACACGTCATCCCATCTCGCCATGGCACTTCCTCCTCTCTTCTTCCAACAGCGTTGAACGGCTATCCCTTGATAGCAAATGGCGTGAGTGTGTCAAGAGCCTTGTGACTCTACTTCGAAAAGTGTGGTTCCCCGCCGGGTGTGCCTCGGGGCTCCCTTCGCTCCACGGACTCCGCTCCCTCGGGGAGCGCGCTCTCGGCTGCGGCCGATGGGTCTGTGCCATGAGTCGTGCCGTTAGTAATCGGACGTCCGCAGCCTCGCTCACGCTCCCCTCGATCGCAGACAAGTGCGCCCCCGCTGCTCCGTCCCACAGCCTGCTTGCAGGCGGTTAAGATGGTTCCGCTTCATGGAACCCCCTCGGCCCTCTCCCTCCCCTTCACAAGGGACTCCCGGTCCCGGAGCGAAGATGGGCTCGGAGGCGCTGGAAGTCTCTGCGAAGCCGAGGATAAACAGCATCGATGTCTGAGCCCGCTTCTTCTATCCTAGCGGGCGAGTTTCGATGCTGCCCGAGGCGAGCAGCTAAGACTTCCCGCCGAGGAGACCCTGGAGCGGAGGGATTGGGAGCCCCGCCACACTTCTCGCAGTGGAGCCGGGCCTTGTGGGACGCTGGATGCTGTGTTAAACGTCTCGGGTTTCGAGCAAACCGAAGAGTTCGTAGCGTCATGCGTGTTTCCAAGCTGGCCTTGGTTCTGGCGCTCGTATTCATTACGGGCTGCGCCAATCTCCGGTATTACGCCGAAGTTCCGTATGTGCCGAGCCCCCCCGAGGTCGTCGATCGGATGCTCGAGCTCGCCGAGGTCAAAAAAGACGACATCGTCTACGACATCGGCAGCGGGGACGGTCGGATCGTCATTCGCGCAGCAAAGAAGCACGGGGCTAGGGGAGTGGGAATTGAGATCGATCCGGAGTTGGTTGAGCGCTCGCGCGCTAAAGCCAAGGAGGAGCGAGTGGAGCATCGGGTCGAGTTTCGCCACCAGGATGCCCTGACCGTCGACCTCTCCCCGGCTACCGTAGTCACGCTGTACATGTTTCCGGAATTCAACGCGAAGCTGCGCCCGCTGCTCCGGCGGCTCAAGCCCGGCTCCCGGGTGGTCTCCCACGATTTCGATATCGAGGGATGGTCGCCGACCACAGTGGAAAGGATGGATGGCGGGTGGCTTCACCGCCACACGATCTACCTCTGGAAGATCGAAGGTGGGGACCGATAAAACAGAGCCGCGCGCGATCCGCCAATGGCGCCCAAAGCTTATAGGAAGTGTGTCCCGCCGTCGATTGAGAGGAGCTGCCCGGTCATGTAGTCGCTCTCCGAGGAGGCAAGGAAAAGCACGGTCCCCACGATGTCTGCCTCCACCTGGCTGCGCTTGAAGCAGCGCTGCTGGTTGCGCCTCTTCTCGTATTCGGGGTCAACCTCGCGCCCCTCGGTCAGGGTAAAGCCCGGGGCCACGGTGTTGACGCAGATCCCGTGGTCGCCGAGCTCGCGGGCCATGGCGCGCGTCATCGAGATGACCGCGCCTTTGGAGGCGACGTAGTGGATGTAGTTGGGGTTGCCGTTCAGAGCGACGCCTGAGGAGATATTGATGATCTTGCCTTTCCCGCGCTGCTTCATGTGGGGAAAAACCGCCTTGGCGCAAAGCCATACCCCGCGAACATTCACGGCCATCGCCTTGTCGAATTCGTCCACATCCATCTCCCAGAACGGGCTCTTTTTGACGGTCATGAAGTAGGCGGCGTTATTGATCAAAATGTCGACCCCGCCGAAGCGCTTGACGGTCTGTTCGACCATCGCCTTGACGCTTGCCTCATTGGACACATCGCACTGAACGCTCATCGCCTGGCCACCCTGGTCCTGAATCGCCTTGACCACGGGCTGGGCGCTGACCAAATCCGGCAGGGAGACTTTAGCCCCTTCTTTGGCAAAGGCTAGCGCGTAGGCCTTGCCGATTTTCCCTCCCCCTCCAGTGATGATTACGACTTCGTCTTTAAACCGCATGGGACACCCTCGCTTGAGCTAGAGTCAACAACGCTTATAACAGCCATCTTCTGGCTCAGTCAATATAGCGGAACTTCCAGCGTAACCTCGAGCCTTGGCATCAGGGGCTCTTCGTTACAAAGTGGGGCTTGCACGAATTGACAGCAGGCGGGAGCGGCTGTTGTAATATGGGCGTGCTCGATCTTACGGCGCTCGCGCGAAGGATCACGGACCGTTCGGTGGTGCTTTTCTTAGGCAGCGTCGATGCCGGGAAGACCACTTTGGTCAAGCAGCTCCATGAGCGGGTGGGCGGCGAAGTGGTTGATGCCGATGTCGGTCAAGCCGAGATCGGCCCGCCGGCGGTGATCTCGGTGGGGACCTACGGAGGAGGTCCGCGCGCGGGCTATTTCGGCGGCGACATCTCGCCACGGGGAAATTTTCTGCACGTCTTGACGGGGTGCAAAAAAATGGCGGAGCGGGCAACGCGTCCCTGCCTCATCGACACGGACGGCTATATTCACGAAGGCGCGGCGCGTGCCTACAAATCGGAGCTGATTAACCTCCTCGAGCCGGACCTGCTGGTCCTTTTGCAGCGCGAAAAGGAGCTCGAATACTTCAAGCTCTATGGCGCCAAAGGGATGGAGGTTGTTGACGTTGCGGCAGCGCACGGCGGGCTCAAATCGCGACCCGAACGGGTTCGTGCCCGGGAGAGAGCCTTCCAGCAATACTTTGCTCGTGCGGAGCTGCGCCGCTGGCGCCTTTCTGACCTGCGGTTCGAGCGGGTGCTCCTCGGCCACGGCGAGCGTTTGGATTGCACCTTCCTATCGAGGGTCTTGGCTTGCCCGGTGCTGGTCGGCTGGAAGAGCGGGAGGGAAGCCGTCCTCGTCGTGCGTGGCACGGTCAATTCGGTGGCCGAAGCGATGAGCGCGCTGGATGTCGACTATGTCGAGACCATCGACCGCGGGACCCTGGAGAACCTGCTCGTCGGGTGCGAGGTCGACGGGGAATTTCAAGGGTTGGGAATTCTCAAAGCCATCGACGGCGAGACGGTCGATATCTTAACGCCGGCCGCTCGGGTCAGCGTGCTCCAGTTCGGTTCGCTCAAGATCCGCGAAGATGGCTCGCACGAGAGAATCCGCTTCCACTCCTGAGTTTTGGCACCGAAGGTTTGGACGGCGATCCGGCACCGTTTCGCCCTGATTGTTTTTTTGGGCCTTTTCGTTGCCGTCTCCGCTTACGCGACTGATCCCTTGACAGAACCGGGCGTTTTGGTATCTAAGCGGAATCTGAGGAAAGGCTTCTAGGATCTGCAACCTTCTTTATAATTGCGGCAGGGCCACCGAAGACGGGGCCCCTCAATATGGAAGGAGGTTACGATGCAAGGCGGAAAATTGAGGACCGTTCTTGCCGTGGGAATTGTTTGGTTTTTCGTCGTGAGCGTTCCCGCGGCCGTCGACTCCCAAACCCGGGTATCCGTCGGGGTCACGGAGACCATGGAAACCCTTAATCCCTATGGCGACAGCGTGGCGCTGCTCTACGCCATTTGGTGCCAAACCCTGGGCTGTCTCGGCAGCTACGATTTTGAGAAAGGAGACTACGTGGGGTGGCTAGCGGAGCGCTGGGAGGTGAAGGACCCCAACACCTGGCATTTTTACCTTCGCCGGGACGCCCGCTGGCAGGACGGGACGCCCGTGACGGCAGCCGACGTCATCCATTCCATCAACCGCATCAAGACCGACCCTCAGAGCAAGCAGAAACAGAACATCACCCCGATCGTCAACGTGGAGGCCGTGGATAGCCACACAGTCAAAATGACCACCAAGAAGCCTACGGCGCCGATGACCGAATATCTTTTCGATCGGGTCATCATCACGAGCAAGGCCATCCACGACAAATACGGTCCGGAGGTGGCCGACCGAAGGTATCCGATCGGCGCCGGCCCTTACAAAGTTAAGGAATTGATACCCGGGCAGCGCATGGTCATCGTCAAGAATCCGGACCACCCCGATGTAAAGAAGAATCCGCGGGCGCCCGACGAGATCATCTTTCGCGTGATGCGGGAGCTCGAGCAGCGCATTACGGCGCTTCTCAATGGCGAGATTCAGATCGCTCAGTTCATTCCGCCGCATCTACGCAAACGAGTTGAAGGCAGCCCCAACACAAAGGTCGTGAGCTTCGACTCCATAGAGATGATGTTCCTGGCGATGCAGCCCAAGCCGCCCTTCGATAAAAAAGAGGTCCGCCAGGCGGTGGCCTATGCCATCGATCGAGACAAGATCATCAGCACGCTCCTGGAGGGTCAGGCCGGGCGTCTGGACGGGCCCATTGGTCCGGGACAGTACGGCTATGATCCCGAGCTGAGACCCAGATACGAATACAATCCGGATAAGGCCCGAAAGCTTCTGGCCCAGGCAGGCTATCCGAACGGGGTGGACGTGGAGCTACAGACCCCGGTCGGTCGCTACACCCTGGACAAGCAGATCAACGAAGTGATTGCTGCTATGCTGAACGAAGTGGGGATTCGGACAAAGCTGCAAACGCCGGAATGGCCGACCCTCTGGGCCAATGTGCAGAAAGGAAGGGTGCCCTTCTATTATATGGGACGGGGTGGCGTGGTCGACCCGAGCGTGGCGTTGGCGCAATACTTTGAGACCGGCGTGTCTCCTCGCATAGGTTATTCAAACCCCAAGCTGGATAAGCTTCTTGCGCTTGAGCGGGAGACCTTCGATCCGGCGAAGCGAAAGAAGGTATTATCGGAAGCCATGAGCCTTATCACGGAAGAAGCGCCGGGCCACTTTTTGTGGCGCCACAAGGATGCCTATGGGATGGCCAAAAACATCGACCTCAAGCCAAGACCGGACTACCGGATCTTTGGCCTGGATATCCGCCTGCTGCGCTAGGAGGGAACAGTAGCAGCGGGCGCCGGCTGGCATGGGGCATTAGCGGATCATCAGCCGCTCGGCCTTGCCCGAGTAGTTGATGAAGACGGTCTTGAGCTCGGTGAAGAAGTTGAGCCCCTCCTCCGCCATCTCGCGCTCGCCCACGCCGGTCGCCTTGGTGCCGCCGAAGGGGAGCTGGGCTTCGCCCCCGACGGTGGGCTCGTTGACATGGACCATGCCGGTCTCGACCTCTTCAATGAAGTTCATCATCCAGTCGATGTTCTGCGTGAAGATCGAGGTCGTGAGGCCGTACTCCACCGAGTTGGCGAACTTGAGCGCCTCTTCGAGACTGGTGGCCGTGGCGACCGAGAGCACCGGCCCAAATATCTCCTCGCGGAAGATGCGCATGTTCGGCAGCACGTTGTCGAAAATCGTCGGTTCGACGAAGTAGCCTTTGGCCAGGTGCTCCGGCCTTTTACCGCCGAGCACCAGGCGAGCGCCTTCCTGCCGGCCCACCTGGATGTACTCGAAGTCCGTCTTCCACTGCTTCTCGTCGACGGCCGGGCCCATGTCGACGCTGTCGTCGAGCCCGGATCCCACTTTGATCTTTTGGGCGTGCTCCACGAGGCGCCCGAGCAGAGCCTCCTTGACCGCCGGCAGGGCGATGACGCGCGAGGTCGCCGTGCAGCGCTGGCCGGTGGAGCCGAAGGCGCCGCCATGGATTGCAGTCGCGGCCTTATCCAGGTCAGCATCCGGCATGACAATAATCGCATTTTTTCCTCCCATCTCGCAGGTCACTTTGGCGCCGCGCGCCGCCGCTTTCGTATACAGCGCGCCTCCCACCTCGTTGGAGCCGGTAAACGAAACCGCTCGGACCACCGGTGAGTTGACGATCGCCTCTCCGACCACGGAGCCGGAGCCGACGACCATATTGAAAACTCCCGGCGGGAGGCCTGCTTCTTCGTAGATCTCAGTCAACAGGGTTGCCGTTGCTGGCGTTAGCTCGGCGGGTTTGAACACGACGGTGTTGCCCGCGACGAGGGCGGGGGCGGATTTCCATACGGGAATGGCCCAGGGAAAATTCCATGGCGCGATCAAACCGACCACGCCGAGGGGGCGCCGGATTGTGTACGTAAAAGTATCGCGCGCCTCCGAGGGCAGCGTCTTGCCGTGCATGCGAAACCCTTCGCCGGCGTAGAATTCCAGGAGCGAGATGCCCTTGAGGACCTCGCCTTTGGCCTCCTTCAGGATCTTGCCCTCTTCGCGGGTGAGCGTGCGGGCAATTTCATCCGCCCGCCGCCGGGCGATATCGGCCGCGCGCCAGATCACGCGCCCGCGCTCGGGACCGGGCGTCCTTTTCCATTCGGGAAAAGCGGCCTGCGCAGCGTCGATGGCGCGTCCGACGTCATCTGCCGTCCCGCTGGGGAACTCCGCCAGGACATCGTCGGGGTCGGCCGGGTTGAGATTGCGGACAAGGCGCTCAGATTTCGGATGATACCATTGGCCGTTTACGTATGAGCCTGTGTGCATAGCCACCTCCTCGGAACGCTAGCGCGCCGCGAGCGTGGTCCCGGTACTTCGATGAAAACCACCTCGATGGCGTCTATGGTGGAAAAGACACTAACCCTTTATCAATATGCCTTCTTACCGTCAACGGAACGGGAACGGGGCGGCGCTCTGCCGCGAGGGAAAAGCGCACGGAGAGTTCTGCAAAGAAATGGGGAGCATCAGCGGACAAAACTGTTCCCCTTGGACAAGATTGTTCGAAAAAATCGATTCGACATCGTGCCGACGCGATTTTCCGGTTGACGGGAAGTTAACCGAAACGTTCGCAATAACACCAACTTGGGATTGCAGGTCTGTTTAGCGCCTTCTTGGCATGATTTGTGCCAATCAATGAGCTTTTCAGGAATTCTGTGCCGTTCATGGAGTGAAAAGGTATGGAGGAGATCTTAACACCGCTGCAAGTCGCCGAGTTGCTCAAGATCCATGTAAAAACGGTCTATAAGCTTGCCAAGGAAGGCACCCTCGCCGGGAGTCGTATCGGGCGGAGCTGGCGCTTCGACAAACGCCAGTTGATGGAACTTCTCTCATCGCCCGAAAGCTTTGTGGGGGCGAAGAACGACGATCCAACCGAGAGAGATCGGGCCGTGTCGAAATAAGGCCCCCATCTCAAGCAAAAACGGCGCAGCTCCGA
The DNA here is from genome assembly GCA_016180805.1 of Deltaproteobacteria bacterium. Lineage (GTDB taxonomy): Bacteria > Desulfobacterota > Binatia > UBA9968 > UBA9968 > 2-12-FULL-57-22. The sequence continues at coordinate 6,829 of JACPAM010000238.1, read as the reverse complement.
CATAGAAGCAAGCACCTTTGATGAGCGCGAGCATCTCCACTGTTCTCGCCCAATTTTCTGTCTCGCAGCCGGCGGCGATCCTGGAGGTGCCGAAAAAGACCGCCATCATCAGGCTCAGATGGCCGGTGGTCATTCTCGGTTCCTACCTGCTTCTTTATTCCAACGGGGGCCGGTTGGACCCGGTCATCGCCCACGGCTTCCTGCTCTTCTACCTCTTGTCTAACGCCGCGCTGTACTGGGTGGATGAAAAACTTTTCTCCTCGTCCCATTTTTATGCTCCGCTGGTTCTTTTTGACCTGCTTTTTCTCACTGCCTCGGTAAGCGTGAGCGGTCAGATCGGCGCGGACTTTTATCTCGCCTACTTTGTGACGATCGTTTTGTGCGGTATATGCAAGGATTTTCGAGGATGGATCATCGTTACCCTGCTATCACCGCTGGTTTACGGCTCTTTCCTTCTCCAGTCCACGGAGCGCCTGGATCCGATTCTTTACCTCCGTATTCCGTTTCCCTTCGTGGTCGCCCTGTTCTACGGCTACTTCGTACAGATCGAGAACTTCGAGCGGACCGTGAAGGAGAAGGCCGAGCGGGAAGCGCAGCGCCGGGAGACGCAGGAACAGATTCGGCGTCAGCTCGAGCGTATCCGGGCTTTGAACCAGATCAATCTCGCGATCACTTCGAGCCTGGACTTCAACCTGGTGTTGGGCGTCCTGCACGAGCGGGTGGAGTCGCTCCGCCCCGGCGCCGCCACCGCCGTGTGGCTGCTCGACCGCCAGACCGGTGAGTTACAATTCATCGCCTGTCGCAATCTCAACGAAGAAGAATGGAAGAGTTATCGCTGGGGCGGGCGCGGGTTTACGACCGATGTGCTGCGAAGCCGGCGGCCCCTGGTGGTCACGAATCTCCAGGCCGAGCGGCGCACGTGGAATCCGGAGTTTTACCGCCGCCAGGGGTTGGTATCCTTCCTGGGGGTTCCGCTGCTGGTCAAGGGTGAAGTTTTGGGTGTGCTTTCCTTCTACACGACAACGGAGCACGAGTTCACCGACGAAGAGATGGAGTTTTTCTCCGCGCTCGCGGCCCAGGCCGCCATCGCGATTCACAACTCGCAACTGTTTGAGCAGGCCCAGCGACAGGCACTCGAGCTGGAGAAGTCCAATCGGGTCAAGGACGAATTCCTCAGCACCATGTCCCACGTGCTGCGCACGCCGCTCAACGTCATCATAGGGTACACCGGTATGATCAAGGACGGGATTTTAGGGCAGATCAGTGCCGAGCAAGAGCGATCCCTGGAAAAGATTATGGTCCGCTCCCAAGATCTCCTCGACATGATCAGCGGCATCTTGCAGGCCACAAGTCTCGAAGCCGAAGCCGTCGCGGCAGAAAGCCAGCCGGTGAACCTGACGGAGCTGTTGAGCGAGCTTCGATCCGCTTACGAGGCGCCGCTCGCGAAAGAGGTGGCCTTGATATGGGATTACCCGGCGGATCTACCCACGATCCGGACCGACAAAGACAAACTCAAGCAGATCCTGGCGCAGATCATCCATAACGCCATCAAGTTCACCCCGCAAGGCGAGGTCGCGATATCGGCGCGCCAGGTGCCCCAGGAACGGAAAGTCGAGTTCAAAGTGAGCGATACCGGCATCGGGATTCCGCAGGATGCTTTGCTCCTCATCTTTGAAAAGTTTCGCCAGGTCGACAGTTCCCAGGCGAGGACGAATGGCGGCATTGGACTTGGCCTCTTTATCGCCAAGCGCCTTGCCGACCTGCTCGGCGGCACCATTCAGGTGGAGAGCGAGCCGGGCAAAGGCTCGGTCTTCACGGTAACCCTGCCTTACTGATCTAGTGGGAGAAACCGGCGGCGTCAGAGCTTTACGCGGCGTCCCTTTAGCTTTTCGCCGTTGCGCAGGTATTCCCCTTTTACGGCGAGTCGGGCCTCCTCTTCCAACTCTTCGTCCCAATCGCCCAGGGAGTAGCCGTGCCAGGGAGGCTTGGGTGAAAGGGGCGGGAGTCCCAGCTCCTCCCAGATCTTTCGAGCCCGCTCCATGTACTCTTGCTTGGGCAGGGAGACCGGCGGGAAAGGCTCGCGCAGGATGGCGTTGATGAGGAGCGCCGATTCGTCCGCCACGCGCGTTTCTGCCGGCCGGTCTTCGCGATTGAACGGAGGGCTATGCCAGCGCTCGCGCCCCCGAAGGATTTGAACATCCCGATGCGGGCTGGAGCGGAAAGTTATGGCCCACATGACCATGTCGATATCCCAGGGATCGATGTCCTCGTCTACAGCGACCAGAAATTTTCCCACCCCAGGATGAAAGGTCGCCGCGCCCATGAGGGCGCGCCAGGTCTCGGCCTCGCTGGGCTTTTTCATCTGGACGACAATGACGTTGCGCAGGTTAGTCAAAGGCTCATGCATGGCCACCTTCACGACGCTCTTTATGCCCAAATCCCCTTTTAGAAAGCGCAGAAAAAGAGGCTCGTAGCCTATCCTCTTGATGATGCTCGATTCGCTGGGGGTGACCTGACTCGTCCATGAGACGAGGATCGGGTTTTTTTTGCGCGTGATGCAGGTAACTTCCAGATACGGGCTCAGCATGCGCGGATGCATGTAGCCGTGCGATTCGCCGAACGGACCCTCAGGCTCGACATATTCAGTGGAAAGGCGTCCCTCAATCACGATCTCGGCATCCGCAGGGACCTCCAGATCGACGGTTTGACACTTGACAAGCTGGATCGGCTCGCCCGCCAGGCCTCCGGCCACTGCAAGCTCGTCGACTCCGTAGGGGACCTTCTGCACCGCGGCATAGGAAACCACCGGTGGCGGGCCGACGACGATGGCGGCTTGGAGTGGAGTGTTGCGATCTCTGCATTTGTTCCAGTGGGTCAGGATGTGTTGTCCTGGACTGCAAGAGATTCCCACCCGATCCAAGGCCTTCAAATGGCCACGATAATTTCCCATGTTGCGAATACCTGTCTCAGGATCCTTGGTCACCCAGTGGCCGGCGGTAATGAATGGGGCGCCATCAAAGCCGGGGGTTGAGATCGGAATCGGGAACTGGCACAACCCTCCTGCGCGTCGTAGCTCATCCTTCTCCTGAATGATCTCCTGGACTGGACCCCGGTTCACCAGGATCGGCTCGATGGGATTGCGGAAGGCCCGCTCCCACTTCTGCCAGCTCTCTTCTCCCTCGCAGCCGAGGCCTACGGCGCAGACATACTTCGAGCCCGCCATGATCCCGACGCCTACGGGAATGTCGTAGCGCCGTCCCTTGGCATCGGTGACGCGCTCGAAGAGAAAGCCGCGCCAGGCCTCCTCTTTCAAGCCGCCGCGGTACTGCCAGCGGACCAGGGGGTGCATCTCCGTATCCTTGTCGATCTCGCGACTGACGCGGATCAAGAGTCCTTCCCGCTCCAGCGCCGCTACGTGGTCGCGCAGGTCCGCATAGCCGCGCGACCCACTTTTCGCCCTGGTGATTGTTTTTGCCATGAATGGGCTCCTCCGAATGTTTCTCCTTAGCGTAGCGGGGACTTTTTGTCTAGCAGGTTCCTGAAAAACTTTGCGCCGCAAACGCGTACGGGATCTAGCAGGCATCTTTGAGGCAGGCAAGGCCCAAAATGGCCGGGCCCCAAGCACCGGAGCGGCTCCGTGTTGAACCGCTTCGAGCCACGCCGCTCATCTCGCTCCGCTCTGCGATCTCCTTCGGCCCTCAGGGCCGCCCGACGCTGAGCCCCAAGTCAAACAACGGACGCTTCGGACCTACGTCCCCTATGTCCCCTCTATATCCGTTGCCACCGTTTCTCCCATCACCCTCAGTCTATTTTCCATGATTGTTGAACACTTTAATAACTCGGGATAATCGCTAGTGGTTGACCTTTTAGCTCAGCTTCTAATTCACGGAGGTCCGTTGTCCGCCCGGTGAAAGGATCTATTAACGTGTGGTCGTTGAGATATACGCGCGGTGTTTTGTAGAGATACCACATAGCTTTCCAATGGGGCGGGGCCAGGTAAAGATCCGGCGCATATTTGACCAGGTATTTGCGAACAAGCGGAGTGAAATGATGGTTCATCGAAGAAAAGATGTGGTGTTCCACATGATGACTGAAGTTTAGGTGCAGGATGTCAATCCATTTTAGTGTCCTTACACTCATGGAGTTTAGAAGAGATTCGTTGGTCTCGGTCAGGGGGCGCAAAAAGTGGTTGGTGGAAATGTATGACATCAATATGAAGTTGGCAATCATCATGGGAATGACGATGCCAAAAAGTGCGACTCGGAACCCGCCCCATATCCCTAATGCGATCCAAAATAAAGCCATCATGGCACTTTCAATAATAACGCGCCGACGATTCATTCTCTCGAATCCCGGCAGATTGCGGCTCGCAAGCCAAATCATGATTTGCGCATGACAAGTAAATCGGTAAAAGAGAAAAAACAGGCTTGACCAGTGCCCCGATCCTATTGCGGTCTTAACCTGAAATTTGAGTTGGGGAACACGTTTGAATCGCTCGAGAGTGCCGTAGCTATCGGGATCGAGATCGGGTTGATTGGTGTGCCCGTGATGGGCTTGATTATGCCAAAATCGCCATAGATAAGGCGAAAAACAAAATACGAAAAAGCCCAAATAACCGAGAACCTCCTGAAGTTTGCGCGAGCGAAAAACAGAGCCATGCAAGGCTTCGTGCGCTAAAAAGCCCATCGTCGCGTATGAGTTACCCATGAAAAAGGCAACGGTCAGGGCCGCGTACCAGGGAAGGCTAAGATGGATCAGGGACCACATTCCTGCAATGATGATGGTCAAACATGGAATGTCGATCAGAGCACTCGCGGGTTGCGGCTGAAAAGCTTCCGGAGGGAGCTCAGCTTTCATTTTTGCAATGAGGAATCGAATATTCTCCATATCAAGAACCCAATTGGAACTTAACAATTGTCCGGCCGGTCGTCTGTAGAGCAGGGGGACGTAGGTCCGAAACGTCCGTTATGACCAAAAAGACTTCAGCTCCCACCCGTTTCTGATCATCACATGCTCGCCGATCTCGACCCCTCTCAAGATGCTCTGCCTCGATACCCGCAGCAGCCTGCCGAGCCTCGGCGGCCCCAGTCCTCCGACTCGGACGGCCACGTAACTGACTACGCCTCTCGCCTCCACCACCTCCCGTCTCCGACCTCCGCCGCTCATCTCGCTCCGCTCTGCGATCTCCCTCGGCCCTCACGGCCGCACGACGCTGAACTCCAATTCAAACAACGGACGCTTCGGACCTACGTTCCCCCCGTCCACCCCTCTGAATGTCCGCTCCAGCCGACTCGTTAGGCATTTTCGTCGCTTCCCTTTGGAAGCGAACGGAATTCCGTGAGAAATCGGTCAGCCACATGCAGCACAGGCTCGGTCGTTATCCTGAGTTCCGCGAAGGCCCCGTGAAGGCCGCCGATATAGATCGGAGCCCGGAGAATTGCCTCAAGGGGTGGATCAAGTGACCAGTCCTCATGCGATGAGCCGGTTTGCTCGGCCCAAGCACGGATTAACTGCGTCTTGTTCAGCATCACGAACTCGCCGCTTGGGACGCGGATTCCGATCGCGCCAAGTTGAAGGTACAGAGAAAGCGAGATTTTGTCGCCAGGTCGCGGCTCCCCCGGCGGGGGCTCAATCGGTGGACCGCCGAGCGTAATCAGTGGGTTTATCCCTGTCTCGGCCATCAGGTCCAACAGTAGAGGGCGGTTTGATCCGAATTTCGTAACAAGGAGCCGCAGCTTCCCGGCCACTTCACCGCCGTAGTCGAAATCACCGTCTTGAAAAGCTCTTCGTGCGTACTCGTGCAACAAACGCAGATGTCGCTCAAGTGCCTGCACTAGGTCTTCAAGGTCGCGTGATCGGTTCTCTGCCATTGGCTTTACCGAAGAGGTCTATCGGGGCGCGGGATGAGCCGCCAGGGCACGAGCGTGCGCTAGCACGCTAAGTGCCTGGCCGGTTCTATCCCGCTGATAGGCGGAGCGCGACCGACGCCTAGAAGCGAGAGGCTCCATCCCGCGCGTTAGACACTTTCCCGGTCTGTTGCTCGGTCACGAAGCCGCTTCTGTGCGTCCTCGCGTGCCATCTCAGCGGCACGGCGAAAGAATGCAACGATCTCCTCCACCGACTTGCCAGATAAAGCAGCAGCCTGCTTATCTCGAATGCGCCGCACTAATTCAACTGCCCGGATCTCCTTGGTCTCTGCCATGGATGGTCACCTCTCTTGGAGAATAAATCGTAAGAGCCTTGTATCCCAGCTCGATGTTTACCGCGTTAAAGAGTCGGATCTTGTCAAGTCGTACGATATGACGGAAATTCCAGCTAACCAAAACATCGACCTCCGCAATGGTTGCCAACGCGATATGAAGCATGTCGTTTTCGAACCGGGTTCCAAGAATGCCTCGCTCCAGATAGCTTGCTCGGACACTGAGTGCCTCTGGAGTTACCGGCAGGACTTCTGCGCCAAGATTGAGTAAATCCGCATACACCTCCCGAACTGGCTCGGGCGCATCGATCACTTCCGCAGCCGTGACCTGTGAAACAACCGGTCGAAAGTGACCACTTTGAAAGTCCTCCAAGAGTCCCTTTGACCAAGGCTCGAATTCGCGGTCGAAGCAACCTCCCAGTACCGAGGTGTCAACATAGACCCGAAGGACTTTCATTAAGCTGAGTTTACATCGTGGAAAGAAAAGAGTCTAACGCCAAGGGTCCCGCGAATCGACCCGATGCAGAAGGCGGGAGCGATTTCATATGGAGCGGCCCTCTACAAGAAGCACGAAGACTCCTTCGAGTTCGTCTACCTCTTCTAGGAGCGCTCGATCTACAGCGGTTCTCT
>JACPAM010000079.1 GCA_016180805.1 Deltaproteobacteria bacterium | reverse complement strand
CGGGTCACCTCCGGAACCCTTTGGTATTCACTGAGCACCGCCAAAAACCGTGCGGCCTCACCCTGGGCTTGATTGACCCGCTCCGTGGCGTAGCCCTCCGCCTCGGCGATCACCTGCTTGGCTTCGCCGCTGGCCTTGGGGATCACCTTGTTCGCCTGCTCCTGGGCCTGATTGACCATCCGCTCCAGATCCTGCCTGGCCTCGTTCACTTCAGTGAACGCGGGCTTGACTGGATCCGGAGGAGTGACGTCCTGGAGCTCTACTGTGACCAGTCGGATTCCGGTTTCATAGGCAGAGCGGGTTTTCTGCATGTCCTCCTTCACTTCGCTGGCCACGGCAACCCGGCCCACCGTTAAGACATCGCTTCCCAACCGGTTTCCGACCACGCGGCGCATGGCCGCCTCTGCGATGTCCCGCAATGTCTGGCGTTGTTCACGAAGCTTGAAAAGAAATCGCACCGGGTCCTCCACGCGGTACTGGACAATCCACCGCACATCGATCACGTTGAGATCGCCGGTGAGCATGAGCGATTCGATGGAAAGATCTTCGCGCTCGCGCTGGGCCCTTTGACCGGCAGCCAGAGCCCGAAACCCAAATTCTTCCTTGAGCACTCGCGCAGTTGGAACCACCCGAACACGCTCGACACCGAAGGGGATCTTCAAATGCAGGCCCGGCCCCGCCGTTAGCATCACCCGACCGAAACGTTGAACCACCGCCGTCGCCTCCGGCGGGACCGTATACCAGCTCGACCAAACCAGAGCAAGAATCACCACTGCGGTTAGAATCGGGCCGATCCGGAGCGGACCAAAGCCGCCGAACTGGCGCCGCATCTGCGTGAGGAGGTCTCCAACCTCTTCAGGCCAACGTCCGTTTGGCATACCTGCCTCCTTTCTTCGGCGCCAACGAGGCGCCAACTGCGAAATGGGTATCTTTTACCCTTATTACACCGATTGCTATCCGCTGCAATATAGGACGGCTCTTTTCCAATCGATTGGAGATAGGACCTGAAGAGAAGGTCTAGTAGAGCTTGAATCCGCCCCAGCCGAACTCCCCTACGGGTTTTCCGCTGATGGCGTCGAAGATATCGATGAGCATGAACTTTTCCGGGTGACCGGCAAGAGTATGGGAGAAGATTTCCACGAACTCCTCCTGAAAGGTGCGGTCAGCCTCGTAGAATCCTTCTCCCACATAGAGCCTGTGGGGCCGGCGGTTACTGTCGACCCTCACCCAGAAGCGGTAGCCGTCGGACCTCAAGGTTCCTAGCCACGCCTTATAGTCCTGAATCGTGGCTTCCCACTTCTTAAAGTCCTGAGCGCCAACCGCCGGCGGCAGCAGTAGCGCCAGGAAGAGGACAAAACCAATCTGCCTCCTCAAGAACGCCATCTGCTGCCTCTCTGCGAGCGTTAACGGACCTTGACCTCAACCCGACGGTTCTTGGCCCGGCCTTCCCTGGTTTTGTTATCCGCAATCGGCTTCAACTCGCCAAAGCCGCGGGTCGTGATCCGATTGAGATTGATCCCCTTCTTGACCAGGTAATTCCTCACCGAAGCGGCTCGCCGCTCCGAAAGCCCCTGGTTGTATTTCTCGGTGCCGATCCAATCCGCGTGACCCTCAAGCTCGACTCTCTTGTCCGGGTTCTGGTTAAGGAATTCCACGAGCCGGTCAAGAATCTTGGCCCCATCGGGTTTGATCGCGGTCTTGTCAAAGTCAAATGGGCGGCGCCGGGGGGGGGGGGGGGGGGGGCGCCACCGGAGGGGGGGGGGGTGGCGGGGGTGGCGGGGGGGGAGGCGGCGGGGGGGGCGGTGGGGGTGGGGGGGGGGGTGGGGGTGGTGGTGGTGGTGGAGGCGCCAGCCGAGGTGGAGGTGGTGGCGGCAGTGGTGGAGGAGGTGGTGGAGGAGGTGGTGGTGGAGGTGGTGGTGGTGGCGCTACCTTCGGCTCTTCTGCGAGGTAGTAACCGAGCAAGCCCCCGATCAGAGCACCGGTAGCTGCGCCAATGGCCCCGCCTATGCCCTCACGGTGTTTATCATCGGAGGCGGCGTGGCCTATCCCTGCCCCGGCCGCTCCCCCAAGAGTAGCGCCCGTGATGGCGCCGCTGACAGCCGCCTGCTGGCGATAGCTCATCTGCGCGCAGCCGCCCAGGAAGACTCCCAGGACAATCAAAGAAGCAAGTCGATGTTTGCGCATCCCGCTCTCCTCTGCCGACAAGATTAAAACCTACCTATCCCAAAAACGCCCCGTTTGCAAGCAAGAAATGCCGGTTCACTTGCAGCGGCTGGATGGCTGCTGCCAACGGAAAATTGTGCGCAAAGTTTTTGCAGCACTTTATTGACACGCGCTCATTTTCTTTATACAAGGACTAGTGATGCCGTTGCTCGTGAAAACAGCGAGAGGAAAGCATTTTCTGAGCATCGCAGGTGTGGCTTTGCTCCTCGCGCTCATCTCACTTCTCTTCCAAGCCTCAGCAGAGACCATCGGGACAAGTAGCGGCTACGCTCCGGCCTATCAAATTCAGAAGGACTTCAGGGGCAATTACAACGGCAGATCAGCCATCGCGGTATTGAGCGAAACCGTTCAGCTCTCGCCGGGCATTCACGCTTGGTTCCTGGAAACCGACTACAAGCAAAACCTCCGAGTTTGGCCCGTAGTTGCTTCGCAACTCATCCGGTCGCCTCCGTCCCTCCGATCGATCTGATTTTTATCTCTATCTAACCCTCTCTTGCAGGGTCGATACTCCATGCATGCTCTGAGCACGGGAGTGTTCGTCGGCCCGTGTGCGGTAACTCGATGGGTAAAGCCCAGTGAGCTCCCGGAGACTTTGGACGGAACAGGAGGTCAATTGATTATGGGAACGTTGAGCCGTGAAGAAATTTTCCATTTGGAGGATCAAAATCGACCCCCATGGCTACCCGAGAGAAGGCTCCTGCTTGCTGTCTTGGACGATGCGATTATGTGTTACCAGAAGTATGTAACGGCACGGAAAGGCAAGGCAAAACGCCTGTTCCGCACAGCCCAAGAGTGGATTTTTGAAGAGGAGAGCGATCGATTTTTCTCGTTTGAGAGCGTATGCGTTCATCTGGGTATGGATCCCAACTACATCAGGAGGGGGCTTGCGCAATGGAGGATGCGAGCGCTAAGGCGGCGGAAAAAGGCGCACGGAGATATTCCCCAGCGACGCCTCAACCGGGTTGACAAAAAACGCCAGCTCCGGCCTGCCGCCTAGCGCTTTTGCCCACAATCGACCGATGCAAGGAGGAAGAGATGAGACATTTCGTGAGATCAAAAGCGATCGACCCCAGCAACATTGTTCCGTCCCCCGCTGCGGCAAATCTTGGGCCACATACCCTGTCTGCGGCCAAGGCACAACGCGTGGACCCTTATAGCACGCTGAGGATGAGCGTATCACAGCATTCGCCAATGCTCGACACTCCCGACCTCTGCGCGATCGTTCTCGCCGGCGGTGAGGGAAAGCGATTGCGCCCGTTCGTCCAGCGCCTAAGGGGAGATGATTTGCCCAAACAATACGTCAAACTTGCCGGGGAGCGCTCGTTGCTCGAGACCACCCTGGGCCGCGTCGAGCGGCTGATCCGTCCGGAGCGAGTCTTTGTGGTGAGCAACTCTCACCATCTGAAGTATCCGGAAGCACGGCGACAAATTGCTGAGCGCCCGCACGGCACCGTAATCCTCCAACCCGCGAACAAAGACACGGGTGCCGGCATTTTCGTTTCGCTCATGCACGTGCTGAAGCGTTATCCCGAAGCTGGCGTCGCCATTTTCCCTTCCGACCATTTCGTCGAAAACGACGCGCTTTTCATCGAACACGTTTACCTGGCCCATTATGCGGTGCAGCGACACCCCTTACGGCTGGTGCTCCTGGGCGCCCACCCCAACCAACCGGACCCGGACTACGGGTATATCCTGCCCGGGGAGCGGCTGAAAAGCCTTTCGCCATTCGATCTTCATCAAGTCACGGGGTTCGTGGAAAAACCACGGGTGGAGGCGGCCTGGGCGCTGATCCGCAAGGGCGCCTTGTGGAATACGATGGTTATAGTCGCCCGAGGCAAAATCCTGGTGGGCCTGTTGCGAAAAAAGTTTTCCGCAGCCTATAGTGCCTTTGAGCGGGTTTACCGGTATATCGGCTCCCCGTTTGAGCGCGCTACCGTGCAGGAGGCATATACTCGTATGGAGCCGATGAATTTCTCCAAAGATTTTCTCGAGGAGCTCTGCAGAGACCAACCTTCGCGGCTGCTTGCGCTCGCGCTGAAAGGCGTGCTCTGGAGCGATTTGGGCTGCGAGTCGCGCGTGCGACAGACCCAAGCCCATATCGGAGGCGGGATCTAGATACCCGTATCGTGTCGGCCCCCAAGGCGAAGCTAAATCGAGGCGACGCCTCAGGGCAGAGAGAAAAGAAATATGCGCGAGATATCACGAGCCTTTCGATAACCTAGAGGCTGGCTGTGACAAATGTTACCGCTTCATGGAAATTTTGTGGCACGAAGTTGAGTTTGGGTCTTTTCGTGGTCCTGACGCTCGCCTTACCCGTGCATGCGGGCCGGGAGCCGGCGGCAAATGCCGGAGAAAAGCCGGGCACCGCCATCACGGAAGGCCGCGAGCGCGAGGGAGTGCGACCGAAGTCGAAAGACCCCTTCGCCGCCGGGCAATGGACGATTTACGGCTACGGGTCCGGGGCCGCGGGAAAATCGGCCCGAAAGGTTTACGCGGGCCACGTCGGGCTTGGCTACTACTTTCTCGACAATGTCTCGCTCAACCTCGAAACCGCCGGCTATTTTATCGAACAGAGCAACGATACCGGCGGGGCTGGCCTGAACCTGGCATCGCGGTGGCATTACTGGCGCGGCACCGAATGGTCTCTTTACTTCGATGGCGGGGCGGGGCTCATGCATACTCGGGATACGCTACGCGATCCCGGAACCCACTTTAATTTCACCTTGCAGGGGGGGATGGGTGTGACCTACGATCTCACGGAACGGTTGATTCCGATGACCGGGCTACGCTGGTTCCATATCTCCAATGGCCGCATACAAGGCAAGGACCACAATGTGGGCTTTGATTCGCCATTGTTTTATCTCGGCGTCATGATCCCGTTTTGAGGCAACGAAGGTGTTATTTGCCGTGCTTTCCGGCTTTGCTGCGGCCCTTCTAGCTCCGTGGATCGACCGCGTCGGCCGGGGGAGAACGGGATGGATCATCGCGGTCCTGCCGGCGACGCTCTTCGCTTACTTCGCTACCTTCGTCGCATCGATCCGCAACGGAGAGGTAATCCGGCAATCCCACGCATGGATTCCGAGCCTCGGGATCGATTTATCCTTCACCGCCGACGGATTGAGCGTGCTGTTCGCCTTGTTGATCAGCGGCATTGGCGCCCTGGTGGTCGTCTACGCGGGCGGCTATCTCGCCGGCCATCCCCAATTGGGCCGCTTCTTTTCCTATCTGCTCCTGTTCATGTCCGCCATGTTGGGTCTGGTGCTGGCCGATAACGTCATCGCCCTATTTGTCTTTTGGGAGCTCACGACTTTGAGCTCTTACCTGTTGATCGGCTTCGACCACGAGCGCGAAGCCGCGCGGTCCGCAGCGCTCAAATCCCTGCTGGTCACGGGAATCGGCGGCCTCGCCCTTCTGGCCGGACTCATCCTGCTGGCCCAGGCGGGAGGAAGCCCGGAGCTTTCGGCGCTGGCGAAGCACGGCGATGCCATCCGTTCCCACCCTCTCTATGCGCCGATCCTGGCGTTGATCCTAGCCGGCGCGTTCACCAAGTCGGCCCAGGTTCCCTTTCACTTCTGGTTACCGGCGGCCATGGAGGCGCCGACTCCCGTCAGCGCCTACCTTCACTCCGCGACGATGGTGAAAGCCGGCGTCTATCTGTTGGCGCGACTGAATCCCGTCCTTGGCGGCACCGATCCGTGGCTTTTCACGGTGACCACGACCGGTGCCGTCACCATGGTGGTCGGCGCCTGGATGGCGCTCCAGCGAACGGACCTCAAACTGATCCTGGCCTATTCCACGGTGAGCGCCCTCGGGGTTTTGACGATGCTCCTTGGCTTGGGCACTCCTCTGGCGATCAAAGCGGCATCGGTATTTTTACTCGGCCATGCCTTATACAAAGGAGCGCTGTTTTTGATCGCGGGAGCGGTGGATCACGAAACCGGGACACGCAGTTTCGACCGGCTCGGCGGACTCAAAAAAGCTATGCCCCTGACAGCCCTAGCCGCGGC
>JACPAM010000078.1 GCA_016180805.1 Deltaproteobacteria bacterium | reverse complement strand
TAACTGACAAGTGACGGAAGAGGTAGTAATTAGCACCCGAAAGCAGCATTAACCGTATCAAGTGATGGGATATAAAAGGCGCTTAGAGTTTTTCAGCAGAGTGCCCACTGTTCTCCTTATTCGGCGGATAAACGGTTGAAAAAGATATCCACCGTTTCCCGGAACCCTTGCCATGGTTCGTAGGAGCGGGGGTAACACAGATCTCTCGCCAGCTTCTACGCGGGGGAGGCGGCGGCGGTTTGAAAATACCTCCCGGAGGCAGCCCGGCGGCAGGAATCGTAATTGGCGCCGGTTCTACAATCGGATGAATCGCTCGCTTGTGCGGCATCGCCTGCTCTGGAATGGATGGCTCAGATCTGAGTTCGACTTCACGGGATATCGAACCATCGACCTTCACCAGGGCGGCGCGGAGAGCGTCCAGAGTTTCCCCGCCGATCCACAAATAGTAGCTGCCATCGGGCAGGTCACGTTCCCGCGGTACCCCCTCGATGTCTAATCGAGCGAAGATTGCCCCTACGACCGGCGGCACCGTCACCTCAGCGGACCCGGCGCGAAAAAATACGCTCATTTTGAATTTCGGGTTAAGCTCCCGAATCTCTACTGGAAGCGGATCGTCCATGACAGGAACGGTCTCGAATGTCACGCTTTGGGCGAGTTGCACGACCGTCGCAGGTGGAAGGATCTGAACGACGGCTGACGTGGCTGCGCATCCGGCGAGAATTAGAATGAGTAACCCGAGTAACGACTGGCCAACCGTTTTAACCATGGCGTACTCCAGCTTACACTTGGTTCTATAGGCCAATATACCAGACCCTAAGAACGCAGCTCGCGAATGGAGGCGACTTCGATGATGGGATAGAAGCCGCGCTCGGGACCACCGCCGATCCACGTAGGCCTGCCCTTGATCTCCACGCGTTTGTCCGTAAATCCAGTGACTTCCTGCGTGGTAGGATCGACCTCGATCCGCCTGAGCTTTTTCCCGTCGAAGTTGATCTCTTTTTCGAGCTCCAGGGCCCATCCCGTGGTCTCGCCGCCGATCGCCGCAACATGGACGAGCTTTCCCACGATCGTGATCTGTGCAACCTTTCCCGGACCACGAATGAGGATCCCCTGGTCATGCACGGAGAGTACAAGGGTTGGATGGGCCAGCGTGAGCAACGCGGCCGCGAATACGGTCAGGCCTCTTAACGGCATCTTCATCATGGGACCTCCCTGTTTTCGTCTATCGCTTGCGTATCCTTTGCGACCATTCGGAGACAAAGTCCTGCACTTCGTTAATGGCTATGGCGAAATTCAAGCCCGCCGCGGGAATGGTGATCTCTTCGCCCGGCCCGCCGTGAGACGGACCCCTGATGCGCTCGCCTACGCCCATGCCGAAGACCACTCCCACGACGCGGCCTTTCGAATCGAGCAAAGGGCCTCCGGAGTTGCCCGGATTGACGGGCGTCTGGGTCTGAATCACCGTGGTCCGGGCCACGTGCGGCGGCTTGCCCGTCGGGAACTGGCGGCGGATACCGCTTACGATTCCGTTCGTGAAGCTCCACAGGAGATTCAGCGGATGGCCGATCACGGCAACTTCGTCTCCCGGCTGCACATCGTCGAGTTGCCCTGGAAGAATCGGAGAAATATCCTTGGGGATATCCGGCACCAAGAGCACGGCGAGGTCGCGCGCGACATCGGTGCCCAAAATAATTCCGGGGCGCAGCGAGCGTTGGTAGGCTTCGCACCAGGCGCTTGAGGCGGACGACGAGGCCAAACAGCGCCGAAAGCGCCCCTGATCGAACGGCTCGCTGGCGAGCTGCGGATCATAGAAGAGAAGCATCACGTATCGAAACCCTCTTTGATCGTGAAACGCCTGCTCGACCACATGCTCGTTGGTCACGACCAATGCGGTGGCGTCCGACGGGTTCACGCCGAACACGAGCGAGCTGCCCACCCCACGCGCGCTGATCACGAAAGGGACAGACCTCACGACCTTGGCGAAGATTTCCCGGCCGCCGCGCCTCTGGACGACACCCCGGTCCATGCTTCGACCGGAGAGGACTTCCCCCAGACGCGCGGTGACCTCATCGCCTAGGACGACTTGCTGTCCAAAGGCCGGATACGAGCCGCCCAGGATCAACAGAAGCAAGGCTAGCAGCCATTTAATGGTCTTCATCCCTGCAACCTCCAGATCATTGTGATGGAATCACGCCTCCATCGATCGTCGTCGTCTCCAAGCCCCCCTTTGCTCGATGTGCCGAACAACACCATCTACCGCAGATCAAATAGGTCTTAATGGAGTTCCCACCTGAAGGTTACGTAGCTCGGACAACTCACCATTTGGGGCCCCCAGTATCGTATGGATCCATCAGTGAAGTCGGCCTCCGCGTAAAGCTCGGTTGGCCCGGAAATCACATCGTACACGTAAACATCTCCCACGGGCTGCATATTGCGAGCGCGCAATGCGCGGTCCACAAACATCCTATGAATGATCCAACGAGTTCTATTGTCAAAATGAACGTCGCAAGTATACGCCCCGGCCCTTTTTTCGATTTTGCCTCCCTTAGGGTCGTTCTTTGCTTCCTTCACAGGATACCTTTGTTTTTTTCCTACCTCCCCACGTGTTTCGATAACCTCTTCCTTTTCCTTTGGCTTGGGCTTATCCAGTTTCTCCTGGCTGCCGAGATAGGCCAAAGGGAGTGCCAAAATCGCTGCAAGCCCCACAAATAGTCCTACTAGCTTAGAACATCGGCTATTCATTTTCGTGTCTCCTTTGCCTTTGTCGAATTATTAATAAGTAAACAAATGAGAAAGAGTTCCAACCCGTCCATGGCGGCCCCCGGCTGATCCTTTCCACTCGCATCCGGAACTTCCAACGCATATCTTTCACCGCCAGTCGCCAATCAGGATAAACGCCGACCAGAAAAAGGGGTGTCTGGTCTCGGGTTTTGAGGCCAACGATCTCTGAGCCTCCTGAAGGGCCCTGGCTTTATGAACTGGTTTCTGCTTCAACAGAACCTCATAGAAGCGCACCATGAGATCGCGCGTGGCCAGGTCATCCACCTCCCAGAGGCTCACCACGGTGGATGGCACTTTTGCGCCTGCGTTAATGAACGTAGCCAAACTCATCAAGTCCGCGCCGGGATTCTCTTCGGCGAGGGCGGTCTGGCACGCGCTCAATGTCACCAAACTCACCCCGCTCAAGTCCAGGCGTTGGATTTCCCGCGCCTCGAGCTTTTTCGTGCCATCGAGAGCCAGCCACGATTCCCTGGGTCTGTCGGGCTCGAGGATGCCGTGCGTGGCGAGGTGAACTGGCGAGGTGAACGAATCCAAACCCCTCGCCCGCCGGCAGGGCCGCCCCGCGCTTGGCGAGCAGCTCGCTGCGAGCTTTCGGGCCCGAGGCGCCCAGCAGGGCGAGCAGGTTTTCCTTCGTCGCATCCGGCCCTTTGAGGACCAGAGACTGCCCGCCAAAGAGCTTGGAAAGAGCCTCCACCTCCTCCTCTGCCCGATCGAGAGGCATGAGCCTCGGCTTATCGTGTTTAAACGGGGGGTTTCCAAGCGCCAGCAGCGCGGGGCGTATCGGTCGCGCCTCACCCACTACCGTCAGCAGCGTGGCGTTCGTGAGATAGCTCACGGGCTTCTCCTGGATGAGAAAGCGAATTTCCTTGGCGCGCGGATCGAACTGCCCCAACGCATGGAGTGGCAGATAGTAAAGCAGGCCGGTGGGAACGAAGATGATTTGATTGGCGGCGCGCAGGCGATCGGCGATCGGCTGGAGGATGGCGTCATAGAGCTGGATCGTCCGTCGCCGAAGCGGCTCCCACTTGGGATCGGTCCACGAACGAATCGCCCAGTCCGAGCGCTTTCCCGAAACACCGACGATCAGATCGCGATACG
>JACPAM010000237.1 GCA_016180805.1 Deltaproteobacteria bacterium | reverse complement strand
GGCGATGGCGGCGATCAAGGGCTTCAGCGTGGTCGGCGGAGGCGACACGGTGGCCGCTGTAACGAAGGCGGGACTGTCCGAAAAATTCAGCCATGTCTCCACCGGGGGCGGAGCCTCTCTGGAGTTTCTTGAGCACGGCGATTTGCCGGGCTTGGCGGCGCTGCGCGCGCCATCTTGATTCGGTGTCCGGCCATGTCTAGCCCGGATTCCCTCGAAAGCTCCTCGGGGGGGCCGAGCCGTCAGGCCGCGGCCGATGGACTGTCCTCGCCTGGCTCGGAATCTCACATTGCAGATCTCATATCTCAGATTTGAGATTTGAAATTTGCCATTTGAAATCCCGAAGGGCTTGTCCACAGCCTCGCTCGCGCTCCCCCTCGGTCGCGGGCTCGTTGCCGGCACAAAGGTCGGCAGACAGAATCTCGGTTGGAGCTGTGAATGAAGGTTTTGGTTTTCAACTGCGGCAGCTCGACGCTTAAATTCCAACTGGTCGAGGTTTCGCCGTTGGGCGCGGCCGGGCCGAAGACGCGGAGTTTGGCGCGGGGCCTGGTCGATCGGATCGGTGAGAACGCCACGTGCAGTTTCGCTCGTGGCGGCGGCGAGCCCCACCGGGAGCCGGTCGCCATCGACGATCACGAGCAGGCCGTGGAAGAAGTCCTGGGTTGGCTGGCACGGGGGTGGGACGGCGCCCAGATGGAGCTTGATGCAGTCGGCCACCGCGTCGTTCATGGCGGGGATCGGTTTCGAACCTCCGTGTTGATCGATGACGAGGTGGTTGCGGCCCTCGACGAGCTGAGCGCTCTCGCCCCTTTGCATAACCCCGCATGTGTCAGCGCGATCCGGGCCGCCCGTGAGACCCTCGGCGCGTCGATGCCCATGGTGGCGGCCTTCGACACTTCGTTCCACCATACCGTGCCGGATCACGCTGCCACGTACGCCATCCCGTATGAGCTCGTGCTGCGCCACAAGATCCGGCGCTACGGCTTTCACGGCTTGGCGCACCGCTACCTCGCCCTGCGTTATGCGGAGCTCACGCAAAGGCCCGAGGACGAAGTGGATATCATCACGCTTCATCTCGGCAATGGCTGCTCGGCCACTGCCATTCGGGGCGGCAGGTCGGTGGAGACCTCGATGGGGTTTACGCCGCTCGAAGGCCTTGTGATGGGGACGCGCTCAGGAGACCTGGACCCCGCGATTATAGGTTTTCTGAGCAGAAAAGAGCGCCTGTCGGTGGCCGAAGTCGAAGCGTTGCTCAACGAGCGCTCGGGGCTGCTGGGGGTGTCGGGGCGCTCGAAAGATATGCGCGAGCTTCTCCAGCGGGCGCCGTCGGATGCCCGGAGCCGGCTCGCGGTCGAGATCTTCTGCCATCGGGCCAGGAAATATGTGGGCGCTTATCTTGCCGTTTTAGGTGGCGCGAATGCGCTGATCTTCAGCGGCGGGATCGGGGAGAACTCCCCGGAGGTCCGCGCCCAAATCTGCGCTGGGATGGACTGGTGCGGGCTGCGGCTTGACCCGGAACTCAACCAGAGCCGTATCGGCACGGAGGGGCTCATCTCGCCGGCAACGGCAAAGCTTCCGGCTTACGTCATCCCGGTCGATGAAGAGCGCGTGATCGCGCTCGAGACCGAGCGATTGGTCGTCGAGTCGAGATGAGGGTTCGAGTATGGAGCGAGTGAGAACCAAAATAGTGATCATGGGCGCGGCGGGGCGGGATTTTCATAATTTCAACGTCGTCTTCCGCGAGGACCCGGCCTATGAGGTCTTGGCCTTCACGGCGGCCCAGATCCCGAACATCGAGGGCAGGAGATACCCGCCCGAGCTCGCCGGACGTTTATATCCGGAAGGCATTCCCATCTACGCCGAGGCCGAGCTAGAGTCTTTCATCGAGGCCCACCGCATCGAGCAGGTGGTTTTCTCCTATAGCGATGTCTCTCATGAGCACGTTATGCACGCCGCCTCTCGGGTCATCGCCAAGGGCGCGGATTTCAAGCTTCTCGGGGGTAGGGCCACGATGCTGCCATCGGCGAAGCCCGTCGTTTCCGTATGCGCGGTCAGGACGGGCTGCGGCAAGAGCCCGGCAGCGCGCAAGATCGCCGGCGTTTTAAGACTGCAGGGGCTTCGCGTCGCGGTCGTGCGCCACCCGATGCCCTATGGCGACCTCTCGAAGCAAATCGCGCAGCGCTTCGCGGCCTTCGAAGACATGCGCGCCGCCCAGTGCACGATCGAAGAGATGGAGGAGTATGAGCCGCATCTCAGCAAAGGCGACGTGGTCTACGCGGGGGTCGACTACGGAAAGATCTTGTGGATGGCCGAAGCGGAGGCCGACATCATTCTGTGGGACGGCGGCAACAACGATCTGCCGTTTTTCGTCCCGGACCTCGAAGTGGTCCTTCTCGATCCTCACCGCGCCGGCGATGAGCTCACGTACTTTCCCGGCGAGGTGAACTTCCTCAGGGCCGATGTTTTCATCCTCAACAAGCTCGATACCGCCGATCCCGAAAAAGTGACCCGGGTGCGGCGCAATATTCAGAGGTTCAACCCGAAGGCTCGGGTCATCGATGCCGCCATGCCGGTTTCGGTGGACGACCCGGCCAAAATCCAAGGGAAGCGGGTTCTCGTTATCGAGGATGGCCCGACTCTGACTCATGGCGGGATGAGCTTCGGCGCCGGGGTTATGGCCGCCAGGAAGTATGGCGCGGGCGAGCTTGTCGATCCGCGCCCGTTCGCCGCGGGCAGCATCCGGGAGACCTTTGAGGCTTACCCTCACATCGGGACGCTGCTCCCGGCGATCGGGTACGGCGAGCGGCAGATTCGCGATCTGGAAGAAACCGTGCGCCGTGTGCCGTGCGACCTGGTGGTGATCGCCACGCCTGTGGACTTGCGGCGGATCGTAAATGTCAGCCAGCCCATCTGTCGGGTCACCTACGAGCTTCAGGAATTGGGAAAGCCGGATCTTGAGGAGATCGTGCGCGGGTTTCTCGCCGCAAGGGGCTTCGCGCCGGGGAGTCGGTCGCGTCGGTCGGAACCGGACGGCACCAGGCGGCTTTAAGGCCGACGCGAGCCTATTGGATCGCTGTATGGGGGAAATAGGTGAAGACGGCGAGGCCTGGCATGCTTTGGATGCGGTGGAGGTCCTGGCACGGCTAAAAACCGATCCGGAGCGGGGGTTGAGCCGCGCGGAAATCGCGGAGCGGCTGCGCCGCTGCGGTCCCAATAAGCTGGAGACGGTGAGCGGGACCCCTTGGTATGCCGTCTTGACGAGGCAGTTTTCCAGTCCTCTCATCCTCATCCTTTTCGTGGCGGCAGCGATCGCGCTCGGCATCGGCGATGTGACCGACGCCCTCACGATTCTGGCCATCGTCGTGCTCAACGGCGTCCTGGGTTTTATCCAGGAGTGGAAGGCGGAGCGGGCTTTGGCCGCGCTGAGAAGCATGCTGGCGCCGCGCTGCACGGTCCTGCGCGACGGGCATGAGCAGAGAGTGGAGGCATCGGGCCTCGTCCCGGGTGATGTGGTCGTGCTGGAAATCGGCGGTCGGGTGCCCGCTGACTTGAGGCTGGTAAAGGCGCTGAACCTCAAAGCCGATGAGTCTTTGCTGACCGGGGAGTCCGAATCGGTTGACAAAAGCGTCGAGCCGGTCAGCCCCGATACGCCTCTCGCCGAGCGCTCCTCCATGGCATGGACGGGCACGGCGATTACTAACGGCAGGGCTCGGGGTGTCGCCGTAGCGACGGGCATGGCCACGGAGTTCGGGCGGATCGCTGAGCTTACCCGGAGCGTGGGCGAGCAAGCGACGCCGCTTCAGGTGAGGCTCGGCCTGCTTGGACGGCAGCTCGGGGCTCTCGCCATTGCGATCTCCGTCGTGGTGGCGGCAACGGGTTGGATTTTGGGCCGGCCGCTGCTCGATATGTTTCTGACCGGGGTCTCGCTCGCTGTGGCGGTGGTTCCGGAGGGGTTGCCGGCAGTGGTGACGATTACGCTCGCGCTCGGCATCAGGGCCATGGTCAAGCGCCGGGCTTTACTGCGTCGGTTGCAGGCCGCGGAGACGCTCGGATCAGCGACGGTGATCTGCACGGATAAGACAGGGACGCTCACGCAGAACCAAATGACCGTGCAGCATATCTGGCTTCCCTCGACAAGCTCAGGACAAGCCATCGACGTGAGCGGGGTGGGATACGTCCCCGAGGGTCACTTCGCGCACGCCGGTCGGAGGATCGATCCGGGGAGTCTGAGCGATCTCATGGCGCTGCTCGCAACCGGGCTTTGCTGCAACCATGCGCGCATCTATGAGGATGAAACCGGCTGGCATGAGATCGGCGAGCCCACGGAAGCGGCGCTGGTCGTCGCCGCGCGCAAGACAGGCCTCCACATCGAGGAGGCTTCTCCGTCGGCAGCCGAGTTCTCGTTCAGCCCCTTGCGCAAGCGCATGACGGTCGTGGAACGTCGTCCGGAGGGCCTCATCGCGCACGTCAAGGGGGCGCCGGAAGTCATTGTGGAGCGCTGTGCGCGCTTTCTTGACGGCTCGCGCGAGCGAAAGCTCACCGACGCTGATCGCCAGGCCGCTGAGGCCGCGTATCTCGCTATGGCAGAGAAGGGGCTGCGAACGCTGGCACTGGCGCGCCGCTTGCTCCCGGCCGGGATCAGCCTGCACGAAGAGGAGGTTGAAAAGAATTTGACGCTCCTCGGTTTGGTCGGCATCATCGATCCGCCTCGCCTCGAGGCGCCGAATGCGGTACGGCTGGCTTACAGCGCGGGTATTCAGGTCATCATGATTACCGGCGATGCCCCGGCCACGGCGCTGGCCATCTCCCGGAGGATCGGCCTTAGAGCCCGCCGGGCGATTGGCGGGAGCGAGCTTTCCGGGATGGACGATGCTGCCTTGAAGGCGGCCCTCGCCGACGACGCGCTCTTCGCGCGCGCCACCCCCGAGCACAAACTCCGGATCGTCACGTTGCTGAAGGAGGCGGGCCACGTCGTGGGGATGACCGGTGACGGGGTCAACGACGCTCCGGCGCTCAAGAGAGCGGACATCGGCATTGCTATGGGGCTGCGCGGCACCGACGTCGCGAGAGAGGCCGCCGATATGATCCTCACGGACGACAATTTCGCCTCCATCATCAATGCGGTGGAAGAGGGCCGGCGACAGTACGACAACATCCAGAAATTCGTTCGCTATCTCCTCTCTTCTAATTCCGCCGAGCTGATCGCGATCTTCGTCAACATTGTTCTGGGCGGCCCGCTCATTCTTCTGCCCGTTCACATTCTGTGGATGAATTTGGTGACCGACGGGATGACTGCCGTCGCCTTGGGGGTTGAGCCCGCCGAAGTCGGCATCATGCGGCGGCGCCCACGGCCGCCGCGCGCGCCCATATTGGATCGTGTGGGGGTCGCGGTGATCGTTTTGATCGGCGCCTACATGGGCGCGGGGACGCTCTGGCTGTTCCACGAAACCCTGGGGCGCGGCGGCGAACAAGCCGTGGCTTTGGCGCAGACGATGGCGTTCACCGGCATCGTCGTCATGGAGAAGATGAACGTCTTCAACTTCCGCTCGCTTGGAGCGCCGCTATCGGTGGTGGGATTTTTCTCCAACCCCTGGCTGCTCCTCGCGTGGGCTGGCTCGATCGCGATGCAGGCGGCGGTTGTCTACGTCCCGTTCCTGCGCGAGGCTTTCCACACGGTTCCGCTAGGCTGGGCTGATTGGGGGCTCATGGCCCTGGTCGCCGCGCCGGTATTTTGCATTACCGAGATGATCAAAGTGTGGCGCTGGCGCGCTCGCTAGCGGAGGGAATCTGTTAGCCGGTTTCTCCTGCCTTATATCGCGGAGTACGACGCGGCCGTTTTCACCATGCCCGAGTTCCTGTTGCCTGGTCTTCAGGTGAAGCGCCTGGCCTTCGTCGCGCCGGCCATCGAGCTGTCCAAACGATGGGGGGAAGCTCCGGCGACTAAGCCCGATTCTCCAGAATCCAGCGCGCGATATCGATACGCCGGGCGAACCACACGCCGGGGAAGGATCTCGCGTACTGAATCGCCTCTTCATAGAACTTACCCGTTGCGGGAAAGGCCATTTGGCAATGCATTCCCAGAGTGAGCAGCTTGGGCTCCTCGTCCGACTCATCGTACAGTACATCAAATTCGTCCTTGAAGGCCTGAAGAAGGTCCCGAGCCATCTTGCCCTGCCGGAACATGCCCGTATCGTTGAGCCCGCTTACGGAACTGCGGTAGGGAATTTCCAGAATGCTTTTGTCGTCAACGCGAACTAGGTAAGGAACGTCGTCGTTTAGAGTGTCACCATGCCAGAGAAAACCGTTGTCGGCGAGCAGCTCCACCGTGTGTTCCGTATGCCTCATCCCCGACGATAACCAACCGTAGGGCCTCTCACCCAAAAGGTCGCGAAAGATCTTAACGCAGGCCTGGATTTCCTCCTTCTCCTCCTCCCGAGAAAGCAACACCGTTTGAATGTCCTCGGCATAATTGTGCCCAACGACCTCATGGCCGTCGGCGTCAATTTGCTTGACTGCTCCCGGATACTTGACGGCGGCAAGGGCATTGATGTTGAAGGAAGCTTTGACGTCGTACTTTTTCAGGATCCGAAGGATCCGCCATACCCCGGTCCGGCCACCATAGTCGTTTTCGCTAGCGGTTTTGAAATCATAAGGACATCTCGCGTTGTCTATCGTAAGCGGTCCTGAACCTCCGACAACGCCGGTCCTCCGGTGTTTTGGGTCTAAACTCTCGGTCCAGGCCTCTAGATTGCCAACCAAACTCACGGCTAACCTTGCCCCGTGAGGCCAGCGAACGTTCAATTTTTCCGCCTGTGAAAAAACATCGTAAAACGACTGATGCTGCGGCAACATGGCTATACCTCCAACTCAAGGAATTTGATTAGGCGTGTTCCTGTAGATTCGCGCCTGCCGCTTTTGTCAAGGCGAGGCTAAAAGTCAACTTTGACGTGCATAACCCATTCTGCGTTTCTTCACATCCCCAACTCTTTCTGTGCCTGTCTTACGTAGCTTAGATCCACATACTTTTCTGAACTTGAAAGAGGTGGACGAAGCACCCCGTCTTTCTCCAGCACTTCGAGATTTACTTTAATCCCGTCGAGCGTCACGGACCCGTCTTTGGGATAGAGTTTGCTCTTGATGAAAGAGTCTATGCCCCTCTGGGCGTATGGCGCCCTCACACCGACCTCTTTAGTGGCAAACTCCGCAGCCGCTTCCGGATTGTCATAGATCCAGCGAATGCTCCGGATATGCGCTTTAAGGAATTTCACTACGGTCGGACGGTTCTTCTCCGCCCATGCCGGGTCGACATTGATGGCACCGAATTGGTATGCCGTGATCACGTCTCCAACGTTCCCCAAATCATTAAATCCACCATCGACGGCCATGTCTCCGTGGGGAACCCCCAGGACCGCTGCCGCGATAGACTTGGCCTCGAGCGCAGCCAGCCGCGCCGGCGTTCCGCCCGGAATCACCGCGAGGGTATAGTCACGCGGATAAACGAGCCCTTTTGTTCGCAGGTATTCAATTAGGAAAGTGGTTCCCCCTCCCTTTAGGGACGCAACGCCGAGTCTGCCTCCTTTGAGATCTTCGATTCTCTTGTAGGCCTTTCCTCCCACGAGGGTATATGCGACCCCATTAACAATGCCTCCGATTGCTTTCAGATTTCCCCCTTTTTCGTTGAAGATGATGATTCCATCCGGACTCATTCCGCTAAAGTGAATGTGACCGGCCACCAAGGCTTGCAGGTTTACGCCGGCAGAACCCATGTGAATAAGCTCTACCTTGAGGCGTTCCGAATCGTAGTAACGCATTTTCTCAGCAACGAAGAAGGGAAGGAAAAAGATTGTCTTCGCGACGTAGCCAGCTTTAACCGCCTGCGCTACCGCCGAAGACGTAATTGCAGACAGGCAAAAAAAGAGTGTGAAAAGAGCAATTGAGATGGTTTTCTGTCGAATAAACATCGAAATGGCCCCCGTTGGAAAAATGATAGGAATTTCTTTTTGAGCCCCGGCCACCGAGAATCCAAAAATTGCTGAGACAGCCGCCCCTCAGCCTGCCGTCGAGAGCCCTGGGGAGCGCTCGGACCTACAAACTAGCCGCCCACCCCTCGTTTTCGAATATCCGATAACGTGCTGTTATGTCAACCGGAGCTGGGTTTTGAGGCAGGGCTGGACCGGGCTCCAGCCCGGAGGGTGGGGAGACGGGGTCTTTTGCAGCGGGAAAGCCATCCGTGCGACCTGCTTGGGCGTATACGCAGGCAAGTGGAAGCGGTCAATCATGGCGCGCTGTCCCGCGTTCTCAGCCCTTCGATACGGTCCTTCGGGCCAGCGTATTCAGGACAGGCGCTGGATTTCCAAGAGGCCGCGAGCGTGGCGCCTGCCTTTATGGCTGCGGGGAGACCTGTCTGCGTGTCCGCACAGGTAGACAGCGCTCTGAGATCATGCTGGGGGTTACGTGAAAAGACTCCCGACCCCGTTAAATTTCGCGTCATGGAAAAGATAAACGTCTTCAAGTTCCGTTCGCTGCGCGCGCCGCTGTCTGTGGTCGGCTTCTTCTCCAACCCCTGGCTGCTAGTTGCCTGGATCAGATCGATTGATACGCAGGCCGCGTGTTTTGCGTTACCGAGATGATCAAAGGGCGGCGCTGGCGCGCTCGGTACGGAAGGAGGAACCGGACCGCGGTGCTGCGCATGCATGACCCTAGTCCTTATGTGCTGATCCAGTAAAGTGCCTTGACAGGCAGCTTGTCACGGCAGTAAAGTTCCCTCCGCCAGAAAACGCGGCTTACCAAGCGGACTGAGAGAAAGGAGTTCCCCATGCGGCATTTCTTCCTTAAATGCTTCGTTATTTGTTCTGCAATTAGCCTTTTCGCCAGTTTGCCAGCCCCGTACAGCTACGCTTTTTATGGAGGAAAAACAGTGCGTATCATTGTCGGATTTTCCGCAGGGGGTGGATTTGATACGTACTCGCGCGCCCTGGCTCGGCATTTACCGAACCACATTCCCGGCAGTCCGACAATTATCGTACAGAATATGCCGGGCGCGGGAAGCCTCACTTCAGCCAATCATGTCTACAAGGTAGCCAAGCCTGACGGCTTAACGATCGGTCATTTCATTGGCGGTTTGTTCCTGAGTCAGATTCTGGATGGGCCAGGAATTGAATTCGATGCCGGAAAGTTTGAATACCTCGGCGCGCCGGTAAAGGATACCCCTGTCTGCGTTCTGACGAAGGCGAGCGGAATCACCAATATGGAGAAGTGGATGGCTGCGAGCACTCCGGTCAAGCTTGGAGCGTCGGCGCCTGGCAACAGTACCTACGACCACCCAAAAATCTTAAAAGACATCCTGGGTCTACCTATCCAGATAGTAGGGGGATACAAAGGCACCGCTGACATTCGCCTTGCGGCCGAAGGTGGAGAAGTCGGTGGAGGATGTTGGACCTGGGATTCCATAAAGGCGACTTCCGGTAGAGCCATCGAATCCGGTGAGATGGTCGTTGTATTACAGATGACGCCTCAACCCCTCGCAGACCTACCCAAAGTCCCGTTGGCGATCAATTACGCTAAGACCCAGGACGGTCGACGGCTTATACAAGCGGCAATCCATGATGTGAGCGATGTTATGCGGCCCTATGTGATGCCTCCGGTGACGCCTCGAGATAGGGTTCAACTTTTGCAAAAGGCGTTCCAAGATACTTTGAAAGATCCGGCGTTCGTGGCTGACGCAAAGAAGTCCAAACTGACTCTCGATCCGGTAAGTGGTGAAGAGCTCAAAAACAGAGTGGCTTCGTTATTCGGCCTATCACCATCGCTGCGAGCTAAGCTGAAGGATCTTTTGACTGGCAAATAGGGAATCCCTCGCATATGTTCCGACGACGTGGCCAGCTACGATTGATCAATCCAGGACAGAGATTCACGTTTCCGACGCTTCACGTATTCCCAGAGTAGGACCGAGGAGTTTACCATAGACCCAGGAGAAGCTAACGATGCAGAGCAAAAACAAAAACGACCGAGGCCATATCGTGGAGGTTGAATTCAACCAGCAGCAGGAAGTCGTTCTTAAGCAACTATTGGAGGATGGTAAATACGGGAACGATTACTCGGAGGTTATGCGGAACATTTTTCAGGAGTTTTTGCGCCAGACGCGGATGTGAAGAGGTCACGGCAAGAAAGGGAAATGATGACACAATACGGCCCAAAGCGCGAAGATATAATTTTGCAACCTGTATCCGGCAAGGCCCTGGAAGTCTACCGAGGCGAGGTTCTTCGCATCATTCAAATTGAAGGTGAACAATGCGTAGACTTCGACGCGTTCAATCTTCACGACTACAAGGAATATTTAGGAGTTAGCAACACGCGGTCGAAATACGGGTTTAGGCCAAAAAAAGGAGATATGATCTGGAGCGTGCACAGCCGTAATCGCCCAATGTTTATCATCCTGGAAATGCCGCAAACCTGCGTAACTGACCTTCTTGGGGGCCGTTGTCAAGCAGCCAATCACTACGCTGAAGGCTTCACACCGACCGCGTACGGCGCCCATACGAACTGCCAAGACACGTTTGCAGCATGCATCGGAGAGTATGGTTTGACCCCGGATGATGTCCACGACTCCTTTAACATGTGGATGAACACGGAGTGGGACTCAAGGGGCCAATACTGGATCGTGCGAAACACAGGCCGTAAAGGAGATTATGTTGATCTTTTAGCCATGTTCGACATTCTGGCGGTTCCGATCATCTGCGGCTCCGGAGATACCCAGATCACCAGCAATTATGGGTTTAAGCCGATCCAGGTACAGGTATTTAGGCCCTCGGCGGAGACAGAAGCAATCTGCGCATCCTGCGCGTCCAAGTACGAATCCGTGCAGCGGAGGCTGGAACATTTCAAAGTGAAAGAAATTCACAGCGAGCGAGAATTGAAGCGGAAACCGAATTACAGGGCCGAGTTTGTGAATTTTCCTATTAGGACAAAAAAGATTCCGGTGGAGTTAACGGAAGAGCAATTTCGGGCGTTACAAGGCCTAAAAGAACACGGATTGGGTCATACAGACGGGGAAGCGCTTCGAACGGCGTTTTTTACTTGGTACCACAGAAACCGGCGCCCCGTACCGCTCCGAGGCAGGGTTCGCCAAAGTTAAGCGTACCGAATCTCCCGGAGATACATGTTGCCCTCGCCGGCTTCACAAGCAGGCATATCAGGTCGGCAGAAGTTCCGTGAGGGAATGAAAGAATAGGGGCGCGTAAGCAGAGCGAAGGGCGTCACTACCCCTTTCCTTACTCTATTGACATTGGCTAACGCGGCAGGTGGCGCCGGATCATGGTTGCGTTTTGGCGATTAGATGGTGGATTTTCAGTCACATAGCGCCAAAAATTGCGCCCATGGACCTTGGCCTGATCCGGAGGCAGGTGGCATTCGACTGGTTCAATGCGGCTGCATTGAATTGCAGTTGAGAGACGCCGTTCGGTTAGCGGGTCAGGAATACGGCCATTTCCAATCGCGGATCTCTGGCATGTCGTCGCCGTATTTGCGGATGTACTCCTTGTGCTCGATTCGCTTATCGCGGACGAACTGCTTGACGTAGGCAGCGCGGGCGCTGAGGTTCGGCACGCGATCGATCACGTCGGCGACCAGGCCGAAGCGATCCAGATCGTTCATCACGACCATGTCGAATGGCGTCGTGGTCGTGCCCTCTTCCTTGTAGCCCCTAACATGGAGGTTTTTGTGGTTCGTCCGCCGGTAGGTCAGCCGGTGAATCAGCCAGGGATAGCCGTGGAAGGCGAAGATGATGGGCTTGTCGGTTGTGAATAGAGAATCGAACTCTTTATCCGAGAGCCCGTGCGGATGCTCGCTCTGAGGCTGGAGCCTCATGAGATTGACGATGTTCACCACTCGCACTTTGAGATTGGGGAGATGGGTGCGAAGCAGATCGACCGCCGCCAGTGTCTCGAGCGTCGGGATATCGCCACAGCAGGCAAGGACGACATCCGGCTCGCTTCCCTTGTCGTTGCTCGCCCATCCCCAGATGCCGATCCCGGCGGTGCAGTGCTTGATGGCGCCGTCCATGTCTAGATACTGCAAGGCTGGCTGCTTGCCGGCTACGATCACGTTCACGTAGTTGCGGCTCCTGAGGCAGTGGTCGGTCACGGAGAGCAACGTGTTGGCGTCCGGAGGCAGGTAGACGCGGACCACTTCGGCCTTTTTGTTCACCACGTGATCGATGAAGCCGGGGTCCTGGTGGGAGAAGCCGTTGTGGTCCTGCCGCCACACGTGAGACGTGAGTAGGTAATTGAGCGAGGCGATGGGACGACGCCAAGGAATGCTTTTGCGGGTCACCTTCAGCCATTTGGCATGCTGGTTGAACATCGAATCGATGACATGAACGAAGGCCTCATAAGTCGAGAAAAAGCCATGGCGTCCGGTCAGAAGGTAGCCCTCCAGCCAGCCCTGGCAGGTATGCTCGCTTAGGATCTCCATGACCCGCCCGTCGGGCGCCAGGTTTTCGTCCTCGGGGACCGTGTCCGCCACCCAGGTCCGATCGGTGACCTCGAACAGAGCGCTCAAGCGGTTCGAGACGGTCTCATCCGGACCGAACACGCGGAAGTTGCGCTGCTCCCGGTTCAGCTTCATCACATCGCGCAAAAAACCGCCCATGATTCGAGTGGCCTCGGCGACCACCACACCCGGCTTGGGAACCTCGACCGCGTATTCCCTAAAATCAGGCACCCTCAAGTCCTTGAGCAGGACGCCGCCATTGGCGTGCGGGTTGGCTCCCATCCGGCGGTTGCCCTTGGGAGCGAGCTCGGCCAGCTCCGGTTTGAATCGGCCGCTTTCGTCAAAAAGCTCCTCCGGCTTGTAGCTCTTCAGCCAATCTTCGAGCAGCCTGAGATGATTTTTGTTCGCGGCCATGTCCGAAAACGGCACTTGGTGCGAGCGCCAAGAGCCCTCTGTCTTTTTGCCGTCAACTTCTTTCGGTCCGGTCCACCCCTTAGGCGTCCTGAGAACGATCATCGGCCAGCGGGGCCGCTTGGGAGACAGCTTCGCGCGCGCTTCGCGCTGGATCGCCTGGATCTCTTCGATCACGGCGTCCAAAGTCTCCGCCATCAGTGCGTGCATTTTTTCAGGCTCCGAGCCTTCCACGAAATATGGCTTGTGCCCATAACCCACCAGCAAACTTTCCAGCTCGTTGCGGCCGATCCGCGCCAGCACGGCGGGACTAGCGATCTTGTAGCCGTTCAAGTGGAGAATCGGCAATACGGCACCGTCGGTGATGGGGTTGAGGAACTTGTTCGAGTGCCAGGCCGTCGCCAGTGGACCCGTTTCCGCCTCGCCATCTCCGATCACGCAGGCCACGATGAGGTCAGGGTTATCGAAGGCGGCGCCGTACGCATGGGATAAGGCGTAGCCGAGCTCGCCCCCTTCATGAATCGAGCCCGGCGTTTCGGGTGCGGCATGACTGGGAATGCCGCCGGGGAAGGAGAACTGCTTGCAGAGCCTCTTCATGCCCTCCTCATCTTGAGTGATGTTCGGGTGCAGCTCGCTGTAGGTGCCCTCCAGGTAGGTGTTGGCGACCACGCCGGGACCCCCGTGGCCCGGCCCGCAGACATAGATCATGTCCAGGTCATATTTTTTGATCACGCGGTTGAGGTGGACATAAATGAAGTTGAGCCCCGGCGTGGTTCCCCAGTGGCCAAGCAGCCGCGGCTTGACATGTTCCAGCTTGAGGGGCTCTTTGAGCAGCGGATTGTCATAGAGATAGATCTGTCCCACAGAGAGATAATTCGCCGCGCGCCAATAGGCATCCATCGCCTTGGGTTCTCGGTCAGTGAGCGGGCCAGCCATAATTTCCTCCTTACCCGACTTCGCTCGGAGAATAGCAAATCATATGCCGCGCCGCCTTGCCAAGATTTCCAGTCCAAGGATCGGATATTCTTCTTCCCACTTTTGGGATGGATATTGGCGGTCCTTCCCATTACTGAGAAAACCGTTTTTTTTGGTGGCTCATGCGGGACCGCTGCTCTGGCATGGCAATTGCTGTTATGGCTTTCCCAGAGGTCGATGAGCCTAGGCCAGCTCTGAACGGCCGGAGAAAAGGAGGGGGATCTATTGGCATCAGCAAACGAGAAAGCCGATGTAGGTCAAGGAGTTCCCTATCCGGGTATCCCCACCACCGCTGATGGATCGGAAGCCGTGGTGTGGGTGGAGACCAACATCAGCCAAGGCGCCTGCGCCTACCCCATCACGCCGTCGACGAACATGGGCGGTGGCTATCAGGTGGCGGTCGCCAACGGGCAGCGCAATCTTTGGGGAGAGCCGCTTGCCTTCATCGAATTGGAGTCCGAGCACAGTTCGGCGAGCACGTGCGAGGGATTTGCGCTTGCGGGGGGACGAGTCAGCAATTTTACCTCCGGGCAGGGGCTGATTCTGATGAAGGAGGTTTTGTACGTCATCTCGGGCAAGCGGCTGCCGGTGGTCTTTCACATCGGCGCGCGGGCGCTCACCTCCCAGGCGCTCAATATCCACGCGGGGCACGACGATGTCATGGGCGTGGCGGACTGCGGTTGGGGAATTCTCTTCACGCGCAACGCCCAGGAGGCGGCCGACCTGGCGCTGATCGCGCGGCGCGTGGCGGAGGAGTCGGAAACGCCTTTCCTGAACGTCCAGGACGGCTTTCTCACCACCCATACGATTGAGAGTCTCTGCCTGCCCGAGCCCGAGCTGATGAAAATGTTCGTCGGTGATCCCAATGACGAGCATCGCCTGCGCGATCTGATGGATCCGTCCCATCCCATCATGAGCGGCGTCGTCCAGAATCAGGACAGCTACATGAAGGGAAAGATCGCGCAGCGGTTTTTCTATGACCGCCTATCCCACATCACGCAGAGCGTCATGAGCCGATTCTGTGAATTGACGGGTCGGCGCTACGGCCTGGTGGATCCCCACAGACTGGTGGACGCCGAGCACGCCGTCGTCGGCATGGGAAGCCTCCTCGAGACCGCGTCGGCGACAGCCGATTACCTGCGCGATCGCGAAGGGCTAAAAGTCGGCACGTTGCACATCACCTCTTTTCGGCCGTTCCCGGGACCCGAGATCGTCGAAGCCCTCAAGCACCTCAAGGCTTTTGCGGTCATTGAGCGTATGGACAATCCGCCGGCTCAGTCCAATCCTCTGACGGCCGAGATCAAAGCGGCCTTCGCCGATGCGCTATCGGGGGCGCCTGGATATCCGAAGATCGAGCGAATGCCGGCCATCTATTCGGGGGCGGCGGGTTTGGGTAGCCGGGATGTTCGCCCGGGCGACTTCGTGGCGGTGGTCGACCATATGCGGCGCGAAGAGAAGCGGCGCTTTTTCGTCCTCGGAGTCAAGCATGATCTGGCGCTCACCCCGGATCGGGAGCCTGATGTGCGCCCGCAGGGAGCGTTCTCCATGCGCGGTCATTCGGTCGGCGGCTACGGCTCGGTCACCACGAACAAGATCATCGCGACCATCATCGGCGATCTGTTCGGGCTTCAGGTGCAGGCTTACCCGAAATATGGCTCGGAGAAGAAAGGATTGCCGACAACGTATTATCTGACGGTCGCCGAGCAGCCGATTCGGGCTCACGCCGAGCTTGAGTACGTCGATTTCGTCCCGCTGAATAACGTCAACGCCTTTTATCTGGGCAATCCGCTCGAAGGCCTGGCCCCCGGGGGCACGATCTTCCTCCAGCACCCGAGCACCGATCCCGCCGAGGTATGGAAGAGCATTCCCCGGCCGGCGCAAGAGGCTATTTGGCAGAAGCGGATTCGGGTCTTGGCACTGGATGCGGTAAAGATCGCCGCGGAAACATCGAGCCGTCCCGAGCTGGCGCAACGGATGCAAGGCATCGTGCTTTTGGGCGTATTCCTTAGAGTCGCTCCGTTTATGAGGGAGCGAGGGCTGAGCGAGGAAGAGGTTTACGCCGCGGTCGAGAAATCGATGCGGAAGTTTTTTGGCAAGCGCGGTGAACCGGTAGTTCAGGATAATCTGCGCGCCGTGCGACGCGGCAACGAAGAGGTGTTCGAGGTGCCGCGCGAGATCATCGAGCCGGCGGCGTGAGCCGGGTGTGCGGAAGGTGACAGAGGAGGGCCTTACGATGAAGGAGAAAACCGTTCGGGACTGGATGCACCAGGGCGTGATCAGTTGCGCTCCCAGGACGCCCATCGACGAGGTGGTCAAAGTCATGGATGCCCGGGACATCAGCGCGCTCGTGGTCGTGAATCAGGAGGGAGAGGCGGTCGGCATCATCTCGCGCACCGACCTGGTCAATAGCCGCTTCGTGCAGCCTTATCTGAGGCACTGGCCAAGCGGATTCATCGTCTCGTTGTGGTGGAGCAAGAGGGCGGCCATGTCCGTCCGGTGGGAATCCTATCGGTAACGGATTTGGCCAAACATGCTACCGAGGCGGCCTGATTTTGGAGGCGAAGATGGCGAAGCAAGAAGAGCTGTTCAACCTTTGGGAATCGTCGGTGCGGGAGCAGACCGATGTCGGGATCAAAGCGCGCGGCGAATCGAAAGAGACTCACGAAGCCGCCCTTCTGGAGGCCCACCTGTTCGAGCTTGACCTGGATGCCTATGTGGACGATTTCAACCGGCGCGTTATCGGCGCGTACCAGGACGGCACGGGATCGGTCGAGCTTCCCGCTGACGTGGGTATCGCGCGGAGCCTGGTGCCCCCGGGGACCGGCGCGCTGCGCGATTTTAGCTACATCGCGCCGGAGATTCCCGAGTTCATCGCGGAGAAATGCGTTGGCTGCATGACCTGTGTCACGGAGTGCCCGGATACGGCCATTCTGGGAAAGGCGATCCCGGCCTCGCGCGTCGAGCAGGGGTTGAGCGAGATCGCGGATCCGGGGGAGCGCGATTGGGTGCGCTCCCATTGGGTGAACACGCGTAAATATTACGAGGTGCCGGCGAAGCGGGGCAAGGAAGGAGCGCTCTTTGGCATTTTCATCGACCCGACCAAATGCAAAGGCTGCGCCGAGTGCGTGCAGGTGTGCGACGATCTGGGATACTTCGCGCTCAAGATGGTTAAAAAGGACGAAGAGACGATGCCGCGTTATCGGCAGGCCTTCGAGTTTTTCCGCACGGTCGGGCCGACGCCCACAGAATACATCAACGAAAAGGCGCTGGCCGACTTCATGCTGAACGAGGCGGCGAGCCTCCTCTACGTCGGCGGCGCCGGCTCCTGCATGGGCTGCGGCGAGGCGACGGCCATCCGAATGATGCTGGCGGCGAGCGGATTTGTCTATGGGCCGGAGAAGGTCGCTATCGTGGCGGCGACCGGCTGCAATACGGTCTACGGCTCCACGTACCCGTACAATCCCTTTTTGGTGCCGTGGACGAACTCGCTGTTCGAGAACGCGCCGGCGGACGCCATGGGGATCCGCGCCCGATGGGACCAGAAGGGATGGCAGGAGAAAAAACTCTGGGTCATCGGCGGTGACGGCGCCATGTACGATATCGGCTTCCAGAGCTTGAGCCGGATGCTCGTAAGCGGCATGGACATCAATGTCCTGGTCCTCGACACCCAGGTGTACTCCAACACGGGCGGGCAGGCCTCGACAGCTTCCTACTTCGGGCAGGATGCCAAGATGGCCGCCATCGGCACAGAGGTTAGCGGCAAGCGCGAGCGCCGAAAGGAGCTCGCGCACATCTGCCTCATGCATCCCGACGTGTACGTCGCCCAGACGACGCCGGCGCACATCAACCATTTCTACAAGGCGATCATGGAGGCGAATGATTATCCCGGCCCGGCCGTCGTCAACGTCTACGCCGCGTGCCAGCCGGAGCACGGGGTGGCGGATAACATGGCCAGCCAGCACGCCAAATGGGCCGTCGAGTCCCGGGCGTTTCCGCTGTTCATCCACGATCCGCGCAAGGGTAAAACGATTCGGGAGCGGCTGAGCCTGGTCGGCAATTCTGCTCAGAAAGAAGACTGGTGGACGCCGCCGAAGAGCGAGAGGCCGTTTACGTTCATCGATTTTGCCCGCACCGAGGGCCGCTTCGCCAAGCAGTTCGACGAGGCGGGAAATCCGTCGCCGGCTCTGCTTCGGGCTGAGGAAGACCGGTTACAGAACTGGCATTTGCTCCAGGAGCTCGCCCGCTTGCGTTAGTTAGAAGGTGAGCCCGTATTTTTTGAGCTTGTAGCGCAGCGCCCGCTCGCTGATGCCGAGCAGTTCGGCGGCGCGGGTCTGGATGCCGCCCGCCTGGGCCATGGCCCGCCGGATCATCACTTGCTCGATTCCTTCCACGGCCGCAGGCAGATTTTTCTCCGTGCTGTCGGCGGCCTCCGGCTCCTGGACGAGCAGGGGCAGATCGTCTTTACCGATCACTTCGTCGCGCGTGAGGACGACCGCCCTTTCGATCAGATTCTCGAGCTCGCGGACGTTGCCGGGATAGTCATAGCGAAGGAGCGCCTCGCGGGCCTCGGGAGTGAAGCCGCGGATCTTTTTGCCGTTCTTTTCAGCAAACAGTTCGAGAAAATGGTCGATCAGGAGAGGGAGGTCCTGGCGCCGCTCGCGGAGCGGGGACAGGACGATCGTTACCACGTTCAGCCGGTAGTAGAGATCTTCGCGGAACTGGCCGGTCTTGAGCTGGGACTCCAAGTCTCTGTGGGTAGCGGTGAGGAGGCGGACGTCGACCTGGATCGGGCGGTTGGAGCCCACTCTCTCGAACTCACGCTCCTGGAGAACGCGCAAGAGCTTTGCCTGAAGGTGCATCGGGAGATCGCCGATTTCGTCGAGGAACAAGCTCCCTCCGTCGGCCGCTTCGAAGCGCCCTTTGCGCGCGGCCACCGCGCCCGTGAAAGCGCCGCGCTCGTGGCCGAAAAGCTCTGACTCAAGCAGCGTCTCCGGCAGCGCCGCGCAGTTCACCCGCACCAATGGCCCCGCGGCCCTGGGGCTTGCGAAGTGAATCGCCTTGGCGATCAGCTCCTTTCCGGTCCCGCTCTCGCCGCGGATCAAGACCGTCGCCTCGCTCGGCGCCACCCGCCGCACCAGGGAGAGAACTTCGAGCATTTGGCCGCTCTCGCCGATGATCCCTTCGATGCGATGGCGGGCGCCCAGAGCCTCGCGCAGCTCGCGGTTTTCGCTGCGCAGCCGGTGGTGCTCCCTCGCTTTATTGATGCGGTGGAGCAGCTCCTCGAGATTGAGCGGTTTGGTGAGGTAATCGGCTGCTGCGGCCTCGCCGCTCTCGGCTGAGACCACCTCGAACCCTTGCTTCTTGAGAAAGCCGCCGACCAGCTCGAGCTGCGCCGGCTCGTCATCGACGACAAGTATGCGAAACGACGACGCCATCTAGTGCAAATGACCTATTTAGGTTTACATTCCTCAGGGGACGAGTCTTGCGGCCGCAGCCGACGGACTAAGCTCCCTCGGGGAACGCGCTCTCGGCTGCGGCCGATGGGTTCGTGCCATGAGTCGTCCTGTTCGTAATCGGACGTCCGCAGCCTCGCTCGCGCTCCCCTCGGTCGCGAAAAGGGACGTCCGCTGCCTTCATCCTCGCCCCCTTTCGGAACCCGACATTGCGCAGAGAGCCATGTAACATCCCTAAATACGTTTCTATTAGCGCTGCGGGCCGCCTAGCGGGAGGGAGACCTGGAACCGGCTTCCCTGTCTCATCTCGCTCCCTACGGTGATCGTGCCACCGTGGGCTTCGGCAATCCGCCGAGCGATCGCGAGCCCGAGTCCGGACCCGTTGGCTTTGGTGGTGAAATAGGGTTCGAAGATGTGCTCGAGGGCCGCAGGCGCTATCCCGGTTCCGGTGTCCGCTACCGTGAGCACGAGCCCGGTGCCCGAAGGCCGGGCCTCGAGGGTCAGCGTGCCTCCATCCGGCATCGCCTGGATGCCATTGAGTATGAGGTTCAAAAGAAGCTGCTTAAGATAGTTCCGGTCCGCCCGAAGCGGCGGGAGCTGGTCGGAAGTCACGACCTGAATTTGGACCTTCGCCGGGCCCGCGTCGTTTCCCGCCAGCAGCGCGAGCTCTTGAAGCAACTCATCGACCTTCACCGGTTCGGCTTTGAGCTCCAGCGGACGCGCCAGCGAGAGAAATTCCTCGACGATCGCATTCAGGCGCCGGACCTCCCCGCGCATGAGCTCGATGAAGCGGAGATACTGCTCCTCATCTTCGGTAGGGCGAAACTCCGCTTTGAGGCGCTGCAGCCCGACCGAGATCGAATTCAGGGGGTTTCGGATCTCATGGGCGACCGTGGCGGCGAGGTTGCCGAGCTGCGAGAGTCGCTCCTGGCGTGAAACCTCCGCCTCGAGCTTCTTGATCTCGCGCATGTGGGAGTTCTGGTTATAGAAGAT
>JACPAM010000077.1 GCA_016180805.1 Deltaproteobacteria bacterium | reverse complement strand
ATCATTCCCTCTGCCTCCTGGGGTGAGAGGTGTCCACCGGTAATCCCGATGAATTGCAGCGAGGACCTGTCATAGTTGTTGAGGTCAGCATATTGCAGCAGGCGATCGCAGAGCGTGGGCACCAGCATCGTGTAGGAGATCTTCTCCGCTTCAACCGTGGCCAAAAATTGCTCTTCCTTGAATCTCTCCTGGATGAAGACCGTCGCGCCCAGGTACAGCGCGCCGACCATCGAGCCGCGACCGGCGTTAAAATGAAGGGGTAGGGTCAGCAGGGCGCGCGTCTCGGGGTTCATCGCCTTGATGATCGCGTTGTTCAATGACCGGATGACGTAGGTTTCGTGGTTGACCAGGCAGGCCTTGGGGAAACCCGTGGTGCCCGAAGTGATCATGATGAGAAAGGGATCTTTCTCCTTTACCTCGACTCCCGGGTCGTCGGCCGCAGCCGAGCGGATCGCCTCTTCATAGGGGTGGCTCCATGCCGCTTCCGGCCAGTCGATCGCCAGGGCGCGCGCCGGTGGGAATCGCTCCGAAAGCAAGTCGGAGAGGTGCCGCGTTTCCTCGCGGCCTTCAATGATAACGGCTGCCGCATGAGAACGCCACCAGGTCCCCCGGCCGTATGCCCTGCCTGAGCAGATAGTTGGCGAGCCGGTTGGTTCGGAGATGAAGATCCAGATGGGTGAGGGACTTTGCGTGGTCGCGAAGGGCGAGCTTGTTGGGAAAATGTTGCGCATTTCGTGGTAGGGCCTCGCCGATATTCATAGCGACAATGATTCTCCTGTGGGAAGAAATCTATGAATTCATTTTTTCATTTCGCCCATGAGCGAGCGCACGATCCGGAAATCATAAACCTGCTCCGGCGCAACGTCTTTCTCGACCTTTAGCTGTTTCTTCTGGAAGGCGATTATTCGTTCTTGGGAATCGACGGGCGTTGTGCCATCCCGCGTAAAGACCCGGAGCGTAGCCTTGTAAATCTCCAATGCATCGTCTCTCGGAATCTTAAAATCCTTGGCCATAAGGTCAACCGCCTCGTTTTCGTTTGACCGGAACCAGAGAAAAGCACGCAGTGTTCCTCGTAGGAATCTACGCACAAATTCGCTCTTTTCCGTGAGGACCTTTTCTCTGACGGAGACGCCTCCCGCTACCGTTTCGAGCTGGTCGCCGTAGAAAATCAGTTCGTGAAGGCCGTTTTTTCTGGTGATTATTCTTTCTGAGGGGTTTACGATTGCTGCATCCAGCGCTCCACTGAGCAAAGCTGCCAATCGTACCGCGCCCGTGCCGGTTCCCTGGATGACCACATCACGCCTGGGATCTATCCCGTTCCTTGCGAGTAGTTCCCGAGTCATCTGATCCGTACTTGCTCCCAGGCTCGATACGCCAACGAGTTTGCCGCCTTTAAGGTCTTGGAGTGTCTTAATGCCCTTCTTTCCGAAGAGCCAGAACAGGGGCCGTGTATCGAAGACCATAACGATCTTGAGAGGCGCGCCCCTGAGAATAAAAGCGGAGCTTTGGCCGAGGATTTGACTGAAGTCGAAACTGCCCGCGAGTAATCCCTGGATTCCAGCCTGCGATGTCGCGGTGATAGACAGAACGGTTAACGCGTCTTCTTTATAGAACCCTTTTTCTTCACCGATCTTGAAAATCAACGAGTTCGCGCTGGCGCTCCCCGAGATGTGGACCTTCACCTCGTCGAGAGGGTGGGCGACCCCGCGAAGGGCGAATAGCGATAAGGCGGTCAGTAGAAACAGGGATAGGCGGAGCTTCATGGTTGCTCGACGTGCGCGAGACACCGTTTCACCTTTTGTTTCCTTCACTTTTCGCTCTTCTTGATGTCCTCGGGCTCCCTTCCCGAGACTACCGCAGCAGCCGCTTTTTTCAGCTCCTCCGGCCAGTGACCGAGCTCATAGCCGTGCCACGGGACCTTGGGTTTCAGTTGCGGTAATCCTTCTTCTTCCCAGATAACCCGCGCCTGCTCCATGAACTCCCTGGACGGGAGCGACACCGGGGGATAGGGCCATTTCCGCACCGCGTTGACCAGCAGGCACGAAGCGCCGTGAGGCTCCGGATAGGCGTGATGCCATCCGGGTTGCGCTGGCGAGACCGCCGATGGGTCGAGCATCGGTCTCTTGCCCGGAAGGACGATGAGGTCTCGATGCGGTTGCGCGCGAAAGACCAGGGCCCAGATGACGGCGTCCAGATCCCTCGGGTCGATATCGTCGTCCACGACGACGAAAAACTTTCCCAATCCCGGGGTGAAGCCGGCGGCGGCGTAAAGCGCCTGCCAGGCTTGGCTCGGGTGCGGAACCTTCATCTGGATAACGAAGAATCCCCACCCTCCGCTCTCTTCGTGAATGGCCACCTGCTTGACGCCGCTCAAACCGACGTTCTCTTTCAAAAAATGGAAAAATGTCGCCTCCGTGGCGATTTGCTTTTGCTTGCTGCCCTCCGAAGGGGGGTGCTCGGCCAAAAGATCCAGAAGGATCGGGTTTCGACGATGCGTAATGCGCTGAACGGCGAAGCGAGGGTATTTGGATTTTCCCGCCATGTAACCGGAGTATTCACCGAAAGGCCAGCCCTGTATAGACTCGTCGGGCAAGATCTCGCCTTCGAGAACCATTTCGGCGTGGGCGGGCACCAGCAGGTCGGAGGTCTTACACCGGACGAGCTGCACCGGCTCTCCCGCAATGCCTCCCGCGATCGCGTATTCGTCCGTTCCATAGGGCAATGTCGCGGCCGCCGCGTAGATCAGGTTCGGCGTCGGACCGATAACCGCCGCCGCTTTGAGAGGTATGCCTCGCTCCCGGCACTTGTCCAGGTGTAGCCGGGAGTCTTTTCCCGCTCCGAGACCGACGCCGATACGCCCGCCCTTCTGCATGTAACCGCTATAGACGCCAACATTTCTCTGGCCGGTCTCGGGATCGGCTGTGACCCAAAGCGCTGCCGTCAGCCGGACAGAGCTGTCGAAGCCCGGACCCGAGACGGGCACCGGAATATTGTCGACCGTTTCTTCCACGTTCCGGGTAATGTCTATTTCTTGTACCGGGCCGGAAGGCACCACTAGCGGCGCGATGGGCTCCCGCTGGGCCGTCAGCCAGCGGCTAAAAATTTCTTCCGTCGTGCATCTCATCCCGAGCGCGTAAATCGCGGTCGACGAGGCGCAGGCTCCGACGAGAACGGGCATTTCGTACTTGCCTCCCGTGACGCTCGTCACGTGGTCGAAGAGGAAGGCTCTTCTTTCCTCCTCCGGTAACCCTCGGAACTGCCACCTAACCAGCGGGTGAAGTTCAGTCTCCCGCCGTATCTCCCGTTTGATGCGGAAAAGTTTTCCGTGACGGTCGAGTGCCTCAACGTACTCTCTTAGGTCGCGATAATAAGCCATGGCTTGTCCTAATTTCGTTCTATTCGAAGGGATTGCTTTTCCGTCGCAAGTTTTGGCCGCGTGTTGATCTCAGGATCAGAAAATTGATTCGCGCATCTTCGATGTCCTTGGGTGACTCGATATTTTTCTGGGCTCGCTCCGACCAGTCTCCTGCTATGGCGTAAATATCCCGCGGGTCGTGCCTTGTCAAGCACAACTCTCAAAATCCCTTCATAGAGTCAATTCGGGCGTCATACTGACGTCGATCACTGGATTCGGCCAAGGCGGGCGTGGGGAACGAGCCGGTTGACCAGGGACCACGCCCGGCACGTTGCGTTTCCGGCGCCGCAAAAACATAGCTTGGAATGGCCTGTAGATTTCTGCTATACGAAGAAGACATTAAAAAATATACCCCCTTTCTTGTGGAGGAGTTCAGCCGCCTGAAGGGAAGGGATTGAGGTGCGGGAGGGAAACGGCATGCCGCTTCGACTTACGGTTGGGTTCTCCGATAATCCCCGCGTTCGCCCTCTCATGGATGGCGCGGTTACAGCACAAAATATCGAGTTGGACTTTGTTACAGGTCCAGTGGGAGAGCTCTTTTGTCGCAACCTGAAATATGAAGAGTTTGATGTGATGGAAATGGCGATCGGCTGCACGATCATG
>JACPAM010000236.1 GCA_016180805.1 Deltaproteobacteria bacterium | reverse complement strand
CTCGTATAGTCTCCGGCGGTTCGGAGAATCTCCCGACGGCCGAGCAACTCTGGCGCCAGCAGTACAAGGCCACCGAAGGAGGCTAGTCATAGTCAATGGTCATTGGTTATTGGTCAATGGTAGGGCTTTTACTATTGACCATTGACTATTGACCAATCTTGCCGCGTGCCACTAGCCGACTAAGCTCTTTATTGCCCCTTAGGTCCAAAGCCGGTAGTATAACCCCATGCTTCGTTATTTCACTGCCGGGGAGTCCCACGGACCCTGTCTGACGGTCATTCTCGACGGCATCCCGGCCGGATTTCCCATTGACACACAGAAGATCAACCACGACCTGTGGCGCCGCCAGCAGGGTTACGGCCGCGGCGGGCGGATGCTGATCGAAAAAGACGAGGTCCAGATCCGGTCCGGCATCCGCTGGGGCGAGACCCTGGGCTCACCGGTCGCCATGGGAATCGAGAACCGCGACTGGAAGAACTGGACGAAAAAAATGTCCCCTCTACCGGAGGACCGCGACGAGTCCCTGGCGGTGACGAAGCCGCGGCCCGGCCACGCCGATCTCGCCGGCGTTCTCAAATACCATCACAGCGACATTCGCAATGTTTTGGAGCGGGCCAGCGCGCGTGACACGGTGTCGCGCACGGCAGCGGGTTCGTTCTGCAAGCAACTGCTCGCCCCCTTTGGCATCAAGATCATGGGGTACATCCGCTCCATCGGTAATGTCGAAGCGCAAATGTCGGGACTTTCCTATGAGGAGATCTACGAGCGTGCCGAGGCCTCGCCTGTGCGCGTTGCGGATAAGGAGGCCGAGGAAAAGATCATCGCTTTGATCGACGAGTGTAAAAAGCGGGGCGACTCGCTGGGCGGGATCTTCGAGGTGGTGGCGGTGGGCGCGCCTCCGGGACTCGGCAGTCACACCCAATGGGACCGCAAGCTCGACGGGCGCGTGGCTCGAGGGCTGATGAGCATTCAGGCTATTAAGGGCGTGGAGATCGGTCTGGGTTTTGAGATGGCCCGGCGACGCGGCTCCGAGGTGCATGACGAGATCTTCTTTGATCCGCGCAAGATGGTTTCCGAAGGTACGCCGAGGGTGGTTCCGACCGGATTTTACCGGGGCAGCAATAACTCCGGGGGCACCGAGGGGGGCATGTCCAATGGCGCGCCGCTGGTCGTGCGCGCGGCGATGAAGCCGATTTCCACGTTGATGAGCCCGCTTCACTCCGTGGACCTGAGGTCGAAGGAGGCGGCGGATGCCTCGGTGGAAAGGTCCGACGTCTGCTCCGCTCCCGCGGCAGCCGTGATCGGGGAGGCGGTGGTTGCGTTTGAGCTGGCCGCCGCGTTCTTGGAAAAGTTTGGCGGCGACTCCCTCCATGAAATCACGCGCAACTACGAAGGCTACCTGGAGCAGATCAAGAGTTACTGACCCCGATCCGCCTAAGATCCGGGTCGCCCATGGCCTTTTGGAACCGAATGTGTCGCTTCTACGGTGTCTATGAGGCCGCGCCGAGGGTCCAGATCGCGGATCGGGGCTGAGCCCTTGCCCGCGCGCGCGCAGAAAAACATCGCCCTCACTGGCTTCATGGCGGTGGGAAAGAGTGTTGTCGGCCAACGGTTGGCTGAGAGGCTCAGGCGTCGGTTTGTCGACCTCGATAAGGCGATCGAGGAGGCGGAGGGGATGAGGGTGGAGGAGATCTTCGCTCGCAAGGGCGAAAGCTATTTTCGAGCGCTGGAAAAGCGCAAGCTCAAGGAGGTCCTTGGCCAGGAGGGTCAGGTCATCGCCACCGGAGGAGGAGCCGTGGTGGATGAGGAAAACCTACGGTTGTTGAAGGAGAAAAGCTTCCTCATTTGCCTCACGGCGGCGCCGACAATGCTGCTCCAGCGGTCGGGCGGCGCCAAGGGACGCCCGCTCCTTAGCGGCGAAGATAAGGAGCGTCGAATCGCAGAGCTTTTGCGGCAGCGAGAGAAATGTTATGCCCAAGCGCATGCTCACATCGATACGACGAGGCTTACTGTTGAAGAAGTGGTAGACGAGATTATGAAAGAGATCAGGCAGAGATCAACTCCCTCACCCCTTCCCTCTCCCTCTGGGAGAGGGAAGGGGTGAGGGAATATGGCTAATATTATGCGCACCCTCACCGTCAATCTCGGCGCTCGCTCTTATCCGATTCACCTCGGCGAGGCGCTCCTCCCCCGCGCCGGCGATCTCATCAAGCAGGTTGGGTGCGGCGAGAAAGTCGGCATCGTCACAAATCCCAAGGTGGCGGAATTATACCTCGCTACGGTTGAGGCGTCGCTCAGGCGCTCGGGGTTTCACGTTGCCACAGTCGTCCTCCCCGAGGGGGAAGCGCACAAGAACCTCGATTCCCTTGCCACGATCTATGACCGGCTGATCGCGGAGCGATTCGACCGCAGCTCCTGCATCATGGCCTTGGGTGGTGGCGTGATCGGCGACATGGCCGGATTTGCGGCCGCCACGTTTTTGCGCGGGATCCCCTATGTTCAGGTTCCCACCACCCTTCTTGCCCAGGTCGACTCGAGCGTGGGCGGAAAGACCGGGGTCAACCATCGGGAGGGGAAAAATCTCATTGGCGTTTTCTATCAGCCCCGGCTTGTCATCATCGATGTCGATGCGCTCAGCACGCTGCCGACAAGGGAGCTTGTGGCGGGATTGGCCGAGGTCATCAAATACGGCGTGATCGCGGATCCGAAGCTCTTCGGCCTCCTGGAGGAAAG
The DNA here is from genome assembly GCA_016180805.1 of Deltaproteobacteria bacterium. Lineage (GTDB taxonomy): Bacteria > Desulfobacterota > Binatia > UBA9968 > UBA9968 > 2-12-FULL-57-22. Next base: position 13,908 of record JACPAM010000236.1, on the reverse strand, counting down.
GCTCGACCGCGTGCTGGCTCTGGACCGGGAGCTTCTGGTGGAGGTCATTGCCGCCTCGTGCGCCATCAAGGCCACGGTCGTCGAGCAGGACGAGCGGGAGCAGGATTACCGATCGGTCCTCAATTTTGGCCATACCGTGGGTCACGCCCTCGAGGCTCTGACCGGCTACACCGAGCTCCTTCATGGTGAAGCGGTAGCCATCGGCATGGTCCAGGCGGCCACTATTTCTGCGCGCCAGGGGCTATGCGACGAGAAGAGCCTCAGCCGGATCTCAGGACTCATCGAGAAGGCTGGCCTCCCGACTAAGGTCCCCTCGAACGTCGGTCTGAAAGAGCTGGTCTGGGGGATGGAAGTGGACAAAAAGTCAATCGGCGGCAAGATCAAGTTTGTGCTCTGTCGGGGCATCGGCGCCACCGAGTTTCAGCGCTTCTCCGCAGCGGAGATCGTTGCTCAACTGGCGGCCTAGGGCAGTACGTCATAGTTATGCTTACAGACCGTTCGTGGTGAGCCCTTCGACAAACCAGCCGTTCGTCCTGAGCTTTGTCGAAGGATGCGGCTGGTTTGTTCAGGACAGGCTTGTCGAACCACAGATGGAACACGTTGAAAATATTCACCCTTCGACTGGCTCAGGGTGAACGGAAAATGTAAACATGCGTCAGACGCACTACACTAGGGGAGCAGAGTGTCTGACATGACGAGCAGAAATTCTACTCCCGCCGCGCTGCTCGACCGGGCTGAGGAGCTCCGGCGCGCGGGGAAGACTCGCGAGGGTCTGGAGCTGGTGGAGCGGTCGCTCGGGCAACGGCCTGATCATCCGCGGGCGCTCTTTCTGCGCACCAGGCTTCTTTTCGAGCAGGGAAGTTTCGCCGCGGCCCTGGAAACGCTTCGGCCTTTAAGCTCTCTGCCGCTCTGGGCGCGGGAAGTGCGGGGGCTTCAGAAGGGCCTCGAGCGCATCGTGGAGTTGAAGGAGGCCGAGATCGATCCCGCCTTTGCCACGGAGAGCATGGCACAACTTCGCGTCCAGCAGGGTTACCTCTTGGAGGCGATGGAGATTTATCGCCGGCTGTGGCTTGGATCACCGGGTGAGGCGAGATTTTGGGAAGAAATCAGCCGCATTCGAGACCGCGTCGAGCGCGAGGGCTCGCGTGATAAATCGCGGGAAAGCCTCGATCGGGAGCTTTCGGCTTGGGACCGCTGGATGCAAAAACGTAAGCGAGGTTCGTGATGGCAAAAAAGAAAAAAATCCTGGTCTTGCACGGGCCAAACCTGAACCTTTTGGGTCGCAGACAACCGGAGATTTACGGCCGGCTAACCCTGGAACAGATCAACCAAAGGATCCGCGAGCTGGCGCGGGAACTTGGCGTGGAGGTCGAAACCCGCCAGTCGAATAACGAGGGGGAGCTGGTTAGCTGGGTCCACGAGGCATCCGGTCGGTTCGGCGCCATTGTCATCAACGCAGGCGCCTACACGCATTCGAGTGTGGCGCTTAGAGATGCGCTAGTGGCGGTGGGACTGCCGGCGGTGGAAGTTCACATTTCCAATATCTACAAGCGTGAGGAGTTCCGCAGGCGCTCTACGATCGCGGAAGTGGCCGTGGGTCAGATCACCGGTTTCGGCGTCCACAGTTACCTTTTAGGGCTGCGGGCTGCCGTGGAATGCCTTTGAAGCACTCAGCGTTCAGCAGTCAGCGATCAGCTAAGAGCTGAAGGCTGATAGCTGAAAACTCGGGGTGCGGATGCTGGGAGGGGAATCAATCGAGGAAGAGAGAGCCGGTCTCAAAGTTTTTCTGCTTCATCTCTTCGATCAGCCTCTCCCTTTCCTTCTCCAATCGCTGTATCTCGTTCTTCAAGTCACTTATCTCTTTCTCTTTGGCGCTGTACGCTGGAGGAGGGACGTCCACTGTATCTCTCGGTGCTGAAGGATTGTGCTGGACATCTCTCAAGCCTGACATGAGTTGATCGGTTCGCGCCCTCATAGCTTCCTCGGTGTGGAGGAGGGTCGGTTCAGTACTACTGCTTCCGCGAGTCGCCAGTAGATACCGGTCACGGGCCGCCTTGAGCCGCTGCGTCAGCTCTCTGACCCTACGCTGATATTCTTTTTCCTCTTGCGCCCTTTCTTCTGCCTGCTTTTCTTCGGGACTCAGCGCTTTTTCTTGCAGCTTCGGCTCTTCGGCGGTCTTGGAAGGCGCCGCTTCTTTCTCGGCGGGTTTGGCTTCAGCCGGAGCCGCGCGAATGCCTTCTACACCCGGACCGACCACCATGCCGCGCTCTTCCTTCTCGCCGGGCTTCACGATAGTTTTGACTTGGTCCCTGGCGATACCGATCTCCCCGCCCATGCCGAAAAATTTGATCATCCCGCCCTCTTCCCTGTAGGTCTGGACGGTGATCCGCCGGCCATTTTTAAGCACGATCGTGTACTGGGCGAAAGCGGTGCCGGACCAAAAGAAAAGGGTAACGATAAGCAAAGGAAGGGTCCTTTTGAGGCTCATGCCCGTATTTTACACCTTCATCTCGCCTCAAGGCAAACGAGGGTACCTCGTTTACACCCTACCCTAATCGTGTTATTTTTTGACGTTGCCTCGTCACTTATGAGCCATTTTCAACTACAGGCTCTGTCCCGCTGTTTTTTCATCACCTCCCTGCTCCTGGGCCAGGGGCTTTGGGCGAAGGAGCCTCAGGTCGAAATCCTCTCCCCGGCCGATGGGGCGCGCATTGTCCAAGAACAGGACACTGTGCTGGTGAGCGGCAAGGTGTCCACACAAGGAGCCCGAACTCCTAATGTGGATATCGTCTTTGTTCTCGATGTCTCCGGCAGCACCGCCCACTACGCCGGCGTTGACCTGGGTGAGTCGGTCAGCTCACCTGGGGCCTCGGGTCGAGCCGGATGGGGAAGGCCCCAGGCGGGTATTTTCGGCGGTGGCTTCGGGATCGGGGCTCCGCCTGTGCGCGACTTGCGCAATACGATCCTGGCGGCTGAAGTCGGAGCGGCCCGACGGCTGCTCTCGCAGCTAAATCCGCAGAGCACGCGTGTGGCCCTCATTAGCTTCGGTGAAGAGGCTAAGCTGCTGCAGCCTCTGACCCGTGATTTTGAATTGGTTAGACGGGCACTGGATGAGATCATCGCTGCCGGTCCCTATGGCGGGACCCACATGGCGGGCGGTATACGGCTCGGGATTAAGGAGCTGGCAGGTCTGGGATTGAGTGAGCGGCGCGCGAACGCGAGCAAGGTCCAGATTCTATTGACCGATGGTTTCCCGACGCTGCCCATCGGCGGCGGCCGCAGGGCAGCGCCCGAAGATACGGCTTTGGCGATAAACGCCGCCCGCATCGCGGCCAAGGCGGGGATCAAGATCCACGTATTTGCGTTGGGAACGGAAGCCCTCTCCTATCCGAGGGCGGCGGTAGGGGCCGCCAAGGAAAGCGGCGGGATCTACACTCCGGTCGTTAGACCGGCAGATGTATTGGCGGTCCTGGACAGTATTTCGGTCGTTGGCGTAGACTTCGTTCAGGTTGTCAATCAGACCACGGGGCAGCGCGCTTCCCATCTACGCCTGGCTGCGGACGGTTTTTATTCCTCTGCGCTGCCGGTGGTCGAAGGGCTGAACCGGGTTGAGGTCCTCACCCGCGCGAGCGACGGTGCGGTCGCCCGCGCCTCGATCACCGTCTACTACCAGCGGGGCGACCAGCGCTCCCTGGAGCTGGAGATCTTTTTGGAAAAAGAAAGAAATCTCAAGTTAGAGGTGGAGCGGTTGGGGCGAAGCCAAGAAGAGATCCAGCGGGAGGTCGAGCGCGCCCGCAAAGACAGCATGAAACGGGCTGACCCGGCGACCTCGACTCACGAAGGCGAAGTGAGGTAAAGAAGTTAGTGAGTTTGGTCAGCTTTTATCTCAAGGGCGGGCCCACCATGCACCTGATCTTGGCCTGCTCTATTCTGGCCCTGGCGATCATCCTGGAGCGGGCCGTCAACCTGCGCAAGGGCAAAATCATTTCAGCCGCCTTCATCGAAGAAATTAAAAAGTACTGGTACCGACGGGAGATCGATCGAGCAATTCAGGCCTGCAAGGAATACGAGCTGTCGCTCTCGCGGGTCCTGCGCGCGGGGCTGATCCGTTTTGACCACGGGCTGGACGCCGTAGAGAAAGCGATCGAAGGGGCCGGCCAGCACGAGGCGGCGGTTCTGCGCAAGAACCTGATGCTCTTGGGTTTCCTCGCCAATATTGCTCCCATGCTCGGTCTGTTTGGCACCGTGCTCGGGCTGACCCGGTCATTCGACGTCATCGCGAGCTATGGCATGGCGGGCAATCCCGGTGCCGTTGCGGGGGGCGTGGCGGAGGCCCTGATCACGACGGTCTTCGGCCTGATGGTCGGCATCCCGACCCTGGCGGCGCATTATTACTTCAAACGCAAGGTTGAGGTCCGAGTGCTCGAGATGGAGGAGGTTTCGCTGGCGCTGATCGAAGATCTGGCTTACGAAGGCTACCATAACCGCGCGGCGACCGCTCCCTCCCAACTCCGACAACCCGAAGCGCCGCCGCGGCTGCGTGAGCGGCTGCGCGAGCCTTAGTTCAGGAGCGTCACGATGCAATTTTTAAAGGAATCCGAAGAGGACGTGGGGATCAGTCTTACCTCTCTGATCGACGTCATCTTTCTTCTGCTCATCTTTTTCATGGTCACCACGACGATCATCGATCCTTCCCGGCGGCTGGACATTCAGCTTCCCGAAGCCAAGGCGGCCTCCGCCGAGTCCAAATCAACGCCGGTGACCATCGAGATCAACCAGCGCGGCGACATCGTAGTCAACGCCGAGAAGGTTGATCTCGCCGCCCTCGAGGCGCGGCTTAAAGCGTTGGGGGGCGAGGGGCGGAAAACAGCGCTGGTTAGGGCCGACAGGCGGCTCGATTACGGTCGTGTCGTTGCGGTTTTGGGAATCTGCCGTGCGAACGGCTTTCAGGATATCGGAGTTGCCGTGAGGTAGGCGATTATTTGGCGGGGAGCCCTTGCGTCAGGTCGCGCGGCGCAGCCATCTGGGGAGCCTCTTCCGATTTCGAGAGGTACTCCAGTCCCGCGGCGCTCACATCGCGGCGTACCAGCCGGCCGTCTTGATAATGAGACCAGAGGTCCACGGCCCCGTCACCGTTGAGGTCCCGCTCTTCCCTGATAATAACCTCCCCTTCTTTTGCGGTGTCATAATGCACCCAGAGGTCTATTTTGCCGTCCGCTCGGGTGCTTGTTTCAGTCCGGGTGAGACGGCCATTCTGATAGTGGGCGCGGTAGGTTGCCCGACCATCTCCGTTTTCGTCCCGCTCTTCCCTGACTAGCTTCTCGTCATCGTAATAGTAGACCGTGTTGGGTCGCCCGTCTCCCCTCTTATCGACTTCGCGGCGCACGAGCTTTCCGTCCTTGAAGTAGCTCCACATATCCACCCTGCCGTCGCCTTTGGTAGCTTCTTCCCGGCGGATCATCTCGTCTGGTTTCAACGGATTACGGTAGATCCATAGATCAGGGATGCCGTCGCCGTTTAGGTCCTTGATCTCGACATTTTTGAAGGGGCTAGCTGGGGACGCCGATTCTCTTTTCTTGAGCGAGGCCATCGCGGTGGGCTCCTTCTCGGCAGCGTCTACCCGCGCCTGTTTTTCCACCCTGGCTGGCTCTTGAGGTTGCGGCAGTTGCTCAGTCTTCTTTGGGTCTGAGGGAGGCGGGCTTCCCGCCAGGCCTGCCTCAAGCTCCCGTTGCCGCTCTATCTCTCGTTCGATTTGGGCTTCCAGCTCGCGATCTTTGGTTTGTTCGGTCTGAATCTTGGCACTGAGGTCTGCGTAATAAGAGTCGGCAGTGAGAAGTCCGGCGATCAGACCGACGATCAAGCCTCCTCCGGCTCCAAAGGGGCCTCCGACCGCGCCGCCCATCGCCACGCCCTCCATCATCTTTTGCCAAACGTATTCGGTGCGCTGGGACCCGGAAACCTGAGGTTGGGGCTGAGCCCCAGGGGGGGGTAGGTTAGCAGAGGGAGGCAGGTTCATGGGCTGCGAGGGTGTCGCCGTCCCCGGGTAAGTCTGCGTAGCGGCGGCCGGGCCCGGAGGCTGCTGCACAGGAACTGGCTGACAGCTTCCCAGAAAAACACCGAATAGTAAGACCTGCGTCACCTTTTGGAGGCGACCCATGCTGACCTCTGTGTTAGCCGATCTTACATCTTATCGGTTCCCGTTTCGAGACCTTCGGGGGCGGCAATCGTTTTATTCGCTGGCGCCATCGCGCTCTTTCTCGGCGCCAAACTCCGCAGCTCGCCCTGCACAGATGAAAAAGGAAGAGCCGGAGTTCCGGGTTGCGCCTCTGCGACCGGCTCTTGAGCTACGACCTGACCGTCTTTGAACCGATATCGTGCGTCGATCTGACCGTTAAAGTCTAGATCTTCTTCCTGCTCGACCCGCTGGCCATTTTCGAATTTCACCCACACATCGACTCTATGATCCGCGTTGGTGTCCCCTTCCTGTCTCGCGACTTGCCCTTTGTGGTAAAAAGTTCGCAAGCCAAAATAGCCTGTGCCGGCGGTATCCTTTTCTTCGTAGGCCAGTTGGCCGTTTTCAAAAACCTGCAAGGTATCAAGCCTGCCCTTACCCTGGCTGGCAAAGAGGCGCTTGAGCAGCTTGCCGTGGGAGTAGGTTTCAACCAGATCGATCTGCCCGCTGCCACGCGAGTCCTCCTCACGCACCGCAAGCTCCTCCCCGGTAAAATAGAGGTAACGATCCGGCCTGCCGTCCCCATTCAGGTCTTCTTCTTGCCGGGAAAGGTGCCCTCCCTCATAGTATCCCCAGAGGTCGATCTTACCGCTATGCTTGCGGTCGATCTCCCTACGAACCAACTGGCCGTCCTGGAAGATTGAAAACGTGTCCATTGCCCCATCCCCGTTGGTGTCCTCCTCCACGCGGCTAAACTTTTCATCCTGAAGATAAACGATGTGGTCGATCTGGCCATTGCGCTTGTTCGAGCGCGCCTCTCTCGTCAATTTCCCTCCTTCGTAATACAGAATGAGATCTGGCCTGCCGTCGAAGTCCTCATCCTGCTCTACACGCTCGATATCACCCTTCTGATTATAGTAGGTCCACCGGTCCATCCTCCCATCCCCGTTGGTGTCTCTCTCCTGGCGGATGACCTGTCCCTGCTCGTTGTAAAAAAAGCTCGCGACGGGGCGCTGCGCGCTGACCGGCGTATAAGCGGCAAGGACGAAGAAGCATGAAAGGTAGGCAACTTTATTCCCGCGCGAAAACCGCTGCGCCATTCTTAAACTTCTAGCCTTGGCCTAGAGGGTTGTCAATCCAAGCTGCGGCGAGCTTCGAATGGCAGACCACAGTCTGTGGTGGGGAAGGAAACTGGCAGGGCAGGCTACCTTAGCTGTCCGTTCTTACGGAACCACTCGATGGTGAGCTTGAGCCCTTCCTCGAGCCGGACCTTCGGGGTAACCCCGAGTGTCTCGCGCATCCTGCGGATGTCCGGGACGCGGCGCGGGATGTCTTCGTAGCTGGGGCCATAGACCGACTCCTGGGAGACGAAGCTAACCGGTGAGGTAGAGCCGAACAGGCGGTTCATGAGTATGGCCAACTGCTTGACGCTCACCTCTTCGTCCGAACCGACGTTGATGATCTTCCCGATCGCCTCCTTTTTGACTCCCGCAGCGACGGTCGCGCGGGTCGCGTCCTCGACATAGGTGAAGCAGCGGGTTTGCTCACCTGTGCCGATCACCGTGAGCGGCACTCCGCGCATCAACTGTCCAAGGAAGATCGTAACGACCCTGCCGACGTCCATGGTGTCCAACCTGGGGCCGTACACGTTGAAGTAGCGCAGCACGACCACAGGGAGGCCGAGCCTTTGATAGGCGAAGCAAAAGTGCTCCCCGACCGCCTTCGAGGTCGAGTAACACCAGCGGTCAATCTGGGTGGAGCCCAAGACCCGATCCCCATCCTCCCGAAAGGGCACGACGGCGCTTCTACCGTAGACTTCCGAGCTTGAGCTGAACACCACTTTTTTGTGCGCTTTGAAGGCCGTGGTCAGGACATTCTGAGTCCCGTTCACGTTGACATTCAGTACCTGGTATGGATCGCCGACGTAGTGCTCGACGCCGACGACCGCGGCCAGGTGATAGACAACGTCGCACCAGGAAATCAAGCCGTCGAGGATCTCGCGGTTCAGGATGGAGTCGCGCACGAAGCGGAAACGAGGGTGGGGGAGGTGATGGCGCACTTTCAGATCGGAGGCCACATCGAGGATGGTCACCTCATCGCCGCGTTCCAGAAGCGCGTCGGTAAGGTGAGAGCCGAGAAATCCAGCGCCGCCGGTGATCAAGAAGCGCATGCGCTATTCCCCATTTTTGCTCTTCACCCAGTGGAAGAGCTGGGTCCGGTAGAGATAGGCGAGAAGCAGGAGCACCGCGGAAACCGCCGTAAAGAGAAAGGCCGTCGTGTAATCCTGGCTCCTGAGACTCGCCCCTTGAACCGTCAGGAGGTAGGTTCCCGGAAGCCGCCCGATCGTGGAGACGATCAGAAAAGTACTGACCTTCATCCGGCTTAGGCCCAAAACATAGCACAAGTAATCTTTCGGAAAGCCAGGGACCACAAATAACAGAAAACAGATGAGCGTTCCGGTGTTGGTGGTCATGAAGTCGAATTTGTGCAGGACTTCCTTGCTAACATATTTTTCGACAAAAGGCCTTCCCAATATGCTGGCTAGCTCAAAGGCTACCCACGAGCCCAACGTTAGCCCGACGGTAGAGAGGAGAAAGCCGAATACCTGTCCGTACAGATATCCGCCGACTACTCCGGTCAACTCGCCGGGGAAGGGCGCGGCCACAACCTGGAGAACCTGGAGCAATATGAAGACCGCGGAGGAATAAGGGCCAACGGAAACGAGTAGCCGTTGGAGCTTCTCACTATTAGAGAAAACGTTTTCGATCTCTTCGAACTCCCCGGCCACCGGCAGCAAAAACCACAGTGGTTGTGGCCCGTAGCGGCTCAGGAGGAAGATGAGGACAACAAGCGCGGCAAATATGAGTCCCCTTATCAAGAGTTGTCGCTGTTGTTGGCTCATAACCAAGACTTTCCTGGAAACCAGATAAATTTCATATCCCCTGTCAGTGACTGAATTTGACACCGAAGTCAATGCTGAACTTCATCCGGAGAGGGGTTCCAGCTAGGTGCTCCGTGAGATTTTCCGGAATCGGCGGAAACGGCGAGGCCTCCCTCATCGCCTGCGCAGCGCTTCTTTCAAGCCTCGGGTCCGTGGAATCCAGGACCTCGAACCGACTCAGTTTGCCACCACGATCGAGAACAAACAAGACGTTAACCGCGTGCTTGCCCGGGATCCCCTCCGGGTATTTCCATTGGCCTTCGACTCTCTTTTTGATCATCTCCAAGTAGCGGGTGAAATCGGGGCTGGACAGTGGAGCTGCCTGGCGATTGCGTTCTGCGCCCCGATCCCGGGAGCCCTCCGCTCGGCGCCCCGACTCCAGGAGCAGCCCTCTGGATCGCGCCAAACCCTCTGGCAGGGGGTCGATCGCGGTCGCGAGCGAGGATGTCCCCGCTTTGGGAGAGCGCATCGGGAGCTGAATCAAAGACTCGGCCGGTCGTCCCACAGAACCGACCTCTTTGCTGGCCGGGGCTTGCGCCAGGACCTTGGGGGCCGGCAGCGACGGCGCCGGCTGGGGCTCGGCCAACTTTGGCTCCGCGCTCTCGGTCGGCGCTGGTGGTGAGACGGACGGTGTCTGAGGTTGAGCCTTTGGGGTGGTTTTTTGGCTCGCTTTTTTTCTTGCCTCTTGTGCGGGAGGCCCGAGATCCAGCAGCCGAACCTTTATCGGCTCGGAACTTGCCGGCACAACCGGGCGAAGGGTCACGGGCATCAGGAGGAAGAGAAGAAACAAATGAAGGAGAAGCGAAACCAGGACTAACGAGTCCAGGTCGATGGCCGGCTCGGCGCGCAGGTTGGTGAAGCCCACCGGTCTCTGTCTAAACTTACTCAATTGCCGCACAAGCAGGCTCCGTTCGAGATGCGCCAGCCACTCGTGGCTTCGCATTTGCGCCCGTCCCCACAGGCTCGCCTCACGCTGCTGGAGTTTGGCCAGGGCAGCTTCTAGAGGAGAAAAACTTTCTGTCCGGCGGTCCATGGTGATTCCCAAGGCCGCTAATGTAACATTTCTCTGTGGTATTGGGAAATCAAGCCGCGCAGATCTTTGCTTTGATTTTTCGCTGCTATCTTAATAAACTCGATCGGGCAAGAAGCGAGGGAAAGAGGATGGAGCGGGAATACGAAAAGCTTGCCCGAAAGGTCAAGCAGGAGGCGGTGCGGATTGGCTTTAAAAGGGGAGAGTGAGGAATCGGTTTTGACCGCCGGGGAGGACTGGCTCCTCCTCGTCGCGCTCGTGTGTTTCTTTTTTTCCGGCGCTGCCGGCCTCGTCTATGAGGTCGTTTGGACCCGCATGCTCACGCAGGTCTTCGGCAACACGACCTACGCCATTGCCACGGTTCTGTCCTCCTTCATGGCGGGACTCGCCTTGGGCAGCTACCTCTTTGGCCGGATCGCGGACCAGGGGAAAAACGGGTTTCTTCTGTATGGTGTCCTAGAGTTTGGAGTCGGGCTGTACGGTCTTGTGGTTCCTTGGCTCTTTGAGCTGGGGCAGATCCTTTATATTCCCCTGTTCCGCCTGAATGACGGCTATCCACTGATTTTCAATCTTCTGCTTTTTTTCCTGTCCTTTTTCCTTTTGGTGCTTCCCACGCTCCTGATGGGCGCCACCCTGCCGGTTTTGAGCCGCTTCTTCGTGCGCAGCTTTGCCCGACTCGGCGAGCGGATCGGAGATCTTTACGGGACCAACACGATGGGGGCGGTTCTGGGTTGTGGTTTGGCCGGTTATTATTTGATTCCCGCGCTGGGCATGCGCGGGACGGTTTTTGCGGCCGTCGCGGTCAATTTGGTGATCGCGCTGATCATCTTCGCGGTCGACCGCGTTCGGCTTAAGGAGTCAGCCGGGATTTTCGCTCCGGCCGTGGAATCTGATGGTCGCGGGTCGGCTGCAAGCTGGCTGGGGCGAGCGCTGCTTTTCTCTTTCGCTCTTTCCGGGTTCGCCGCCCTGGTTTATGAAAATGCATGGACTCGCGCGTTAACTCTCGTCATAGGCAGCTCCGTTTATTCCTTTACCACCATGTTGGTCACTTTTCTCGTGGGTTTGGCGCTCGGCGGGTTTGTCTATGCGCGGCTGCTGGCGAATCGGCCGGCGCGCGTGAGCACTTTTGGGGTGATCGAGCTTGGCGTTGGACTTGCCGCCCTGGCGACGATTCCTCTGTTTGAAAAGCTACCGTTAATCTTTCTGAGACTTCTGCATGGCTTTGGCGATTCTTTCTCCCTCTTCCTTACGACTCAAGCGTTGCTTTCAGCGCTGGTCATGTTTTTGCCCGCTTTGCTTTTGGGCATGACCTTTCCTTTGGTGGCGCACCTCTTCACGCGGAGCCTCTACCATGTAGGGAGCAGCGTGGGGGTCTCCTATGCGGCCAACACCGTAGGCGCGATCCTCGGGGCGTTTGCAGGAGGGTTTATCTTTATTCCTGTCATCGGCGTGCAGAACAGCATTCTCCTGGGTGTAGCGGTGAACTTCTTAGTGGGGTGGTTCCTGATCGTCATGGATCCGCAATGCTCCCGGATGTCACGTCTGGGCCTGGGCGTTATCGTGATGGCTGCCTTGCTTATGATTTTTTTAAGGATGCCGCGTTGGGACCGCTATGTCCTCACCAGCGGGGTGACGATCTATAGCGACAGTTATTCGGACTTGCCTATGGACTCTCTGCGCTTGGAGGAGATGCGCCGCAACGAACTCCTCTACTATCGCGAGGGATTAACCGCCACCGTCAGCGTGCATCGCTCCCACCGAGACTACTTCTACTTGACCACGAACGGGAAGATCGATGGCTCCCACGGGGACGCGCTCACGATGCTCATGACCGGTTACCTTCCTATGCTTTTACTTCCTGAGGCGGAGCGTGTTGCCATCATCGGCTTGGGAACAGGAATGACCGTGAAAGCGGTGGGAGCTTTTCCGGTTAGAAAGATTGAAGTCCTGGAGATCGAGCCGGCGATGGCTGAGGCAGCGGCTTTTTTCAGCGACGCGAACGGAAAAATTCTCGAAGATCCACGGGTGAGAGTTATCCCCACCGACGGGCGAAATTATATGGTGGCTGCACCCCACCAATATGATCTGATCATCTCCGAGCCTTCCAATCCCTGGATTGCTGGAGTCGCCAGCCTGTTTACCAAAGAATTCTACGCTGTGACGAAAGGGAAACTTAAGGCCCACGGCATCTTCGCCCAGTGGTTCCATAATTACTCTATGTCGCCGGATGACTTCCGCATGGTCCTGCGCACCTTTGCGGAGTCCTTCCCCTTTGTCACGGTGTGGAATTTGCAGGAGAGCGATTTCCTGCTGGTAGGTAGCTTGAGGGAGTTGGAGTTTGATTATCCGCGTCTAAAGAAGCTTTTCCTGGAAAATGGCGTTCTGCGCGGGGATTTTAAGAAGCTCGGGCTCTCGGATATCTACGCTCTGTTGGGTTTCTATCGGATGGGGAAGAAGGAGTTGCTCGCGTTCGCCGAGGGAGCGGAGTTCAACACCGACGATAGCGCTCGGCTGGAGTACTCCGCTCCCCGCAGCCTAGGAAAGAGCACCTCGACTCTGAACCAAAAGCTCCTCGAATCGTTTGTGGCCGATCCCCCCTGGGGCTCCAACAGCCGGTGGGTTTCCCAGGCTCGGCACCACTATTACATGGGTCAGGCGTTTCACGCTAGCGGCTGGAGTGTCCGAGCCCTAAAAGAAGCGGAGCAGGCCATAAGGCTTGAGCCCAGTAATGCCGACTATCATCTTTTACTCGCCAAAATACTTTTAGCTCAAGACAAGACCGCCGAGGCCGCTGAGGCGGCGGGGAAGGCGCTCCTAGGCGGAGCGGAGAAAGCCGAAGAGGTCTTGGCTTTAGCGGATGACTTTTACACGACCCAGGCGGAGGAGATCTATAAGAGGATTGTGGGCACAGGTGTGAAGGCGATCAGCCCGTATCTAGGGCTTGGCGGTATTGCCCTCCACCGAAAGGATTTTTCGCAGGCACAGAGGCGGTTCGCGCAGGCAGCCGAGATTCAACCCAAGCATCCGGCGGTGCTCTTTGCCCTGGGCAGGCTACGATTGGCCACAGGGAACCATGCCGAGGCACTGACTTTCTTGCTGGAATCACAAGAGAAGGGAGAAGATTCGGCTGCGCTTTACGGTGAATTGGGCCAAGCCTATAGCGGGTTGGGGCAGTGGGAGAATGCGGCGCGAGCGTACGGAGTCGCCGTCAGGCGCCAGCGCAAAAATATCGTGTGGCGTCTCGCTTTGGCCGACGCCCTCACCCGGCTCGGGAAATTCAGGGAGGCGGAGCAGAGATACCGCGAGGTCCTTGCCTTAGATCCGAACAGTACGCAAGCATGGAAGGGACTCAAACATTTGGGGAAGAGGTTCTGAGGATTTGCACTCTGTCGGAAGAGTCTGACGGGAAAACCTAACCGGGACGGCCGGTGGATACCGTTGCAACGCCTTCGTTCATGTTGGCGAACTACAGCGCGCCGTATTGGGAGCGTATCTTGGAGTGATGCTCTTCGTACGAAGCGGAAACTTAGCCGGCCTGGGAGAGAAGCTCCGAAAATGAGAGGAAGCGCTGGCCGGGCAGGGGAAAGGACCTGCCCGACCTAAATCGCTCTACAGAAGGCGAAAAAAGGGGAGATTACTTGGTCTACTTCTCTTTCTTCTCTTCCTTACCTTTCTTCTCTTCCTTAGCGGCCTTCTTGGCAGCCTTCTTTACGGCCTTCTTGGCTGGCTTCTTCTTTTCGCCTTCAGCCGCCGCTTTCTCCTCTT
>JACPAM010000235.1 GCA_016180805.1 Deltaproteobacteria bacterium | reverse complement strand
TATCCCCTTGATCGGCATCTTCGGAAGCTTCGAGCTGGGGCCGCTGGGCGGCAAAAACCGCCTTCTCGCCTATACCGGCGTACTCGTCCTGATCACCGATCCTTAATCTCAACCCTCATATCTCCGAACGCTTGAAGAATCTTTCCCAAAGCTCAACTGGTCGGTTCGCTACGAACCCAAAGGCCCGGAGCAGGGAGCATGGCTCAGGGCGGCGCAGCTCTTTTGTGGAGTGGGCGTAGATGATAGGTGACATCCTCATCTATTGCTTGCTTGGCGGCGGGGCTTTGGTAGCGGCCACGCTGGCGGCCGTGGCTGGTTTCGGCGGGGCGGCGGTGCTGCTCCCGATCCTGGTGATGGTCTTCGGGGTGCGCGACGCTATTCCGATTCTCACAGTGGCTCAACTCATCGGCAACGGAAGCCGCGTCTGGTTTAACCGGAGTGAACTGGCCCTGCCGGTGGTCGGTTGGTTTGCCCTGGGAAGCGTCCCGTTCGCCCTAATCGGGGGTGTTCTGTTCGCCTCAGCACCCCTTCCCATCCTGAAGAGGCTTCTCGGCCTCTTTCTTCTGGCGATCGTGGTCTGGCGTCATATCGGCAAGATCAGAGCCTATCGCCCCCCACTTCGCGGCTTTGTCCTGATTGGCGCGCTGTTCAGCTTCCTTTCAGCCCTATTGGGGAGCGTGGGGCCGCTCATGGCTCCCTTTTTTCTCGCCTATGGTCTCGTCAAGGGGGCTTATATTGGGACCGAAGCGCTCGCCACGGTCATCATGCACGTCACCAAGCTCGTGGCGTATGGAGGCACGGCCATCCTTACTCTCAACAACACAGGCGTCGGACTGGCGTTGGGGCCGATCATGGTCTTCGGATCGTTTGTTGGAAAGCAAATCTTGGACCGGCTTCCGGAACGTCTCTTTATCTTCATTATTGAGGCGACGCTGATCCTTGCCGGGTTGGGCTTCTTAATTTATGGGTAAGCCATTGGATGTCGCGTACGGCGACAAGGCTGCGGAACGGCAAGCGGGTTTTAAGGCTCTCGATCGTAACGTCAAGGTGCTGGGTGTGGTCTCTCTCCTGAATGACCTCAGCAGCGAAGTTGCGGTTCGTACACTCCCATTGTTTCTCGCCAACGTTCTTGGGGTAAGGACGAGCATCATCGGCTTCATCGAGGGGATCGCCGAGAGCACAGCGACTCTGCTGAAGATTGCCTCGGGATACTTGGCTGACCGGCTCGGGAGAAAAAAAACGCTCACCTTGTGGGGTTATGGCCTCTCGGGTTTCACCAAGCCGTTGCTATATTTTGCCAATACGTGGGGACTAGTCTTGGCGGTTCGCTTTCTGGATCGCGTGGGAAAAGGAATCCGTACCGCGCCGCGAGACGCTCTGATTGCCGACGTCACCCCTGAGCAGTATTGGGGTCGGGCATTTGGTTTCAACAAGGCCATGGACAAAGTAGGGGCAGTGGTTGGGCTTCTCCTTGCAGCCTTGATCTTGTCAACCACGCAATCCGGCCAAGTCACACTCGACCTTGCAGGCTATCAGGCCCTTGTCTTGCTGTCAGTCATACCGGGGATCGCGGCGGTATTAGTTTTGGCGGTAGGTGTCAGCCAACCGGCGAGCGCAGATAGCAAGCCTTCGAAGAAAGATCTTCTTAGCTGGCATAGCCTCGATAATAGGTTCAAGGCCTTTCTCGGCATTGTCGTCCTGTTCACCCTGGGGAACTCTAGTGATGCGTTCCTAATGCTGCGGGCCCAAACGGTAGGCCTATCGACGACAGAAATTTTCTTGTTAGTGGCCGCGTTCAACCTGGTGGTTTCCGCCTCTTCGCTTCCGGGCGGAATTCTCTCCGACCTTTTGGGTCGTCGCAGGCTGATTGTTAGTGGTTGGCTGATCTATGCTTTGATCTATTTCGGTTTCGGCGTTGCGGCTACTGCATGGCATGTAGGAGCACTCTACGTTCTCTATGGGCTCTACTACGGTGCCTTCCAAGGGGCGGCGAGCGCCCTGGTAGCCGATCTTGTTCCACCAGAGCGGCGAGGGACTGCCTATGGCCTCTTTAACGGCGCAATCGGAGTTACTGTTTTTCCTGCGAGCCTCATTGCCGGTTTGCTTTGGCAATGGTTCAATCCAGCAGCCCCTTTCTTTTTCGGCGGGGCGCTGGCGTGTCTTTCCTCGTTGCTTCTTCTCTTGATGCTGGGGAAAAGGGTAAGGCGATGAAGGGTGAAAAGGCGTTGAATGCAAAATGCAAAGTGCAAATTGAAAAATTTGAAATCTGCAATTTGCGATCCGCCGAAGGCGGTCTACGTGCGGCCGATGCGCTTTCGCTTGTTGGCGATATAGTCGACGACGATATAGTTGCCGATCTGATCCGGCGAGGTATAGAAGACGCGGCCCGTATTGAGCCGGGAGAGCTGGTCGATGAAACCGCGCCGGTAATAATCGGTCCCAAGCATGAAGGTGTTGATCTTGATCCCGCACTGCGTGCAGCGCTTGACCTCTTTGAGGGTCTCCTGAACGATCCGCTCGTGCAGCAGGGCTGAGCCCCAGCCGCTGTGCAAGCGTCCTCCTCTGTCCAGGGTAACGGCGGTCGGCTCGCCGTCGGTGATTAGAATGATCTGCCGGTTGGCGGCCCGCTGGGGCGCCAGCAGTTGGCGGGAGAAGCGCAGCGCCTCCTTGATATCCGTGCCATGCTCCATGAAGTAAGTGATGGCCACGATCGAGGGCAGGTCCTCCGCGCGAATGACTTTGGCGTTCGAGCGGAACGCGACCAGATAGAGGGTGTCCTGAGGAAACTTGGTCTCGATGAGGCGATGCAGGGCTAAGGCGACCTTTTTTCCGGCGTGCAGGGCATCGTTCATGAGCATGGAATAGCTGACGTCGATCAGGAGCACGGTTTCGCTGTCGGTGGATAGCTCCTGGCGATAGACCGAAAAGTCCTTGGGCCCGATGCGCAGAGGCACTCCCCGACCCCCTCCCTCCAACGAATTCATGAGCGTCTCGACGATGTTGACGTTCAACGGATCGCCGTATTCATACTTTTTAGTCTCTTCGAGCCTGTCCCCTTGCGCGCCCCGCAGCGAGGTTGTGTGGTCGCCCCAGCGGTTTTTGTTGAGTATCTGAAAAATTTCTCTTAGCGCCTTGTCGCCGATTTTTCTCATGCCCTTCGGGCTGAGCCGCAGGCCTTCCTCGGTTCTGAGCAAGTAACCTTCCTCTTCGAGCCTGTGCTCGATTCCCCGCAGGTACTTGAGGTGCTCGTAAGCCTCCTCCCCCAAGAGGCTGCGGATCTCTTCGAGTTCGGCGTCCGAAAGATCCCCTATGCCCCTCTGGGCTCGCCGGACAAACTGCTCCAGGCGGCGGAGTTGTCCCAAGATCTGTCCCGCTTCGCCCATACCCATTCGCTGGTTTCCATGGAATGGATACTGCCTGAGAAGCTCCTCCAAGCGTTCCATCTGACTCAGGGTTTCGCTCAACTGGCTCAATTGCTCCTGGGTGAGAGAATCCAGGCTGTCCAGCAGATTATCGAGGTCTTCGACGGCTGCATCCAACATCTTGGGGAGGTTTTTCAGGAAATTCTCGTCCTCGAGCAGCCGATTCATGCGATCCAGCATCTCCGCGAGCTCCTGGTAGCCTTGGCCGGTGAGCTCTTGAGGTCGCCGCATTCTGCGCCGCGCGATCTGGTCTCCGAGTCGGTCGCGTAATTCCTGATAGCGGCTCTGAGCCTCCTGCATCCGGCGCCCCAGCTCCTCCATGTCTTGGGCATAGCGGCCTGAGAGGCGCTCCAGGAAGTTGCGCATCTTCTCTTGGTAAGCCTCGAGCTTTTCCGCCAAGCTGTTGAGCTTCTCGCTAAGCGATCGAGTCTCCTCCGGCGAGAGCTTGAAGGAGTCGGGGGAGTATTTCTCCAAGAGCTGCCGTTTCTTCTCATCCGCCTCCCGGAGAAAGTCCATCATTCCCTTGACGGCGCGCAATCCATCTTCGGAGCTCAGGCCGCGGCGCATCAGATCCCGCAGCGCTTTGCGCACCCCGTCTTCTTCAAGAAAGCTGTCTGAGAGATGCCGGAGGATATCCTCAGAGGTGGGGAATTGAACCTGCTGGCTGCCGTCCCACTGCGTATAGCGATGGATCCTCACAAAAAGTCACTATAGCCTAGTTCATCTTTGAAGGGAACAGTCCTAAGCTCCCTCGCGCAGCTCGCTCTCGGCTGCGGCCGATGGGCCGTCCTCGCTGCGCTCCGAATCTCAGATTGCAGATCTCATATCTCAGATTTTGAGATTTGAAATTTGCAATTTGCAATCCCGAAGGGCTTGTCCGCAGCCTCGCTCGCGCTGCCCTCTGTCGCGGATAACGGCGTTCGTGGTCCGTCTGTGGACCGTTCGAAATGCACGGTTGGATTGTATAAAATGGCTTGCTGCGATAAACGGGCTGGGCAGGTTACGGACAATGGACTTTAACCCAGGGCTGACGTGAAACGGGAGGAAGGGGACACATGAAGATTACGGTGGATCGCTCGAAATGCGAGGGTTACGGTAAGTGTGTGGAGGTGGCGGCCAAAGTTTTCAAGCTGGATGAGAAGTTCATATCGGTGGTTATGGATCCCAAAGGCGACGCGGACCAAAAAATTCTCTTTGCCGCCAGGGTTTGCCCGACGAAAGCGATCATTTTGGAAGAGGAAGAGTCGGGTAAGCGGATCTTTCCCCAAGCCTAGGGCATTTTGCCATGGAGTCCCCCAGGTATGTTATAATTGGAGCCGGATTTGCAGGGGCCGCCACCGCTTATCACCTGGCGCGACGGGGTGTTAAGGACGTCCTGATTCTGGAGCAGGAGCGCCTTCCCGGAGTGCACTCTTCGGGGCGAAACGCTGCTATGGTGCGGCAGGTGGTCTCGGAGCCGGTCATCGCCGAGTTGGCGCTGAAAGGCGCGGCTTTCCTGCGATCTCTGCCTGCGGACTGGCCGGTCCCGGTGCTTTTTCAGCAGAGCGGATCGCTGCTCCTGGGTGGGGGTGAGGGGTGGCGGAAGTTGCTCAAAGACGCTGAGATGGCTCGGCGGAAGGGGATAGAGGCGGAAATCTGGTCGCCGGAAAAGGCAAAGGAGCGCGTTTGGGTGCTAGAGGATGCCGATTTCGAAGGAGCCGTATGGTGCCCCACGGACGGCGTCGTTGATATTCACGCCTTGCTTACCGGTTATCTCAAGGCGGCGTCGGCGTGCGGAGCCGAGGTTCGGTATGGCTGCTCGGTTTCGGGCGTCGAGGTCAAAGGCGGCCGGGTAACCGGCGTGCAGACTGCCGGCGAGACAATCAGTGCCGAGACCGTGATAAATGCGGGCGGTCCCTGGGCTGGCGTAATCGGGGGGCTTGCCGGGGTGATCGACGCGCCGCTTCGAACCTGCCGGCGTCACCTGTTTGTTAGCGCGCCGCTTACTTGGGTCAACCCGACATGGCCCTTTGTTTGGGATCTAACCCACGATCTCTATTTCCGGCCCGACTCGGGGGGCTTGCTTCTCTGCCCGTGCGACCAGGATGACATGGCGCCGGGCGACCCGCCGCTCGATGATTCGGTCGCCGAGCTTTTAGCCGAAAAGATCCGGCGCTTCGTGCCAAAAATCTCAGATATTGCGATCAAGAAGAGATGGGCGGGCCTCAGGACGCTCACGGGGGACGGTCGCTTCGCCATCGGCTGGGATCCTAAAGTTAAGGGCTTTTTTTGGGTTGCAGGCCTGGGCGGTCATGGGGTAACGACCAGTTACTCCGTGGGGGAACTGGCTGCCGATCTTATCTTGGGGGGCGGGGCAGAAGGTGGCGGCGAATTCTCCATCGCGAGGTTCAGGGCATGAAGGCGATGCGAAACGCTGCAAACCCTCGGCCGCGGAGAGATAGAGGGTTCACGCTGATCGAGCTTCTGGTTGCGATCGCGATTATCGCAATCCTAGCGGCGATCGCCGTTCCGGCATACATTTCCTACAAACAGCGGGCCGTCGACGACCACATGATTCGGGATCTGAAGAATGCCGCCATCGCGATGGAAAGCTATTACTCTGACCATCAAGTCTATACCGACTCCGTGACCGATCTCATCACAACGGGATTACGCCAAACCCCGGGCGTGAGCATGACCATCACGCTGACTTCGGCGACCACCTACACGGTGATAGCCGCCAAGTCCAACGGCACCAAGCCCAGTTATACGCTCAACAGCACGACCGGTTTGATTCAGTAAGACTGCTGCCTGTAAGAGAGCCATCCCGCGTCGGAGATGGCCGGACGGATGGAGGCGTGCGCGTTACGGAGTACGCAGGACGAAAGTCTGGCCGGTGAGGTACTTTGCGGGCCCTGAAAGAAGGTAGCCGATGAGTCCGACGATCTCCTCTTTGTGAGTCAACCCGCCCATGAGGGCCGGAACGGCCTCGCGCTTTTTCCACTCCTCCTCCGTCATGCCGCTTCGGGACATCGCCGTGTCTGTTGCTCCCGGCGCGATCGCATTGACGGTTACGTTGTGGGGAGCGAGTTCCATGGCAAGAGACTTGGTGAAAGCGATGACGCCGGCCTTGGAAGCGGCATAGTGGGCGGCGCGCGCCTGCCCGGCGATTCCGCGACCGGAGGCGATGTTGATAATGCGCCCCTCTTTTCTTGGCACCATATGGCGGGCCGTGGCCTGGGAGCAGAGGAAAGTCCCCTTGAGGTTGATGCGTAACACTCTGTCCCACTCCTCTTCGGGCATCTCCTGGACCGGTATGCGGGACATCACGCCAGCCCCGTTAAGCAAGAAATCGATCTGCGTGTAGCTCTGGAGGCTTTTCTCCACCATGCGCTCGACGCTCGCTTTGTCTCCGACATCGACCTCGACTGCGACGGCCTCCCCGCCGCTTTTCCGCAGCTCTCCCGCCAGACGATGGGCTGCCTCGGCGACAAAGTCAGCGATGACAACCCGGAGCCCGTCGGCGGCAAGGCCCCGGCAGATCGCCGATCCAATCCCTCCTGCCCCTCCGGTTACTATGATCGATTGTGCCATGGCTAGCATATCTAACTCAGGAGTGATAGCCTTTGCAAGCCGAAAAGTCGGTCCGAATACCATACGCGAACGATGAATCTCAAATCCCTCGTTTTTTCATTTTTGCTCGTGATGCTTTGCGGGCTTGCCTCATTTCGAGGCATGGCGGCTGAATCGCGCAACTTCGATCCCGCTGCTGCGCTGGTCGTGGTCGTGAACCAGGAACCGGCGAATCCCGCCGGCGGCGAAATCTGGCTCATGGATTTGACGGGAAGGCTGGTACGGCGGCTCACCAAGAACAACTACCACGAGGAACGTCCCAAATTCTCTCCGGACGGGCGACGGGTCGTGTTCGTGCGCAATTTGGGCGGGGTGGCGCCGGGGATCGGAATCGATCCGCGGCATAACGAAATTTTTGTCTATGACCCCAGCACCGGCGAGGAAATGCGGCTAACTCGGAACGAGGTCGAAGACGGTCACCCCGACTGGTCTTACGACGGCAAACTCATCGCTTTCCATTCCCGCCGTGGCCATCCCGAAGGCCGGGCGACCGTTTGGGTAATGGAAGCGAACGGATCCCAGCCGAGGCAGCTTACCTCTATTATGGCCGGCGACCTCTCCCATACCGATCCCGTTTGGAGCCCGGATGGGCAGTGGCTCGTGTTTGTGAGTCAGCGGGAAGAAGGGGGCGTGCGCTACTCCCGCATCGAAAAGATCCGCCGGGATGGCACCCGGCGTACCGTCGTCTCCTCCGGGGGAAGGCCCCCGGGCTCTGCCGGAGCCGGGCAGCGCGAGCCCCTGGGGGATTTGGACCCCGCCCATTCGCCCGACGGCGCGATGATTTGGAGCGCGCGCCGCCTGGAAGGTGGGGGGGTCCATCTGTTTGCGTTCGGCGCCGGAGTTTACTACGGCGGCAAGGCAGAACGGGATATGAATGGTGCCAATCCGTCTGGAATCGTCGAGCGTAGCCCGCGCTTCTCGCCTGACGGCATGCGCGTCGTCTTCACTCGTTCGGCACCACGATCGGGTCTGCGGACGCGGCAGGTCGTCATTACGGATATAAGATCATCGTTCCGCCGGTTTGTGACGAGCCGTGAAGACTGGGATGCGTGGCATCCCAGTTGGAATCCGTTCGCCCGGTCGGGGACGGAGCGAGAGTTTGCGAGCCGCGTGGTTACGCACACGGCGAAAGGCATTGAAAGCGGCAAGCCTTCCACCAATCACCGATTCGAAATCTCGGAAAACGTCCAGTTCGCTTCAAACCCGGCGGAGCGGGCGGAGAAAACGGCCGCCGCGGCGATAGGGAGTGTGATCGGGTGGTGGTTGGATGTGCCGCCCGAGAAGGTAATCTCGTTGGCTCTACGCTTCGAAGGAAAGCTCAAGAGCGAAGCGGAGCGGGACGGGGCCGTCGCCCTCGAGCTTATGGATTGGGTGGAAAATAGGTGGGTAAGTGTTTTCTCCCAGCCCGAAGGTTCCGGAGGCGAGATCAAAATCTATCATGAGATTTCCCCGGCAAACTTCATCGATCCCCAAACCCGCCAGGTGCGGCTGCGGGTCGTCGTTACGAGATTGCTGGCCGGTCCGGCCCCCGGCCTGTTGACGGAGCTCGTCAGCCTGGGTGTCAGGCGAGACTAGCCGCGCCTGTGTGCAGGCCCCTATTGCCAGTGAGCTAGGATAAGCTAGTCGAGGGTCTCAGAGAGGTAGTAGTCCAGGAAGCGACGTAGCGCCTTTCCCCGGCTGTCGATTTGAAGGATTTCCTCGACCTCCGCGCGACTATGGGTTTTCACGGGCCCCAGGGATGAAGCCATGATTTGGATGCGGGCGGTCCGAACCAGATTGATTCCCAGGCGCAGGAGATCGTCTAGATTGTCCGCTACGGCTGTGCCGCCGTGCCCGCGCAAGAGCACGGCATTACGATCCCCGAGGGCTTCGGCGACTTTGTCTCCCAGGGCGTCGGTCCGGATGAGGGAGGGCGAGTCGAAGATGGGGACCCCGCGGTAAAACTGCGCTCCGCAGTTGGCAACGACCTTGACGCCCACGCCGGCGACGCTTACGGCGACGAGCTCGTCAGGATGATAGTGGAGAATGCATTGGACGTCCGGCCGGGCCTTGTAGATCGAGGTATGCATGGGAGTCTCGCCGTTGGGCTCGCCCGGGCCCTCCAGCTTATTCCCCTGCGTGTCGAGGATGATGAGGTCCCGTAATGCCACCTTTCCGGGCGGCATCAACGGAGTGCTCAGGATTCGGTTATCGGGCAGGCGAAAAGTTACGTGCCCGTAGCCGTCCACCAATCTCTGCTGCTGGAGCACCTTGCAAACAAGGACCATTTTTTCCTTTACAGAGTCAATGATATTCAACATCTTTTCCTCCGTGGTTATTTTTTTACGGGCAGGTCGAGCGGGATTCCAACCAATCGTCGACCTCCGGCCGTTGTAACGTGGAGCGTGTCTCCCAACATCACCCCAACATCCTCGCGCCAATGCGGGTTATAGATGTCGATGTTGGTTCCGAGGACCATATGTTCTTCCAACGGAAAATCGGGCATCCCGTCACCCCCCATCCGGCCCCAACCCGGCTTGTAGACGATGGTCGGAAAATCGGCCGAAGAGAGACCGTGATTGTGAAAGCCCAGCTCGATGTAGTCCAGGCCGCGCTGTTTTACCGGCTCCCGGAAAGCGGCGGCCAACTCGTGCACGGTGGTCCCGGGTCGGCACCTCTCGGCTCCGGCTTCCAAGCACTCGACCGCTGCGGCGTGCAAATCCCTGACCTCACGAGGCGGCTCGCCCACCGCAACCGTGAACTCCACCGCCGAGAGGTAACCTCCATAGCTCACGTGGAACTCACAGATTACAAGGTCGCCGCGCTCCAACGGGCGCCGGCTCGGACAGAGAGGCTGGTCATTGCCGTGAAGGAGCCGCCGCCTGAACCCGCCGTTTTCTCCGATTGGTCCGGAGCTCATCAGGATGAAGATATTGGGCTCTGCGCCCTCCACGAGCTGCGTGTGGATCATGGCCGCATAGAGTTCGTTCTCCCGGACTCCGGGAGCCGCGGTCTGAATCATGGTCTCGACAACCTTTCGGGCGATGGCACCGGATTTTTCGAGCATCGCGATCTCTTCCGGGCTCTTTGTGCGCCGTAGCCCCTCGGCCATCTCGCTTTCGTCCGTGAAGGTTGCTTGCGGGAGGCCGGCCAGTAGGGCCAGGTAATCGTGATAGGTGAGATTGTTTCCAGCCACCACGTTGCCGTAGGAGACGATGCCGATTTTCCCGCGCTCGTATCCGCGCGCTTTGATCTCCTCGACGATCGCCTTCATTGAGTAAGGGCGAATATCCTGAACCCAGTTCTGAGCCGCGAGGTATGCGTTGTAGGGGAGGCTCATGTGGCGCGGCGCGTTGAAGAGCGTCACCTCGCCTGCGAGCGGGAAGAGCGCGATCCCGCCGTGCCAGCTCCCCACCTGAGTGAGGTAGCGGACATTGGTCATCGCAAGTCCCTGAGAGATCGTGTTTCCCCAAACGATCAGGCAATCGATCTCCTTGGCAGCCATGCGCTCGCGCGCTGCACGCCACCGCCGATCGCGCTCCTGGAGTGACAATTGGGGAAGGTATGGTCTTAAGTCCATCAGCTCATCTTTCATAGGCGGCCTCCTAAGGGCACATTTTTGCCCGTACACTCACCGACAGCATCAATAGCGCAAAACGGTCAATTAGGCCAGCCCGCATTGTGGCAAGTGCCACGACCCGCGGCCGGTCTCGGGGACAAGCCTCTCCGGCCGAGGGCAATAACAAAATAAAAATCGCGGCTCGCCCCCTCGACCGGTTGGGCGACCGAGGGGAGCGCGAGCGAGGCTGCGGACGTCCGATTACAGACAGCACGACTCATGGCAGGAACCCATCGGCCGCAGCGGAGAGCGCGCTTCCCGAGGGAGCTTGATCCATTTGGCGCGGCCTGATGGCTCCGCCCCCGAGTAGCTTTCGAGGGGCGGGAACCGGATCAAAATCACGTTGACAAGGGCTCGAAAACTAGCGAGAATCGCGGCACCTGTAGCAAAATTTCAGGATCAAAAATGGAAGCAAAGGATCTCGCGGCAAAGCTGTTTCGGTTAGGTTACGGCTGAGGGGAAGCTCTCCTGCTCGGTCTGAGGGACACAGGAATTCTCCATGTCGCCGATGACGTGGTGCGCTCTTCCACCGGGCTCGCAGCAGGAGGTGGAGGTCAGAGGCAGGTGTGCGGGGCTGTCATCGGAGGCATTCAAGCTATCGGCCTCAAGTATGGCCGGGTGGAAAAATGGGCGGACAAAACCCCAGCGATGGAGTCGAGCGGGAAACTGATCGAGGAATTCCGAGAGCGTTTTGGGACAGTCTCATGCCAGGGTCTCGTTAAGGATTTTTCCGACTTTAACAGCCCGGATAGAAACGAACACTGCGCCCAGTTTGTCGCCTTTGTCGCCGAGTGGCTTGAGCCGGTCCTCAAGGGGCAGGAAAAAGCGTAGGGGGATGTCTTTAGGAGATGTTCTACGGTCCCTATTTTTTGTAGAGCTGTTTGATAAAGCCCGAGGACTCCAACTCGCCAACAAAGCTCGTGTCGACGAAAGCTTTCGGGTCTGCTGCTGCGGCCTTAGGATTACGCGGCGCCAAATCGTCGAGCATCGTCTTGACCCCTTCCGGGGTGGGGTAAGGTACTTCGGGGAAGACCGAAGAATAGTCTCTGTACGCTCTTTCGAGGCCCTCCGGATCCGCGATGCGCAAATTTTTTCTGAAAATTGCTTTAGCGCCCTCTTTATCGGTCTTTAGAAAATGGATCGCTTCGATCATGGCGCGCGCAAGCTTCATGATCAGGGGCCTCTTCGCTTTGATGATGCTTTCCCTCGTCAAGATGCCGTTCCACCAAAACGGTATTTTCAGGGAGCCAATGCTGACGAGGTCCCTAAAGCCCAATTTTTCAGCCTCGCGCACAAATGGCTCCGCGATGATGGTGAATTGGACAATCCCTTTGGAGAGGGCCGCAAACCTCTCCAGAGTGCCTCCCACAGGGACGATCTTGGTGTCTTTCTCCGGATCAATACCTAGTCTTCTGAGCGCAAGGCGCAGGCCCATGTCGGAGGTGGTTCCCAGGCGATTGACAGCGCCGGTTTTTCCCTTCAGTTGTTCGACGCTGGTAATGGTTGCCGCCGACACGATATGGTCCACGAAGGTCGGCACCACGCCCAGAACCATTACCGTATCCGCCCCTGCCAGCCGGGAGCTGGTGAGCGTGGTCACGGAAATGCTGGCGGCATCGATTTCGCCGGCCAGGAGGGCTTGAAGGACTGTGGGACTGTTACTGATGGCGATGATCTCGGGTTCGACGCCCTGTTTCTGGAGTAATTTTTTCTCCTGAACCACCCAGATGGGGCTGTTCGTTGGGCTTGCCCCTGCCCATGCAAGCCGCAGTTTTTCCTGAGCGGAGCCTGAGCGTTCAAAACTCAAAAATGCTGCCACAGCGACAATCGCCATCAAGAGTTTTCTCAGCATGGCTCCTACCTCTGTGTGATTTTTTCCCGCATCGCCATCCGGACTCTTTCCGCGCTGAGAGGGAGATCGAAGATGGTCACTCCGACGGCGTCGCGGACCGCATTGGCAACCGCGGCTGGCACGGGGATGATAGAGGGCTCACCGATCCCCTTGGCGCCGAACGGCCCATCCCCGGCCGCTTGCTCCACTAGATGCACCTCAACTCTCGGCGCATCGAGCGAGCTGAAGATCTTGTAGTCCAGAAAAGTGGGGTTGCGCATTTTCCCGTTCGCGAAGACGCACGCCTCACTCAGAGCTTGGCCCAGCCCTTGCATCACTGAGCCCTGAATTTGACCCGTGACCGATAAGGGATTGATCGCTGTCCCGACGTCCTGAGCCGCAACATATCGGAGGATCTTGACGCCACCGGTTTCCGGATCCACCTCCACATCGGTCACGTGGGCAGAAAATGCGGGTTGGTTTGGGAAATGAGACGACGATTGAATGCTCACAATTGGCCCGCGTTCATGCATGAGGGAAAGCTGTGCGACCTGCCCCAGAGAAAGACCCTTTTCTATCGATCCCCTGACATAAATCCTTTTTCCCTCGACCACCAAATCGCTAGTTTCCGCCTCCAGCTTATCCGCCGCCAATTCCATGATCTGTTTCTTGACTTCTTCGGCCGCCATCTTTGTGGCAGTGCCCATGCTCCGCAACGCCTGGCTTCCGGCGCTGATCGTGGAATGGGGAGCAAAATCACTGTCCGCGGTCCGGACATGGACGTCATCCAGCTCGATCCCGAGAACCTCGGCGACAATCTGCCCCAGGGACGTGACGGTCCCGCTCAGATCTACAACGCCGGTCATGACCGTTACGGTTCCATCCTCGTTGAGCTTCACTCCCGCGCTCGATGCGTAGCCGCCCACAAGCCAGTAACCCAGGGCGATCCCTCGCCCACGATTCTTTTCGCGGGGTTTGGCCCCCCACCCGGCTGCCTCCGCTGCCTTAAGCAGGGTCTCTTTGGCATGCACGCTCTCTAAGGGGCCGCCACAAGCGGGTGTTTGGTCCCCCTCCTGGATTGCATTCTTGAGGCGAATCTCAACCGGATCCAAGTCCAACTCACGGGCGATGATGTCGATTTGCGACTCGGAGGCAAAGGCGAGCTGAGGTCCGGCCGGAGCCCGGTAGGGTCCACAGTTTGCGTGGTTCGTATAAACGCAATAAACATCGATTTTGACGTTGGGGATGCGGTAGGGTCCCGCAGCGAGCATTTCTGCTCTCTGGGACGTTACCGCCCCGATCCCGCAGTAGGCGCCGGTCCCGAGAGCCACCTCTACTTCCCTTGCCACAATAGTGCCATCGAGCTTAACTCCGGTTTTGTACCGCATGTGACAAGGGTGGCGGGGATTGGCGACTTGGAAATCCTCTGCCCGGCTCATGACGATCTGCACCGCCATGCCGCTCTTACGCGCCAATGCCACGGCCGCGGGCTCGACCGTGGGCAGCATCTTACCGCCGAAACCGCCGCCGATTTCGGTCGGGATCACCCTCACTTTTATCAATGGCAGCTGAAAGATCTCAGCGACGGACTGCCGGATGAAAAACTGCGCTTGCGTAGGCACCCAAACGGTCACCTTCCCGGCTGCATCGACGCGGGCCAGGACCGCATGCGGCTCGATATAGGTCTGGTGGACCATGGGAGCGTAAAAGCGATGCTCAAAAATCCGGTCCGCTTCCTGAAAACCACGCGCGATATCCCCCTGGACAGTCTCTTTGTGGTAGCAGATGTTGCCCTTGCGGCCCTCCATCATCGAGATCGCGTGGTATTGATCGTACTCTTCGTGAATGAGCGGCGCCCCCTGGCGCATGGCTTCAAGAGCATCGGTAACTTGTGGCAGCACTTCATAATCGACCTTTATGAGCCTGAGCGCCTCCTCGGCAGTTTCCTCGTCTAAAGCCGCTACGGCGGCAATTCTGTCTCCCACCAGCCGGACCTTCGTGCGGGCGAAGTACTCTTCATCTCTGACAAACCTTCCAAATCTAACTGGTGGTAAGTCCTGTGCGGTAACAACCGCCTTTACACCCGGCAGACGCTCCGCCTTGCTGGTATCGATGCTTCTGATCCGAGCATGGGCGTGAGGGCTGCCCAGGATCTTGCCGAAGAGGATGGGACCGGGAAGCCGCACATCGGCGCCGAACACGGACTGGCCGGTGACCTTCTCTAAAATCTCGACTCGGGGGAGTCCTTGACCTACGACTTTCATCGCTCTTTTGCAGCCGACAGAATCGCGTCAACAATCGAGCCGTACCCGGTGCACCGGCACAGGTTGCCCGCGATCGCTTCGAGCGCCTGTTCGGGTGTCGGTGATGGATTGTGATCCAAAAGATATTTGGCCGCCATAATCATTCCTGGCGTGCAGTAACCGCACTGAGCCGCTCCTTTCTCGGCGAAGGCTTTCTGTAAAGGGTGAAGCCGGCCGTGACGACCGACTCCTTCGATGGTTTGAATCTCCTGACCATCTGCCTCGACGGCAAGAATCAGACACGAATCCACCAGTCGCCCGTCCAAAATAACCGAGCAGGCCCCGCATTCTCCTTCCCCGCACCCTTCCTTCGTCCCGGTAAGGTTGAGGTCCGTTCGTAGAAAGTCGAGTAACGACGTTGCCGGCGAAACCTCCTTCTCGTAGCGTTCTCCGTTGATCGTAACTCGCAATCGCTTTTTCATCTCTGCCATTTTTTCTGTTGCCTACTGCCTAATGCCTCTTTCAGGGCCTCTTCAATAGCCCGCCGGGTTAAAATCCGAACCATGTCACGACGGTAGCTTGCACTGGAGCGTATGTCATCAATAGGGCTCGCGCCAGCGGCAGCGCGGTCGGCAGCTTCCTCAACCGCACCCTTATCGGGGTTCTTGCCCCTGAGGACATCCTCGGCCGGTCGCGCTCTCAGCGGCGTCGGCGCCACGGCTCCCAAGGCAATCCGAATATCTGCAATGGTCTCACGTTTAGGCGCCAGGGAGAGAAAGACCGCGCAGTTCACCAGGGCGATGTCCATGGCCGTGCGCGTGCACCGCTGAAAAGAGCCGCCAGATCTCCCCGCCGGGGCCGGGATGAAAATTTCCTTGAGAAGCTCGTTCGGTTGAAGGCATGTTTTTCCCGGACCAAGGAAAAATTCTTCCAGGGGCACCTCGCGGTCGCGCCGACTGCTTGCGATGCGAGCCCGCGCCGAAAGGGCAATCAGCGGAGGCGCCGTATCGGCGGCGGGGGAGGCATTGCACAGATTGCCGCCCAGGGTGGCCCTATTTTGCGTCTGAATGGAGCCGACAGCAGCCGCCCCTTTGGCTATAATGCCGTATCGGCCTTGAGCCAGGGGAGACGAGGCGATTTCCTCCATCAGCGTCACGGCTCCGATCCTGAGGCCTTTGCCGCTTGCCTTAATTCCGCTCAAGGCGCGGATCTTTTTAAGATCAATGACTACGCTAGGCTCGGTTAGCCGCCGCTCCAGGCGCAGAAGAAGATCCGTCCCTCCGGCCAAGAGTCTAGACTTACTCCCGTATCGGCGAAGCAGGGAGGTGGCGTCGCCGAGGCTTTGGGGAGCAAAATAATCGAAGCTTCTCATCCCTATGAGTCCAGGGTCAGATTGCGGCAATGCCCGTCTCTTACATCATTTTGCCCGGCTTGCCAACCCCTCCACAGGCGCACTTTTGCTTTGAAGCCCGACCCCCTTCTGTTTCATGGCACGAACCCATCGGCCGCAGCCGAGAGCGCGCTTGCCGAGGGAGCTTGGTCCATCGGCCGCGGCCTGATAACTCGGCGCCCGAGGAGCGTTCGAGGGAAATGAAGTCGGATGTTCCCTGGGGGACCTCCGCCGCCTCGCACAGCGCCGCCGTCTCTGGTAGGATGCGCTGGCTGTTGCACCTGGGCTCCCTCACGCAGCCTTTCGGCGGCGATTCACAAGGGCAGCCGGGGGAACCACGTTCATGGCTATCAGTACCACAAACCGACCCCTCCGCGCGCCCCGGATCTTTTACGGCTGGTACATCGTAGCCGCCTCTGTGACGATGAATTTCTACCTCTCCCTGGTTTTCTTCCAGGGTTTCCAGGCCTTTTTCCTGCCGATCTCCGAAGAGTTCCGCTGGGACCGGGCCACGACCTCCGGGGCATTCTCGCTCCGCCAGTTAGAGTCTGGC
>JACPAM010000085.1 GCA_016180805.1 Deltaproteobacteria bacterium | reverse complement strand
CCGCTTAGCCTGGGGCACGAGATATCGGGCGTCATCGTCGAAGGCAAGGCTGATCTTATCGGCAAAGAGGTTATAGTCCCGGCCGTCATGCCCTGCAACGGCTGTCCCATCTGCGCGAAAGGCAGGGAGAACCGCTGCCTCGGCCAGAAGATGCCCGGGAACAGCCTTGGTATTTATGGCGGTTTCTCAAGCCACATCCCGGTGCCGTATAAGGATCTTTGCTATATCGGAGACAGGAAAGGCTTTCCGCTGGAAGTGCTTGCCGTTGTTGCCGACGCGGTGACGACGCCCTATCAGGCTGCGCTGCGGGCAGACCTTAAGAAAGGCGACCTGGTGATGATAATCGGCGCTGCCGGTGGCATCGGCTCATACATGACCCAGACGGCAAAGGCCCTGGGCGCGGCATGCCTCATTGGTTTTGACATAAACCAAGAGAAGCTGAACACCATGAAGAACTATGGGACTGACCTGGTCATCAACCCCCTTGGCAAGGATATAAAAGAGATCAAGGAAATCGTCAGGGGCTACTGCAAGCAGAACGGCTTGCCGTCTAATTTCGGCTGGAAGATATTCGAGTGCACGGGCACGAAGCCGGGACAGGAACTTGCCCTTGAATTTCTTTCCTTCGTGGGCCGTCTTATCGTAGTTGGATACGGTCCGCACAAAGTGGAATACATGCTATCAAGACTAATGGCATTCGACGCGGAAATCGTGGGCACCTGGGGATGTCCCCCCAAGCATTACGGCCGTGTGCTCAATCTCGTGCTCGAAGAAAAAATAAAGATAAAACCCTTTGTCGAGACAAGACCCATGAGCCAGATAGCAGAGGTCTTTGATGCGGCTCATCACGGAAAATTGCAAACGCGTGTTGTTCTGACGCCCGATTTTTGAGATGAACTTATTGAGATGAATACCACATAGCATTTGCATTCTCGTCTATTGTGTATTAGCCTTTTTTTATTGTTGTTCACTGAGCCTCCTCACCGTCGAGCCCGAGCGGTTCACAGTCTGGGGGCTTTGTTTTACTCCCGCAAGCGTCGAACTCTGGTAGCGTCCACCAAAGGTGGAGATCTACCCTCGATCAGATTATTACGGGCTGCATCCGAAGAGGAGATATAGGGTATGTTGGACAATGCCAAAACGCCTGTGACCTGGGAAGACACCAAGGCCTGGATAGGCCGTGCGCTGAGCGTCTCCGAGGGAGGGGGGTGTGACGCGGTGGAGGCGGGCACAATTCGCCGCCGGTTGGAAGTGCTTGAGTTTGGCTGCCCCCTGCACTACGACGAAAAAGCGGCTAAAGAGGCAGGTTACGAGGGCGTCTTTGCCCCGTACACCATGCTTCAAACTTACAGCGGCTCGGCCATCTGGCGACCGGGACAACCCACACTTTGGCGGAGCAGCCATCCCAACTTCACCGTGAGAACCCAGATGGAACGGGCCGAGGTCCCCCAGCCCGGGACCCATAGCTTTGTGACCGACATTGAAATCGAGTACTTTCAACCCGTCTATCTAGGGGACAGGGTCTCGGTGCCAGAGCGTCGACTGCTAAACGTCAATCCGAAGCGCACCAGCGTCGGCGAAGGTGCTTTCGTCACCTGGGAAAGCCGCTTCTGCAACCAGCGCGGTGACCTCGTGGGCGTGGCACGCACGACCTGGTACGTCTATGTGCCTCATCCTCGACGCGAGGGAGAAACGGCCGGCGAGGAACGGGGAGGCGCAAGGGAAGCCTCTGTCGCGGGTGCCCGCAAAAGCGTCCCCGAACGAGGGACTGATCCGCGGAGCGACTGGAGCACACAGCTTTTCTTCGAAGATGCGAAGGAAGGGGACGATGTGCCCCAGGTGGCCTTTCCCATCACTATCCAGCGCCTAGTCATGGAGGCCGGGGCCAACCGGGATTTCAACGCCATTCACCACAACCGGGAGATCGCCCACTTTCATGGGGCGCCAGACATGTTCTGCAACAACTTTTTCCTCCAGGGCATGTGGGAGCGGACCGTGCGGGAATACATCGGCCTCAGGGGCACCATCCGCAAGATCGGGCCCTTCCGCATGAGGATCTTCAACCCCGTGGGCGATACTGTAGTGGTGAAGGGCAACGTGCTCCGCAAGTTCCAGAAAGACGGCCAAAACTGGGTGGAATTGAAGGTGTGGTCCGAGAACTCCCGTGGCGTCAGCGTCGGGCCAGGGCCCGTGCTGGTGACGCTGCCCTCGCGCTGACCAAAAAAGGGTGTGTCATGCCCGGAAAATTCTACGAAGAGTTCGAGGTCGGACAGCGTATTCAACACGCCACCGGCCGCACCGTGTTGTTTTTGAAGCGTCCCGCAAATGCTTGGTGACCGGGGTCGGACGATCGCCGGATGCGGTGCCGCGTGGAAGGCTCATAAGGCTCTTGTGGACGGTTGCAGAGGACTCACGTTACGATGGCTCGATCGATGGCATCCACGCTTGGTTTATTCGTATTGGTCGTCATTGTCGGTGTAGGTGTGCTCTGGGCATTCCAGCGCCATCTGCTGTACATCCCGTTTGGTCACGTGTCCTCTCCCGCGACCGTAGGCCTGCCCCAGGCTGAAGAGGTCACCTTCCCCACGGAAGACGGGCTGACGCTGGCGGGCTGGTTCGTCCCAGGCGGGACCCGACCCGCGCCGTTCACCGTCCTGGTCTTCAACGGGAACGCCGGTAATCGATCGTTCCGGGCGCCACTAGCACTGGCTCTGGCGAAAGCCGGTTTGTCGGTTTTCCTCTTCGACTACCGCGGCTACGGCGGGAATGGCGGACGTCCCTCAGAGGCCGGGCTCGCCGCCGACGCGCGTGGGGCGCGAGCGTACCTGGAACAACGCGGAGACGTCGATGCTCGAAGCATCGTCTACTTCGGTGAGTCACTGGGCTCGGGTGTGGCCGTC
The DNA here is from genome assembly GCA_016180805.1 of Deltaproteobacteria bacterium. Lineage (GTDB taxonomy): Bacteria > Desulfobacterota > Binatia > UBA9968 > UBA9968 > 2-12-FULL-57-22. Next base: position 576 of record JACPAM010000085.1, on the reverse strand, counting down.
GCGCTTGCCCTCGAGCGCTCGCCGCTGCTGCTCATTCTCCGCTCGCCTTACACCTCGATGGCCGAACTCGGCCAGTATCACTACCCGTTCCTGCCCGTGCGCCGATTGCTGTGGGACCGCTACCCTTCGATCGAGCGAATCGGCCAGATCAGGTGCCCGCTGCTTGTCATCGCGGGAGACCGCGACTCCATCGTGCCTCCGAGACAGAGCCTGCGGCTCTTCGACGCGGCTCCGGAGCCCAAACGGCTGGTCATGGTTCCTGGCGCTGACCACAACGACTATGCCCTTCTCGCCGGGGACCTGCTAATCGAGGAGGTGGTGAGGTTCCTGGCGACGATTGGGAGTGTTCGCGCGCGGCTGTGAGCCTGGTGCTTGCTCGTGCTGCCAAAACTTTTTTTCCGAGATAACTGAGCGCTATACTGCCAGCATGCTGTTTGTAGATACGCTTTCCAGAGCTCAGAGAGGGCATTGCTCGACTGCGTGCATCACAATAAAATAGCGGTGCTGACATCGAGACACGAAGGAGGAGCCGTTGAAACTTGATGCTCTGGTATTCACACGTTCGCTGAAGAACTT
>JACPAM010000234.1:9454-26281 GCA_016180805.1 Deltaproteobacteria bacterium | reverse complement strand
GGCGCCTTCAAAACATACCCACGACGCGAAGTCAGGCGGCGCCCCAGATCGAAACGGTAGAGGACGTCAAGCCGAAAGCGGCGCAGGAAGAGGCGACGGTCGCACCCGGAGAGGAAGCTCGCCCCGTCGCAGCGCCGATCCAGAGCGCTTCTGCGCCCGAAGCCCAACAAGCAGATGAGAAACATGAGGCCAAGGAACCGGCACATCTCATCGCCATAGTGGCAAAGACCGCGTCTCAGGTCTCCCTCGCGGCCAAGGGCCGGGGTAACCCAATCCCGGAGCGTGCCAGAGAGCCTGAGCTTCCCGAAAAGTTCAAAGCAGGCGGAATCGGCAAAGATCCACAGACCGCCGTTTTTTTACGGGCGAGGTATGCCCACAACCCCCCGCCCGAGTATCCCGAGAAGGCGCGCCGCGATGGGTCGCAGGGTATCGTTGTTCTCTCCGTCCTAGTCGATGACCGGGGAAGACCCGGGAAGGTGGAGATCAGCCGGAGCTCCGGAATCCAATCGCTCGATGAAGCGGCAGCCAAAAGCGTACGGGACTGGCGTTTTCATCCCGCTCGTCAGGGCGGAAGGCCCGTGCACAGCCGGGTCAATATCCCCATCGTGTTCCAGCTCGCCGGGCGCTGAGGTACGGGGCGAAGCGTCCGGGATCAACGGAGGAACCATTTAGAGGAGAAGAGAAAGCCCAAAAAAAGTCTGCGGACGGATGCAAGGGAAAGGGGTGCCTCCCCTCTCTCTGACCCTCTCCCTCAGGGAGAGGGAAGGGTGAGGGACGGAAATTCCCCTGCTGCCCCGCAACTGTAATGGCTACGAAAGCCGCAGGAAAGCCACTGCCCTGAGCCAAGTCGAAGGGTGGGAAGGCGCGGCCGGTAGGCCTGAAGCCTAAGCCAGGAGACCTGTCCGTTCTGCCACAACCGTCCCCTTTCGCGGGAAAAGGAGATTGTATGCTTCGTACCCTCCTACTCATATTGTTCCTCTTTCTTTCATCCAACCTCGCCCGCGCCGCCGAGCCGGTGCAGGCGGAGACGCTCCCGCCTGTGGTCGTTACAGCGACTCGGCTCGAAACGCCCGAGCCCGAAGTCACGACCTCCATAACGGTCATCACCGCGCGGGAGATTCAATCGCAGCAGGCGGAAACGGTTTTGGAGGTGTTGCGCAATGTGCCGGGTCTAGATGTGGTTCAGTCGGGTTCCAGGGGGACGGTAACCTCTGTGTTCATCCGCGGTTCAGAATCGGACCAGGTTCTAGTCCTGATCGACGGGGTCGAGTCGAACCTGACCACTACAGGTGGATTTAACTTTGCCCATTTGACCACAGAAAACATCGAGCGCATCGAAATACTAAGAGGCTCCGGCGGCACGCTATATGGCTCCCAGGCGATTGGCGGGGTAATTCACATCATCACCAAGGCCGGCAAAGGAAAACCGGAGTTCACCTTCTCCACGGAAGGCGGAAATGGTCGTACCCATCGGCAGTTTCTCGCCCTGCGGGGAGGGACAGAGAGATTAGGCTATTCCCTTTCCACCTCCCGCTTGGAGACCTCCGGCTTTCAGCGCACCAACGATGATTATCAGAACATTGCCACATCCGGCCGCCTCGACCTTCGGGTCACTGACAGCGCCTTGTTAAGAGGGATCTTCCATTTTCGCAAGACGGATTTGGGCAACTTCAACAATAACAACTTCAACGCTGCTGGGGCAGGAGATCCGAATGCGCGATTGAACGACACGGAGTATCTCTTTAAGTTTGACTGGGAGCAGAAGCTTTTATCTAACTGGGATTACCGTCTGTCTACTTCTCAGTATAAGCTGCATGAAAAGTCTAGCGATGATCCTGACGCCTTTGACACCTCGAGAAAGAGAGAGCGATTCCGACCTACTATCGTCACTACCGACATTCAGACCAACTACCGCTGGCAGGACTGGAGCACCACTACCTTCGGCGTCGAATATAAAAAGAGGCAGGCGACGACCGATAGAATCCGGAGGGATCAGAGAAATCTAGCCTATTATCTCCAGGAGCAACTCCGCTTTTTTAAGGATCGGCTCCTTTTGGTCGGAGGTGTCCGGCTCGACGATCACCAGGCCTTCGGCACCGAGTGGAGCCCTGCGGCCTCGGCGGCCTATCTCATTCGCGAGACCGGGACGAAGCTCAAGCTGGGTTACGCGCAGGGATTCAAGGTCCCCTCCCTGAATGAGCTTTTTGGCTCCGGCGGAAACCCCAATCTCGGGCCGGAGACAAGCTGGGAGCTGAATGGAGGACTGGAGCAGCAAATTCTTGAAAGATTTACGTTAGGGATCACCTATTTTCACAGAGAGGTAGAGGATCTGATCGTTTTTCCTGCCCCCAATTTCCAGGCGCGGAATGTGGGCAAGGTCAGAGTCGACGGCATAGAGCTTTTTGGAGATATCCACTTGGGGCATGGCCTCTCTCTTCGTCCCAGCTATACTTTCCTGGAAAATGATACTTCCAGCGGGCGGCTGGTCCGTCGCCCGCGGCATCGGGGAAATATCCTTCTCGACTACCAACAGGAGAGATTTCACCTGAACCTCAATGCCCACGTGGTCGGGCAGAGGGATGATTTTGGTGTGGTCAGCGGAGCGGATATCAAGGAGGCGGGATATGTTAAGATGGACCTTGCTTCGTCCTATCTCCTCCCCTGGACCGCGCCTGGGGTGAAGAGGCTGAGTCTCTTCGGTAAGATAGAAAATCTGTTAAACAAAAAATACGAAGAGGCGGACGGCTTTCTTGCCCGGCCCCTGAATTTTCTGATCGGCATCCGAGGCGTGTTTGGAAAGGATTAGGAATGTCTTTGCCGTCGCGGATTTCAGCCGCCAGGGTCTCTGCCGTGATTCTGTTCGGCCTTTTTTCCTCGGGCTGCGCTCCCTCGCCCCAGCCCGGGGAAAGGACTTTCGTTGATGACCTGGGCTATCCGGTGAGAATCCAGAGGAGCGTGAAGAGGATTGTGTCCTTACTTCCGTCGAATTCTGAAATGGTCTGTCTGCTGGACTGCGAGCGATTAAAAGGTGGAACTCGCTATGACCGTTTCCCTGAAGAGTTGACGCAGAGGATTAAAGAAAAAAATTTGGAGGTTATCGGCGGAGGATTCGACCCCAATCTGGAGAAGATCTTTGAGATAGGACCGGATCTGATCTTGGTCAATGGCCCGAGCCAGCAAAGAGTCACCTTGCCGTTAAAGAGGATGGGGTTCCCTGTTTTCAGCCTGTATCCTCAAGACATGGACGGAATTCGGAGAGACTTTTTGCTCCTGGGGGAAATTCTAGATAGGGAAGAAAAGGCCAGGAGGCTTCTGGCCGATGTTGAGACTGGCCTTGAGGAGTTTCGGAGAAAAACACGTCGCAGCGTAAAGAGGAGAGTGTACCTTCAGACTTGGCCCGATCCCATGATCACTGTGGGAAAGAACTCTATGTCTCAATGGATCCTCGACCTGGCGGGTGGGATCAATATCTTTAAGGATATGCCCTTCGATTCGGGAAAGGTTAGTTTAGAATGGATTATCCAACGGGACCCCGAGGTGTTGATTTTTGTGGACAGCCAGAGAGAATTCGCAGAGAGGATTCGAGAACTGCCTGGATGGAGGGAGATTAACGGAGTGCGAAAAAACCACATCTGCTTCATTGAAGCGGCTTACCTGAGGCGTACGATTCAGTTCTTAGACGGGGTTAAGAGGATTCACCAGTGTCTATTCGGGACCGTTGCTTAGAGAAAACAGGGATTGGGAGGTAACAGTGAAGACAGGGACGACGAAGCTTCGCATCATTTCTCTATGTCCCAGTGCCACCGAGACCGCTTACGCCTTGGGTTTGGGCCCTTTCATGGTGGGGGTAAGCCATCAGTGCGACTACCCGGAAGCGGTCGCTAGCCTTCCGAAGTTGACCAGCACATGGGTTGTGGATGAGGGGGATAGTGGCGCCATTGCGGAGAAAGTTCAGGCCAACAGAGACCGATGGGGCACGATCTACGATGTGGACGAAGGGCTTCTCTCAGAGCTGAAGCCGGATCTTATTTTGACCCAGCAGGTCTGCAAGGTTTGTGCCCTGCCTGCCGATGTGGCCTTGGAAGTTGCAGGTAGGAAACTGGCGGGCTGTCAGGTGATTCCCTTTACAGCTAACTGTCTTCAGGACATCTTGGATAGCATCCGTGCGCTGGCCTACGCGGCGGATATCCGAAGACAAGGTGAGCAGTTAGCTGAGCAGATTGCTGAAACTGTATCCCGCGTTAAAGAGAGGACTTCAAAAGTAGAGCCCAAAAGGTCTTTTATCATGGAATGGATAGAGCCGCTGCAAAACGCGGGACATTGGATCCCCGAGCTGATGGAAGCCGCCGGAGGAAGAGAGGCTCTGGCCAACTGGGACGGGAGAACGCGCGTGAGCTGGGAACAGGTGCTGGATTTCTCCCCAGAGGTGATCTTGATCAGCCCCTGCGGTTTTGACATTCCTCGAACGCTTCAAGAGATCCACAAGGCCACGTCACGGCCTGGATGGTCTAAGCTGCCCGCGGTAAGAATTGGTGCGGTCTTTATTGGAAATGGCAAAGTGATCACTCGATACGCACCCCGCATCAAAGAGGTCGTCCGGGGGCTGGCGCATATTCTTCACCCAGAGATCTTCCCCCAGGCGCCTGACCCGCGGTTGCTTTCCCCTCTACTCCGGGCTCCACTGTAGGCTACCCATGCGACGGATCTTTTGGAGCTGGCTGATCCTTTTTTTCTTTTTTTCACTTTCCTTATTCCTAGCTCTCAGCACGGGACCCGTGAGGATCTCTCTCTTCGCCTTATCCCCAAGGGACCAAGCCATTCTCCTGCATCTTCGATTGCCGCGAGCCCTCTCATCGTTTTTTGTCGGCGGCGGCCTTGCTCTCTCCGGTGCTGTCTTTCAAGGGCTGTTCCGTAATCCCTTAGCCGATAGCTATCTTTTGGGGATCTCATCGGGAGCCTCTTTAGGCGCTGCCGCGGCCCTTGTCCTGGGCTTTACGTCCCCTCTGGCGATCTTCACCGGGGTAAGCTTTTTTTCCTTTCTGGGCTCCCTCCTGGCCCTCTTCCTGGTGTTTTACTTTGGTTCCCGAGATGGCTACTTCTCGGTCTTCCGTCTGCTCCTCTCAGGTTTGGGAGTGGGGTTGTTTTTTTCCTCCTTCGTAGCTGTCCTTATGATCATGGCCGAGGAAGAGCTCAAGGCGCTCATTTTTTTCTTCATGGGGGGCTTCTCTTCCGCGAGTTGGGAAACAACCTGGGTGGCGGTCACTCTCGTTCCCGTATGCGTCTGGATCGCCTTTTATTATGCCAGGGAGTTGAACGTCCTCTTGTTAGGGGAAGAGACCGCGCTCAGCAGCGGCGTGAATACGAAGCGGGTTCAAGCCATCTACGCCGTCTTGGCTGCATTTTTGACCTCTATCTCCGTTTCCGTTGCGGGTCTCATCGGTTTTGTCGGACTCATCGTTCCCCACATGGTGCGCATGGTTTTTGGGGCTGACCATCGGATTTTGCTCCCTGTCACTTTCTTACTGGGGGGCACCTTTTTAATCCTCTGCGATACCCTCGCAAAAGTGGTCCTGGCCCCCTCCGAACTCCCTGTGGGGGTGGTGACCTCCTTATTTGGAGTTCCCGTTTTTCTCTACTTGCTAAAAAAAGAGAGAGGGGAGTACGGTCTTTAGGCGCGATGGAGAGCAATGTTGTCTTACAGATCCATAACGTCTCTTTCGCCTACGAGAGGGCGTTGGTCTTAAAAAATATCTCTTTCTCTATCCGGCAGGGGGAATTCGTGGCCCTGATTGGTCCCAACGGTTCAGGGAAGACCACGCTCCTGAAGATCATCCTGGGAACTCTAATCCCGAGAGAGGGCGAGATACGGCTGGATGGAAAACCGGTGCTGTCTTATCCGCCGAAGGAGAGGGCGAAGAAGATGTCTTATGTCTCTCAACAGCTCTCTGCCGGATTCCCCCTGACGGTTCAGGAGCTGGTTTCCTTGGGGAGATATCCCCATGAGGGACGCTTCAGCCAAGCGGCAGGAGACACCCAGGCGGTAGAAGAAGCGCTTCGTCTCACAGACTCACTTCCTTTCAGGGAGAGAAAATTCACTGCCCTCAGCGGCGGCGAAAAACAGAAGGTTTTGATCGCCAGGGCCCTGGCACAGACTTCCTATCTCCTCTTGTTGGATGAGCCCACAGTGCATCTGGATCTCTATTTTCAACTGCAAATTTTAAACAGCCTAACAAGGCTGTGCTCCGAAGGAAGATCGACGGTAGTCGCCGTGTTGCATGACTTAAACCTGGTTTCTTTGTTTGCGGATAAGGTCCTGCTGCTCAAATCCGGTGAGCCGATCGCCTTCGGGAAAGTGGAAGAGGTGATGAACGAACGAAGCATGAGAGACGCCTTTGGAGTGGAGGTCGCAGTGAGCAGAGATTCGCAGTCGGGCGCGGTCTATTATCTTCCGCGAAGGCCCCAGAGTTAAGGAGAGCATGTTGAAGGGACTGGTCATCGCAGGCACGCACAGCGGCGTGGGCAAGACCATGGTAGCAACAGGGATTATGGCAGTCCTGTGCCGGAAGGGTCACAAAGTCCAGCCGTTTAAGGTGGGCCCCGATTACATCGATCCTTCCTACCACAGTGCAGTTTGCGGCATGCCCTCGCGCAACTTGGATACCTGGCTCCTGGAGCAGACTGCGGTCGCTCAATTGTTTCGTCGAGCGATGAAAAACAAGGAGCTAGCCGTAATCGAAGGAGTCATGGGGCTCTTTGATGGCTTCCGGGGAGAAGGCGAAGAGGGCAGTACGGCCCATGTTGCAAAGCTGCTGCGCCTGCCGGTGGTTCTGGTGGTGGATGCCTCGGCGGCGGCGCGTAGTGTTGGAGCCATGGTGCTGGGATTCAAGAGTTTCGATCCAGGGCTCAGCTTGGCTGGGGTGATCTTGAACGGCATAGCCGGGGAGAGACATCTGGAATTCGTTAAGCCTTCTCTTGAGAAAGCCGGGGTACCCTTGCTTGGTTATATCCCCAGACGGCCTGATTTGGCGCTACCGGCGCGCCACCTGGGACTGATCCCCACGGTTGAAGGGAAGGTCTCTGTTGAGTTTTATGGTCGGCTGGTAGAGCAGGTGGAGCGTACCATCGATGTGGATCGCCTCTTGCGACTGGCAACACCCATTGATTTATCTGAACCGGATAGCTCCCTTCTCTTTCCTGAAGCGCCTAGAGCTGCGAAGGTAGCTATCGCCCTGGCTAAGGACAAGGCATTCAACTTCTATTATCCGGACTCCCTGGATTTACTGGAGGCCTGGGGCGCAGAAATTGTTTCCTTCAGTCTCCTAGAGGATGGGGAGCTGCCGTCAGGAATCGCTGGAGTGTACATCGGTGGTGGCTTTCCAGAGCTCTATGCACGGGAGCTGTCTGAGAACAGCTCAATGCGCCGTTCTCTTCAGAAGGCGGCGCAAAGGGGGTTGCCCATCTACGCCGAGTGCGGCGGGCTAATGTACCTGGGGGAGAACATCGAAGACTCGGAGGGTAAGAGCTATCCCATGGCAGGGGTTCTTCCCTGTCGCTCCTCCATGAAAGGGAGCCAGTTGACTCTAGGCTACCGCAAAGTGCGTGCTCTCGACGATAACCTGCTCATGAGCACGGGAGAATCGGTCAGGGGGCACGAGTTTCATCTGTCGGCTTTGAAAGAAGAGCCAGGAAACGTCGCTGCCTACGATGTGCTGGATCAGGCGGGACGCAAGGAGGGGTTCCGGGTCAAGAATACCCTGGCCTCCTACATTCACCTGCATCTGGGAAGTAAGAGGAGTCTGGCGCCATCCTTTGTTGATTTTTGCGCTGGTTGGAAAGCGGCCACTAAATGAAGAAAGCGTGAGACAAATTTCGATTATGCCCGCCAAGATCTTAATGGTCCAAGGAACCGCCTCCTCAGTGGGGAAGAGCATCATGGTCACCGCCCTCTGTCGCATCCTGAAACAAGATGGCCGGAAGGTGGCCCCCTTCAAGGCACAGAACATGTCGCTCAACTCCTTTGTCACTCGCGATGGTGGAGAGATCGGAAGGGCCCAAGTGGTTCAGGCCGAGGCAGCCGGCGTGGAGCCGACGGTGGAGATGAATCCCATCCTACTCAAACCTGAGGCCGACTACTGCTCTCAAGTGGTGGTGAAGGGAAAGCCGGTGGGCAGGGTGATGGCAACGGAATACTATTCGTCACGAGAGCAGTTGTGGTCCGTAGTAACCGAGTCTCTGGATAAGCTGTTGGCCCAATACGACGTTGTCCTCATAGAGGGGGCAGGCAGCCCTGCTGAGGTCAATTTAAAGGATAGGGATTTAGTCAACATGAGGGTAGCCCTGCATTGCAAGGCGCCAGTTCTGCTGGTGGCAGATATCGACCGAGGCGGCGTGTTCGCCTCTCTGGTCGGAACCTTAGAGCTTCTGGAGCCTGAAGAGCGGGCGCTTATCAGAGCCTTTGTGATCAACAAGTTCCGCGGCGATCTTTCCCTGCTCGAACCGGGGCTTAAGTGGCTGGAGGAGCGGACCGGAGTGCCGGTGGCTGGAGTTGTTCCTTACTACCATGACATCCATGTTGCCGAGGAAGACTCCATCTCCCTGGAAGAACGGCGCGCGATGAAAGCAAGGAGCGATTATCTTCTCGATATCGCCGTCATCGGCCTGCCGCATATCTCGAATTTCGACGATTTCGATCCGCTGGAGCAGGAACAAGGGGTCCGGCTCCGCTACGTAGAACCTGGCGATGAACTGGGAGAGCCTGATCTGATTATTATCCCGGGCACAAAGAGCACGATGGCCGATTTGATGTATCTGAAAAGGATAGGGCTCGCTCAGGAGATCATCGAGCAAGCCCATAGGGGCAAACCAGTCATCGGCATATGCGGCGGTTACCAGATGTTGGGCGAGATGATCCTCGACCCGGAGCATGTAGAAAGTGCCGAGTATCAAGCCCATGGTCTCGGGCTTTTGCCGGTAACCACTACTTTTTTCCCGGTTAAATCGACCCACCAGGTGCGAGGTTGTGTGATAGCCGGTAGGGGGCTTCTGCAAGAGGCATCAGGGCTTCCCATAAGCGGCTATGAAATTCACATGGGGACAACCAACGGGGCGAACAATGTAGCACCTTTCCGCATTGACGAGCGTTCCCGAAAAGCCTGCCAGGAGTTTGACGGCTGCCTAAGCGCCGACGGCAATGTGCTGGGAACCTACCTGCACGGCCTTTTCCGCAACGAGGCGTTCCGGCGCTCTATCTTATGCGAGCTGGCTGCGAGAAAAGAGGTTGTCTTCCACGCCACAGGCAAGGTCCTTTCCAAGGAGGAACAGTACGATCGGCTGGCGGACTGGGTCCGTAACAGCCTGGACATGGAACTTGTCTATCGCATGATCGGTCTCAAAAGGAGCTGAGAGAGGCCATTCTTTTTTACTGAGACTTTTCGTCAGACCTATCGCAACCTCGCAGAACCTATTCAAGAAGAGCTCCAAAATGTGCTCCGAAGCCTTGTTAAGCTGACCTGCTCGGAAGGCGAAGAGTTGCTAAAGCCGCAAGCTCCTGGGCCTTAGACATCCAACGATCCTTTTCCGAGGCCCATCCCGTGATGTTCGCGTGCCGCGGCGGTGGCTCATCCGGCTCCACTCGCAATTCTAGGCTGTGTACATGAGCCACCGACACCTCGGCACGAGCCAAGATTTTCCTTCCCACAACCGCTTCCACGTATATATCTCCGATCAGCCATATTTGCCTCTCGCTCAGCCCACTAATACGAAAAACAGACGTCTTGTGATCATTTCGCGCTGGGTGGAATGCTCGCGGTTTAACCCGGCCGGTTGAAGGCACAAAATGGCCCTCTTGGTTAAGGTACCGAGTTGTGACCTCATCAGCAGCTGGATCAGACGGTAGGCTGGTTGGCAATCCGCTGAAGAGAATGCGCAATAACCAGCGGTAGAGCCTCACGAAGATGCTCTGTACCATGGATTTTTGTGTGACCGTATAAGCCAGCGAATGTCAGGGTTCCATCCCTACCAACACTTATCGAAAAAATATGCCTTTGGCCGCGATCCCACTCAAATAAGATTTCGCCATCAGTATCGACTGATATATCGGGGATCGGAAGGCTGGCAGGCAGGATCTGTAAGAATTGGCTTGCGTATGCGTAGGTGCTCGGTTCGACCCGTGCCGAACCCATCCCGTCCCAGTCGTCCCGTTGGGCTGCAACGCACGCCGCGTCAAGCGCTTCCTGGACCACACGCTTGGGTTCTCCGAGAACTACGCTACGCGGAAACTCGGCGGCGCTGATGGTCAACTTGCGTACCACGTCTGCGTCATCGCTAAGCGCTCGGTCGACCCAAGGGACAACGGCAAAGGTAGTTACTGGGGCTGTAGCAGCAATACTCATTCGAAATGCCTCAGGGCTTGGTCCGTCAAGCTATTGAAGAAGATCATATTCTTGAAGGCTCTAAGCTGCATAAACGTGCGCTCGATTGCTGGATCTTCAGGTAAGAATTCTGCCTCTTTATAAGCATCAATGTCAAGAATGACCGTGAGTCTTTGCACATCAGTGGTAGGTTGCAAGGCTTGGGTGACATGCGCTGCCACATGATCCTCTGGATTGTGAATGGTGACCCTTGTGAGAAAACTACTCACATACTGGGGCAATTCAGGGGGGATCACGGGGGCAGCTCTCAGATAATTCTCGAATTTCTCAGTTCCGGGAGGAAGAGGGATATGGTTGATGTAGCGAACAGCCAGTCGAATAACGGCTGCCGGCTTAGCAACCCATAAGTAGACACGCCACAATTCCATTGCCTGGGGAAAAATGTCCTCCCAACTCGTGTAAGGCCGCAAACGATTCAAAGTGAAACCATCGATTCGAAACTGGGCTATGACCTTTTCGTCTTGGCTCTTAAAGAAATATCCCTGAAGGCCAAGGTCCTGAACAAGGGGCGGTTGTCCCTTCCCCTTGAGGACTTGGAACGTCGCTTGTAGGCCGCGCATTTCCTCTAACTTTGGTAGCCGGTTCGATAGCTGATCCTTCACGCCCGCAAAGTCCTCCGCACAGAGATCTGCGCGGGCTTTGACACGGAAATCTATTATCGCTTCTGTTATCGGCGCGTTTTGCAAGTGTCTCGGCGTGGGCATTTTTGGCTCGGCGTTTTCTCAACAAAAAACATTGTACCCCTGTCCTGCCGGTTGAGCGAGACACGTCCAATGCAGACGTCCATAACTGAGGCGTCCTAAGGTCAAACTCTAAATATCAATTGCGTGCGATTCCAACAGCCTATTCCGACCGCTCCTCCATCCCATTAATAGCCAAAATCGGGTGAAATATCCCTTAGTTAAGGAGCTTCTGTCAAGTAGAACCATGCCAGTAACGGCACTGATTTCTTTACCGGTTCGCTTTTCTATAGCCCAGGGCGTCCTGGGCGATGATGAGCTTGTGGATGTTCGATGAGCCCTCTACGATCTGATACGACTTGGCGTCGCGGAAATAGCGCTCGACGGGAAATTCTGTGGAGTAACCGTACGCCCCAAGGATTCGGAGGGCCGCATCGGCGGCAAAGGCCGCAGCCTCGGCAGCAGCGTATTTTGCCATCGAGGTTTCGAGATTGTTCGGCTGCTTGCGGTCCGCCAACCACGCGGCGCGATGCACGAGCAGGCTCGCCGCCTCTTCGTGCACGACCATCTGGGCAATCAGGTCCTGATTCATCTGGAACTCGCCGATCTTCTGGCCGAATTGCTCCCGCTGGTTGCAATAGCTCACCGCGGCTTCCCGCGCTGCACGCGCCAAGCCCAGGGCTCCGGCTGCACAGCTCAGGCGCGTCTGGTTGAGCTGCCACATGCAGATCTTGAACCCTTCCCCTTCCTTGCCGATCAAGCTCGCTTTCGGAATGCGGAAGTTCTCAAACGTAATCTCGCCGATCGGCGAGCAGTGAACACCCAGCGTATCCAGGGCGCGCCGGCTTACGCCGGGCTGATGGAGATCGACGTAGAAAGCGCAGATGCCGCGGTGCTTTTGCGCCCGATCGATGGAAGCGTAAATCAGGGCCGTGTCCGCGACCGGGGCGTTGGAAATCCAGATCTTGCTTCCGTTGAGCACGTAGCTATCGCCATCCAAGACGGCCATCGTGCGGACTGCCGCCACGTCCGATCCCGCATCGGGCTCGGTGATCGCGAAGCAACTGACGCTCTCGCCGCGGAGCAAGGGAGGAATCCACCGCCGCTTTTGTTCCTCGGTGCCAAACTGCAGAATCGTCAGCGCCGGACCGACCTGCATGTTCATGAATACCCTCATGGCGCTGTGGACGCGGGCGACCTCCTCGGTGATCAGCGCCATAGCGAGGTAACCCAGGGCGCTTCCGCCGTAGCTTTCCGGCACCACGCAACCGTAAAAGCCGAGCTCTCCCATCTTCAACACCAGGTCCTTGCGGAACTTGTGCTCCCGATCATCCTGGGCGGCTGACGGCGCGATCTCTTTCGCCGCGAAGTCGCGGGCGAGATCGCGAACCGCAATCAACTCCTCTGAAAGTTCAAAATCCATAGTTTCCTCCCCGAACTCAGGCAATAGGCAAGGTAAACCTGAAGAACCAGTCTGCGAAGAAGATCCTGCTGCCTATTGCCTGTTGCCTTTTACTGTTGCCTATTGCCTGTTGCGTCGCTTAGCAGACTCCGCGCGATGACGAGTTTTTGGATCTCCGAGGTTCCTTCGTAGATTCTCAAGGAGCGGACATCGCGATACAACCGCTCGACGGGCGTCCCTTCCACCACCCCGATCCCGCCATGGATCTGGAGCGCCTGATCCACGATCCGCTGCGCCGCCTCGGTAGCAAAAAGCTTCGCCATGGAGGATTTCTGTTTGAGCCGTCGGTCCCCGCCGTCATGGAGCCAGGCTGCCTGATAAACCAACAACCGCGCCGCCTCGAGCTCCGTAGCCATGTCAGCGAGCTTGAATTGAATGCCCTGAAATTGGGCGAGCTCCCGCCCGAACTGGCGCCGCGTTCGGCTGTATCCGAGCGCCTCGGCCAAAGCCCGGCGCGCCAATCCCACCGCGGCCGCCCCAACCGTGCAGCGTAGCGTATCGAGGGTGCCCAGGGCGATTTTCAGCCCGTCGCCCTCCTGCCCCAGAAGGTTGGCCTGGGGAACCACGCATTCTTCGAACGCAATGGCGCCGATCGGATGGGGTGAGATCAGGCGCGTCTTCTCCTTCAGCACCAAACCGGGCCTCGACGCCTCCACGATGAACGCGCTTATGCCCTTGCCTTTTTTTTCCGGGTCCGTCGAGGCGAAGACCACATAGGTTCCCGCCAAACCCGCATTGGAGATGAATCGTTTGATTCCGGTAAGAGCGTATTCTTCGCCGCGCTTAACAGCGCGCGTCTCGAGCGCAGAGACATCGGAGCCTGCCTGAGGCTCGGTCAGGGCGAACGCGGCCATGACCTCGCCCCGGACAATCGGCGGCAGGTAGCGGGCCTTCTGCGCCTCATTTCCCGCCAGTGCGATCGGGTAGCTGCCGAGCGCCTGCATGGCAAAAGTCGCATCCGCAAGCGCCGAGCCATACGCCAGCTCCTCGCGCAAAATACAGAGGTCCCGGGCCTGCACCTTCGCGCGCGCGCCGCCAAAACTTTCGGGCGCTACATAGGCGGTAAAGCCATCGCGACCAAGCTGAGCGGCAAGCTTTCGGGCTTCCCCTTCGACGTCCGCCTCCGACCTGCCCTCAGAGAGGATGTTCTTCTCCACCCACGCGCGGATCCGCTCGCGCAGAGAGCGGTGATCCGGCTCAAAAAAAAAGTCCATCTTCTTCCTCTACAAAGACCATCAAATCATTACCGCCCCGCCGTCCACGTTGATCGCCTGCCCCGTGATCCCCCCGGCCGCCGTAGAGGCAAGCATCAGAGCCAAATCGGCTACCTCTTTTGGATCGATCAGCCGGCCCTGGGGCGAGGTTTTTTTAAACAGCTCAAGTATCTCCTCAACGCTCTTGCCGGTCTTTTCTGCCATCGACTTGGCGTTGCTTAGAGTCATCTCCGTTTCCACATATCCCGGGCAGATCGCGTTGACCGTTACGCCCTTTCTCGCCATCTCGATGGCGAGCGCGCGGGTCAACCCGAGGACGGCATGCTTGGAAGCCGCATAGGCGGAGATGTGGGAGTAGGCGACCTTGGCGACCGTCGAGGCGATATTGATAATCCGTCCCCAACCGGACGCGATCATGCCCGGCAAAAACACCTTGCAGCAATAGTAGGTTCCGGTGAGATTGACCTTGAAAACCTCTTCCCAGAGCCGATCCTCCATGTCCAAGAAGGCTGCAGCCGGGGCCATCCCCGCGCTGTTAATGAGAATTTGCACGGTTCCGAGGCTGCCCTCGACCTCGGCCTTGAGCGCTTCCACTTCTTGCCTTCGCGTCACGTCGCAGGCGACGGGAAGGGCACTGGCGTCGAGGCGGCGGATCTCATCCGCCACATGATCGAGGTAAGATCGAGTCCGTCCCGTGACCGCCACCGCGCAGCCCTGAGCGGCAAAAGCCAGTGCGATCGCACGTCCGATGCCCCGGCCGCCGCCGGTGACGAGCACAACTCTTTTGCCGACCTCCACCATCGACGCGTTCTCGAACATATGATACCAGTTTGGCAGAAAATGCAATTCCCAAGCTCAAATGCCCAACCCCCGAGGGCGAACCGCGAGCCTCCCCTTTTGGGGCTCTTGTTCTCGATTGCGGTTTCAGATAAAAGAGCCACCAGAATTAGAGGCGGAGGACGACCATGAGACGAGAGCGAGTGCTCCTCACGGCAGCCATGCTCCTAATCGGTGTTTTCGGGGCGTTGTTGCCCCTAGAAGTTGCCCGACCTGAGCCGTTGCCGCTGTGGCGGGAGGGAAATGGCGTCGATGCTAATCCTGATCTCGAGCGGCTGAACCGCGCCTTCGTGCGCCTGGCAGACAAGGTGCGGCCGGGCGTGGTGCAGCTACGGGTAAGTCTCAACCCGCCAGCGGCTCAAGATGGAGACAGCCAACGCCCCACGAGCAGCCGCGGCTCAGGCTTTATTATCCACCCGGAAGGCTACATTCTCACGGCCCACCATGTGGTGGATGGAGGCAAGGACATCGAGGTCCGGCTGGCCGACAGGCAAAGGTTCAGGGGACAGGTGATCGGCACGGACCCGGAGGTGGACGTCGCTCTGGTGAGGATTAAAAGCCCAAAAGAGCTTCCCGCAATCGCTTTAGGCGATTCAGACCATGCCCAGGTGGGGGATCTGGTCAGCTCGGTGGGTTACCCCTTCGGAACCGAGAGCTCGCTCAGCCTGGGGATCATCAGCCGGCGGGGTAGAAGCCTTGCCACGGGGTTTGACTTTATCCAAACCAATGCTGGCGCCAGCGCCGGTTGGAGCGGCGGGCCGCTGGTGAACGTCAGGGGTCACGTCGTGGGCATGATCACGATGGCATCGGACCGAGGAAACATGGGCTTTGCGGTGCCAATCAACGTGATCAAGGCTATGGTCCCGCGGCTGCTGAGCGGGGAAAAGATCGTCTGGGGCTGGCTTGGAGTCCGGGTATCCGAGCTCACCCTGGAAGGGGCGGAGGCCCTGAGGCTGGCTCCGGTCCGCGGCGTGCTGGTAAGTGCTGTGCTGCCGGGCCAGCCGGCCGAAAAAGGGGGCATTCTTTCCCATGATGTGATCCTCGCGGTCAACGGCATGCGTGTGGACAACCCGCGGGAGCTTATCCGAATCATCGCAGGCACCGAGGCGGGTCGGGAAGTAAACCTGGCGATCTTCCGCAAGGGAGAAACGTTCAAACTCTCCGTGCGGCTTGGGCAAAAGCCGAAAAGCGCGGAACGACGAGAAGGGTAGAGGGGCTTAGCCCTCCTGCTCTTCCACGGGTTTCGCGGCGGCCGGGACGCCGGCCTTCCTTAGACTCTCGGCATATGTTTCGAGCTGCTTTTCCACCAAACCGTTCAACGACGAAGGAGGATAGTGACCCTGGCGATCCCTGGCGCCGGCCGGGACGCCGGTGAGGATTTCAATACCCTCATCGATCATACTGGCCGCATAGATGTGAAATTTTCCCTGCGCCACGGCCTCGACGACATCCCGTCTAAGCATCAGGTTGCGCAAGTTGGCCCGCGGAATGAGGACTCCCTGCTCGCCGGTTAGCCCCTTGATCCGGCAGACGTCGAAGAAACCTTCAACCTTGCGGTTGATGCCACCAATCGCCTGAATCTCTCCGTTCTGGTTGACCGAGCCGGTGACCGCTATGCCCTGCTTGATGGGCATCCCGGCAAGGCTTGAGACAATCGCATAGAGCTCGGTGGACGAGGCGCTATCCCCATCGATTCCTTCATAGGATTGCTCGAAGCACAGGCTCGCCGAAAGGGAAAGCGGGCGGTCCTGCGCGTACTTGGCCCCCAAATAGCCGCTCAGAATCAAGACGCCCTTATCGTGAGTTTTACCGCTCAACTTCGCTTCCCGTTCGATGTTGATGATTCCCCCCCGTCCCATGAAGGTCTTGGCCGTGATCCGCGACGGCTTGCCAAAGCTGAAGTCTCCCAGTTGATAAATGGCCAATCCATTGACCTGCCCCACCGCCAAACCCGCCACATCCACGAGCAGGGTCCCCTCGGCGATCATCTGGCGGAGCCTCTCCTCGATCAGATTCAGACGAAACGTTTTTTCCTCGATCGCCTTTTCCACATGCTCGCCCGTGACCAGCTCGCTTGCCGCCTTCTCCGCCCAATAGTTCGATTCGATCAGGAGATCGACGACATCGCTAAAGCGGGTCGAGAGCTTCTCCTGATCCTCCACCAGCCTCGCCCCGTATTCGATCACCCGGGCAACCCCGCTCGG
>JACPAM010000234.1:0-9441 GCA_016180805.1 Deltaproteobacteria bacterium | reverse complement strand
GATCAGGAGATCGACGACATCGCTAAAGCGGGTCGAGAGCTTCTCCTGATCCTCCACCAGCCTCGCCCCGTATTCGATCACCCGGGCAACCCCGCTCGGGTCGAAGTGACGCAGCCCCTCGCGCCCGCAGTAGGCGCTGATAAAGCACGCGTACGCAACGATATTGTCATTGGAGCGCTCGATCTCGAAATTGAAGTCCGCCTTGACCTTAAACGTCTCGCGAAAGTCGGGGTCGAACGAGGACAGGGTGTGATAGAGAAGCGGATCGCCGATCATGATGACCTTGGTGTCGGTCGGGATCGGATCGGGTCTGAGCCCTTGGGGCGGAAGCCAGCCGAAAAAAGTCGCCGGCTCCTCGATTCTGAGCTCGCGGTTTTTGATCACCCGCTGCAGCGCCTCCCACACCCCGGGATTGCTCAAAACGTCACGGTCATAAAGGACGAGATAGCCGCCGTTAGCGCGGCTGATCGAGCCGGCCTTAATGTGGGTGAAATCGGTGATAAATCCCCCGAGCACAGGGCGCTTCTCCACCACCCCCAAGAGATTGTGGTAGGTGGGGTTGGTCTCGATGATGATCGCCGGCCCCTGGGTTTCGCTGTTATCGACGAAGACGTTGACGCGGTAAGGGAGAAAAGGATCGGCCGAAGCCTCGACCGGCTGCAAAGAAACCAGCGGTCCCAGGGCTTGGGCCCCTTCTGCTCCTTTGACGAAGCGGTTGAGGTTTTTCAGTATATGATCGCGGACCGCGATCAGGTAATGCACCACTTTGGGGTAGTCGCGGTATTTCTCTTTCAGTTCCGCTAGCGGGATGCGGACCAAATACTCGCCGGCCTGCTGTTCAAGTGCCTGCAACCGATCGGCAATTTGCCGCTCTAACCTCTTCCCCTCCCGTAGCGCCTCTTCGACCTGCCGCTCAATCTCGCTGCGTTTGTCCTCTAGGGCCTTTTTCTTTTCCGGCTCCAGCGAGAGGTAGTCCTCCTCTTGCATGGGCCTCCCCTCCTTCAGAGGAATCAAAGCCATCCCCGACGGAGAAAAGCGCAGGGTAAAGCCGCTCGCTCGGGCCTCTTCCATGAGGCGTTCCATGATCTCCTGCTGTTTTTTTTGCGCCTGCTCGACCATGGCCTGGCGCTGGCGCGCAAACTCTTCGCTCTCAAAAGTCTTGCTGGCTTCGCGCTGCAGGGTTTGAACCAATTCTTCCATGTCCCGCTTTAAAACCTTGCCCCAGCCGCGGCGGATGTTGACGGCCTGCGGGCGGTCGGGGTCAATAAAGTTATAGACATAACACCAGTCTTCCGGGAACGGAGAATCCTCTTGGGGAATCCTTTTTTCTCCCGTGACCTTTTTCAGGAAGGCCTTGATGATGCTGGTCTTCCCGGTCCCCGTCAGGCCCGTGACGAAGATATTGAAACCGGGCTTGTTGACTCCCAGGCCGAACTCGATGGCTCGTATCGCCCGCGACTGTCCGATGAAGTCTTCCAACGGGGTCATATCCGCCGTGCAGGCAAAGGGGAGAAGGGAAGGGTCGCAGCGCCACGTGAGCTTTTCCGCTGGTACTCGGAATTGAGCGGTCATCGTACACTCCTCGTAGTGAAAATCGCCTATAGATTATTGCTTCAACGACGCGGCGTCAACGGTTCTCTGTATTGCGGCGGCTCAGAACACCTTCTATAATCGCTGAGTGCTCCGGAAGTTCCTCTATACGCTTCTCTTGGTCACCGGTTTCACCGGATGCGCGTCGCGCCTTCCGGCACAGATACCTCTGGTCAAACCGCTCGCCGAAGACGAGGAGGTAAGGATCAGCCGCGAATTTCGGCGCCAGGCCAAGAAACAACTCCAGCTTGTCCGCCATCCGGAGATCGAGCGCTACGTCGATCGGATCGGACGACAGCTCCTCTCCCCGATGGGGCCCCAGCCCTTCGATTACCGCTTCTTCGTCGTGGAGAACTCCCAGCTCAACGCTTTTGCCATACCTGGAGGCACGATCTACGTCCACACCGGGCTTATCGAGAGGGTGAAGAGCACGGATGAGCTGGCCGGGGTTCTCGGGCACGAAATCGCCCACGCCAAAGGGCGCCACATCGCGCGCATCTCCGGCCCCGACCCCTTGAGCCTGTTGGCTCTTTTGGGCGTGTTTCTCTCCGGCGGCGGGACCCAGGCCCAGGCTGCGGGAGCGCTCGGTCAGGCCCTGGCGGCGACCCGCCAGCTCGCCTACAACCGTCAACTGGAGCAAGAAGCGGACACGCTCGGGGTTAAATACATGGCTGAAGCGGGTTACGATCCGAGAGCGGCCCTGGCTTTTCTAAGGCTCATCGATCAGGAGCGGATGCTGAACCCGGTCGATATTCCACCCTATCTGATGACCCATCCCCTGACCCAGGAGCGACTCAGCCGAGTGGAGGCGGTCGTGAGCTCGCTCAGGACCGGGGCGGCCAAGCGCGAGGCAGCCGACCCGATCCGAAAAATACAAACGCTGCTGCGTCTGGAAAGGCACGAGGCGGACGCGGTGATCGGGGAATACGAACGAGTCCTCGGTCAAGACCCGCAAAACGCCGAGGCCCTACGCATGCTCGGCCTTGCCTACCAGTACAGGGGCAAGTGGACGGAAGCCAGGGAACATCTGGAGCGCGCCCGAGCCCTCGATCCCCAAGGGCCGGGGATGGAGCGGGACCTGGGTCGCCTCTATACCCAGATGAACGAGTACCGCCTGGCTCACGACGCTTTTCAGCGCGCGCTCAGCGCCGAGCCGAAAGAGCCGCTCAACCACCTGTGGTTGGGCGAGCTGTTCGAGAAGGAAGGCAAGTTCTCCGAGGCGGTCTTGGCTTTTTTGCAGGCCCACACCCTGTCGCCCCTGTGGCCCGAGCCGGCCCAGCGCTTGGGGGTGGTTTACGGGAAGATGAATCGGCTTGGCGACGCCCACTACTATCTCGCCCGCTCCCAACTGTTGGCGGACGAGGACGAGTTGGCGCTCGCCAACCTGGAGCGGGCGCTCAAGATTTTCCGGCCCGCCAGCCCGCGCGGGCAACTGATCACGGATGAGATCGCGGCGATTAAAGCGCGGCGGAGATAAACTTTCCCCTCTGCGCTCCTTCCCGCCTCAACAAGAACTCGCGAAGGTATTCGGGATCGAATCCCAAAAGCTCGCAGATGTTATTGAAGGAGAACGGCCACCCCGTGCTCTTGTCCTCAACCCACTCGAGGGCATTCTGATAAAGCCCCTTGCCGATGGCGGTCTTAGTCCCGCGATACTTCTCCAGGCATTCCACCGCATCCTTCAGGATGGCAAGCATGAGCTTTTTCTCGCCGTCGAGCTGGCGGGATAGCGCGCGATTGCCGTAGAACTGCGAGGGCAAAAAGGTATCGGGCTCGATAATTCTTGCTAAAAGGTCGTCATACATAGCCAGACCACTACTCCTGAATATTAAGCGAGCATTTATAGCACAAAAAAAAAGCCACAACAACCCCTTTTTTCGCCCCGTTGACATCCCTCGCCCGACCCGCGCACAATAGAAAGGGTGGATTCTATGGGCACCAGTGCAGCCGGCATTTGCTGGAATCTCAGCGATCTTTACGCCTCGCACGGGGACCCGCGCATTGAGGCGACGCTACGGGACTGCCGCACTCGAGCGGAGGCTTTTGGCACCCGGTTTCGCGGCTCAATCCGCCGCCCGCAAGGGCCGGACCCGCACACGCTCCTTGAGGGTGTGAGAGAGCTGGAAGCCATCGAGGAGGCTTTGAGCCGCGTGTCGAGCTATGCCAGCCTGCTTTACGCGGCGGATTCGTTGAATCCTGAGTACCAGGACCTCGAGCAGAAGGTAGAGCAGCGCGCGACCGAGGTGAGAAACCTCTTGCTCTTCTTCGAGCTGGAATGGCTCGATCTCGCAGACGAAGTGGCCGAGAGGCTCACGCAGGATCCGATTTTACAGCCCTACGGCCATTATCTCAGAAGCGCCCGCCGGTTTCGCCCGCACAAACTCAGCGAGCTGGAGGAGAAGATCGTCAATGAAAAAGACAACACCGGCCGCAGCGCGTTCGGCCGGCTTTTTTCCGAGATCACCTCCGCCTTGACCTTTCCCTTGGACCGCGATGGGAAACCCACCGAGCTTACCCTGAGCGAGATCCTCGCGCTCATGCATCACTCCGACCGGCAGCTTCGCCAGAGGGCCTGGGAATTGCTGTTCGACGGGCTTTCTCGTCATGAGCATGCGCTCGGCTTTGTCTACGACACCATCATTCAGGACCATCTCACGATGGACCGGCTTCGGCGCTATCCCAACCCTATGACGGAGCGCCACCTCGCCAATGAGATCGACGGCGAAGCGGTCGCAAGGATGATGGAAGTCACCGAGGCCAATTACCGGATCGGGCACGATTACTTTCGCCTCAAGGCGCGCCTGCTCGGCCTTTCCCGGCTGGCGCTCTACGACCAGTATGCGCCCGTGGGTGAAGAAAACAGCTCCTTCCCGTTTCCCCAAGCCCAAGAGGTTATCTTGGAAGCTTTCGGCGCATTCAGCCCGACCTTCCGCTCCATCGCCGACGAGTTCTTTGCCAAACATTGGATCGATGCCGAGATACGCAAGGGCAAACGGGGCGGAGCGTTCTGCGCCTCACCGTCTCCGCAGTTGCACCCGTATATCCTCTGCAACTATACCGACACGATGAGAGACGTCATGACCGTCGCCCACGAGCTCGGACATGGTCTGCACGGCACCTTGAGCCGAAAGCAGAGCTTTTTGAACTACGACACCCCGCTCACCACCGCCGAGACGGCATCGGTTTTTGGCGAGATGCTCGTGTTCGATTACCTCCTCGAGCACGAGCCGAACCCCCGGGTCAAGCTCGCGCTGGTCGCCGGCAAAATCGAAGACGCCTTCGCCACGGTGTTTCGCCAAAATGTCCTGACCCGCTTCGAGCAAGCGGTCTTTTCCCGGCGAACCGAGAGGCGGTTAACCCCTCAGGCCTTCGGGGAACTCTGGATGGATGCCAACCGAAAATATTACGGCGATGCCGTCGACTTGGGCGAAGCCTACCGCTGGGGCTGGTCTTACATTCCCCACTTCATCCATACGCGCTTTTACTGCTACAGCTATGTCTTCGGCGAGCTTCTGGTCCTTTCCCTCTATCGGATGTACCGAGAGCAGGGCAAAGATTTCGTCCCTCGATACCGTACCCTGCTCGAGGCGGGCGGGTCCGATAGCCCCGACGCGCTCCTTCGACCCTTAGGCGTCGACTTCCACGATCCCGGCTTTTGGCAAAAAGGATTCGACGAGATCCGGAGCCTGGTTCAGCGCGCAGAGGAGCTGGCCCAGAGTCAGTAAGCAGGAGGCAGACTGCCGTCGGCAGGATCTTTCTCGGCCACCCCGAAGCGCGAGTCCAGGATAACCGCACCCTATCATCCAGCGACAAGACCAGCCCGATGTTTGAAATTTAGGAGCCTGTTGGCCTATACGTTTCCAAAAGCCCTTCAATGATCGAGTTCGCAATATCAATCGCTATTGGACTGCTCGTATATTGGCTCCTTATCCTCAGGCCGGGCCGGTTCAACTTCTGGAGGTTGGTGGCAAAATACCCGGACGTCGCATACGACCACTTCAAGCGCGACAACTGCTGGAGAATTTTCGAACATCGGCTGCCGAAAAACTACCGTGAAACGGTGCCCAAGTCGGAGTGGGTCGGCCCTTTTCGCGTTACCGTACCGAAGCTCGGTGACAAATCGATCTACGTATTCGGCAGGCGTTCGGACTACGGCCCTTCGCAGGATGAGTTCCTAAACAGGCTCGGCCGCAGCACATAATAAACAAAAAGTCGCCTCGTTTTTGCCCTGGAACACAGGGCAAGAAAGAGTAAAAACCGAAAGTCTGGAGCGAGATTAGAAGACGACCCAGTAAATGAGAAAAATAATAACGATGACTCCCAAAACTTTCAACATCATCTTTTCCCTGTCACTCACTTTTAGATTCCTCCGTCCGGCGAATTGCCACCAGGATAGAGCATTCGAGGAATGGCGTCAATGAAATTTTTTAACCGCCGAGTCCGACAACCGTTGAACCGCAGAGAATTCGGGCAGGAGAAAACCACATCTCCCTATGCTTGTGCCTTACGCCTTGTGCCAATAGGCGGGATTGTCTTTGAAGATACGCTTGGGGATCTTGGCGTAGACGAGATTGACAACGTCCACGGCTTCGGCGATCGCCAGGTCCACCGCGATGCTCGAAAGCGCATAGGCCTCCGCGGCACTGAGCCCTTTTTCCTTTTCGAGAAACCTAACGGCCTCCTCGACGGCAATCCTCGTCGCTTCGTTGAGATCGACGCTCATCCCCATGGCGATGAAGTGATCGCGCGTCTCAGCCATGGGGATCTTCAATGGCCTGTCCTTATGCACAAGGAATTGTAATGTCGGCGTGAGCGAGATCTCCACCGCTCCGCCGTCCACCTCACCGTCGCCCTGCACCGCGTGGCCATCGCCGGTAAAGAACTGCGCCCCATTGTTGAACACGGGCAGAAAAAGCGTGGAGCCCTTGCCCAGCTCCTTGAGATCCATGTTCCCGCCCCAGATCCCCGGCGGCGTCGAGGAGATCATCCCCAGGCTTGTCGGCGGCGCCACCGCCATGATCCCCATGAAGGGATGGAGCGGCACTTCAATCTCGGGAGAGAAAACCGCGACGTTCCGATCCAGATCCAGACGAATCAGCTTCGGCGTCGGTCCTTTAACCAGATCCGGCAGCACGCCCCTTCCCGGTCCCGTGTTGTTGACGCCGTAGGGGACGCGAAACCGGATATCAACGATCCGCACCTCCAACACGTCTCCGGGCTCCGCGCCTTCGATGTAGACCGGACCCGTAAGGACATGGACGCTCGCCCCTTTAGGGCGCTTCACCTGAGAGTAGACGGCCGTAGCATCCGGAAGGACTTCCTCCGCAGGAATGCCGTAGCGGCCGAAAAAACTCACGGGGTCCTTGTCGGTGGTAAGCCCCTGATGTGAAAGGGCCTCAATTTGGACCACCTGCCCCGACTTGACCGTAAGAGCGGGCGGCAGGTTGGCCGCGAGGTAGCCCCACAGCACCGTCTGCGGAGTTGACCTAAGGACGGCATCCGCAGACATCGGACTTGCTGTATAGTTGTCCATCATACCCGGTAGCCCGCATTCCTCCGAACGCTCCGCGGGGGCCGAGCCATCAGGCCGTGGAAGGGGACTGGCTCGCTTGCGTGCCTGTCCCCGTCAGGGAGCTCCCTCGGGAAGCGCGCTCTCCGCTGCGGCCGATGGGTTCGTGCCATGAGTCGCACCGTTTGTAACCGGACGTCCGCAGCCTCGCTCGCGCTCCCCTCGGTCGCGGACAAGGACGCCCGCGGCCTTCCTCCTCGTCCCCCCTAGGGCCATCACTCCTGGATCTACGCTGAAGCGATCTTTTAGCTCTTAAGGTGCTTGGCAAAGAAAGCCAACGTCTTCGGCCAAATGTCCTTGGCCGAGGCCTCGTGGTAGCTCGGACGGTCGTCGCAGAAAAAGGCGTGGCCTGCGCCTTTATACACATGCCACTCGTAATTGACCTGGTTCGCCTTCAGAGCCGCCTCAATTTTTTCTCTGGCTTCTTGGGAAATGCTCTGGTCCTGATCACCCCATGCGCACTGGAGCGGGACCTTGATCTTGTTCGCCATAGTCACCGGCTCCACCGGGCTCTTCTCACCACGCTCGCCGCCGGCGATCCCGCCACCGTAGTAAACCGAAGCGGCGGCAATGCCGGGACACTGGCAGGCAGCCAGCCACGAAACCCGACCGCCGAAGCAATAGCCAATGATCCCGATCTTGTTCGGGTTTACATCGGGCCTGCCCTTGATATACGAGATCGCCCGGTTAAGATCCTCAACAATCTTGGTCTCGTAGAGCGTAGCCCGCATCGCGAACGCCCCTTGCAGGTCGCTGTTGGGCGCCACGTTCTTCTCCAGGCGATAGTAGAGATCCGGAGCGATCCCCACATAGCCTTCACCGGCAAATCGCCGGGTCACATCCTTCATGTGGTCATTGACGCCGAAAACTTCCATGATCACCAGCAGGGCTGGCTTCTTACCGTCTCCTTTCGGGGCAGCCACGAAAAGACCCATCTGCTTTCCTGCCTCACCGCCCACCCTCACTGTGCTCGTCTCGATATCCATTGTCACCCTCCTCGTATAAGTTTTGGAATTTTCCTAATGCATGAGCGAAACAAGCTTCCTCTACTTCGACGCGTTCTCCCTGTCAAGCTCTTTCCCATCATTCTCCGATTCCGGTCACCCTCACGCTGGCGTGCTTCGATTTGTACTTGCGGTTGAGGTAGATCAACACCCCAGTCAGCCCCTCGATGACATAGCCATGTGAGGCCGGTCCGGCATCGAACGTTCGAGCGCCGATCCGCTTGATAAGCTCCATGACTTTCTTTTTCGCCGCGGCGTCATCGCCGCACACCAGCACATCGCCCAGGGAGGAGGCCGCATCCTGCAAACCCACGGCTGAGATATTATGAAGCGCCCCAATCACCGGAGCCTCGCCGCCCAGAATTTCCTGTGCTTCCTGAAGGGCAGAGCCGGCCGGCGGAACGAACGGTCGGCCTTTATTGAGGGGCACGACCGCATCGATGACGGTCTTATCGCGGAGCTGTCCTTTCAGACCGGCCACCATGGCGGCATGGCCCTCGTAAGGCACGGCGATGACCACGAACTCGGCTTGCTGAACTGCCTCTTGGTTGGCGTATCCTTCGATCACGCCCTGGTTGATCTTGGGTCTTAGCGAGTCCACGACAGCACGTGCCTTTGCCGGGTCACGGGAGCCGATGATGACTTTGACACCCGGCGCTGCAAGACGCAGCGCCAAAGCCGTAGCTATCTCTCAATTATTTTTTCCGTTTCATTACCCTCTCCCTCCCCTCTCCCTGCCAGGGAGAGGGGAAGGGTGAGGGTTAGAAATTGCGAAAAAGATCCTCGGCTTCAGGCCTGAGCAGCTCCCGGGCCGACCCCTCCCCGGCCTCAGCCTCGAAGCCGCGAATCAGCGCGACCGGGATCTCCCCGCGCTTTCCCATCACCAGCTCCGCCGCTCCGGCAAGCTCATCGGCGACCGCGGCTACAGAGGCCTTGAGCTCGTAACCATAACGGTCGCTCGCCCCGCGATAGTCCTTGAGCGGCTTGAAACCCGAAACGCCGAGAGCGATATCCTGAGTCCCGAGACGCCAGGGACGGCCAAAGCTATCGCTGATAATGACGCCGGGCGCGACCCCGCCAAGGCGTCCGATCTCCTCACGAATCTGGCGAGCCGACCGATCCGGCTCTTGGGGCAAGAGGGCGACGTAACCTAGACCCACATTGGAGAGATCAACGCCAGCGTTGGCACAGATAAAGCCGTGATGGGTCTCGACGATGATTGTGCTCCCTCCCATGCGGATGATGCGGCGGCTTTCCCGCAGAATGATCTCCACCAGA
>JACPAM010000233.1 GCA_016180805.1 Deltaproteobacteria bacterium | reverse complement strand
CGTGCCGCAAACGACGACGGTTCCCACTTGCATGAGGTCACCCCACGCCTGGGCAACCCCTCGTTCAGGTTGGCCGGGAACCTGCCGAGATCCGGCTTCGCCGCGTAGCTGCCAGAAAAGCTCGCATACTTTCATCGTGCCGGCGGCGGCGATGGGGTTGCCGACACCGAGCAGCCCGCCTGAAGGCGAGGCCGGCAAGTTCCCGTCGCGGTCAAAGACTCCATCGGCCAGGAGCTTGGGTGCCTGGCCTTTGGGCGCGAGCTGCAGCGCTTCGAGGTGGTGGAGCTCTTTGTAGGCAAAGGGGTCGTAGGGCTCGGCAATGTGGATCTCTCGCTCTGGCTCGCGGATGCCCGCCATACGGTAGGCCATCCACGCAGCTTTCTCCACGTACTCGGGATAGTAAAGGTCCCGGTTGGTCCAGTAGGCGCTGTCCAGGCACCAGCCCACTCCTTGAATCCAAACCGGTTTTGGGGTCACCTGGCGCGCCACCTCTTCCGCGGCCAAGATGACCGCCGCAGCGCCGTCGCTCGTCGGGCTCACCATCAACCGGTGGACCGGCCACGCCATCACCTCCGAAGCCAGCACCTCCTCAACGGTAAGGGCGGCACCAAGCTGCGCTGCCGGGTGATCAAGGGCGTTGCGTTTGTTCTTGACGGAGACCCGGGCGATCTCTTCGAGGGTGATCCCATGCCGTTCCATGTATCGGTTTTGCTCCAGGGCAAAGATCCACAAGAGGTTGGGCTTTAGCGGTTGCTCGGTGATGGGGTCGAAGATGGTGCGAAAGGCCGCCTGCGGGTGGGGCTCGCAGGGGGACATCTTCTCTTCGGTGACTACGAGGGCGGCATCGAACCTTCCCGAGGCGACTTGAAACCACCCCTGAGCCACCGCGTATACTCCCGTTCCCCCACCCACGTAGCACCGTAGAAAGGGCTTGCCCCGGCCGCCGCAGCCATCGAGGAGGTACTCGCCTTTCATGTGCAGGCCGTCGAAGGCATCCGGTGCGCTGCCCAGCACGACACAATCGATCTGCTTTAGATTCATCGCGGCGGAGTCCAGCGCTGCCTTTGCGGCGAGCCAGGCGAGTTCTTTCGGAGACTCGAGCGCCCGGCGCATGAATTTGGTCATCCCCGCGCCGACAATTGCGACCCTACGATAACCCATGGCTCAAACAGGAAACAGGCAATAGGCAATAGAACTTTCTTACTGTTGCCTGTTCCTAATGCCTATTGCCTTTCTATTCTGCGCCCAGAATCATCACTGCCCCGCTCGTAGTCGGCACGCCGCGCCACGACAGCGCAAGCCCGGTCTTGGCATTGGCCACCTGGCGTGATCCGGCCTGGCACCGAAGCTGCACTACCAGCTCGACGATTCGGTACAGACCGCTGGCCTCCAGCATCGATCCCATTCCCAATGCCCCTCCTGAGACGTTAACCGGAGTGGGGCCTCCGAGCTGGGTCTCACCCGACTCAACGGCCCGGCCGGCTTCGACGGCCGCCGGGTAGAGATTTAAGGCGATCAGGTGTTGGAGTTCTTTGTAGGCGTAACTGTCATCCACTTCGAACAGATCGATTTCGTCGCGCGGGTTTCGGATACCGGCCTGACGGTAAGCGAACTGAGCCGCAGTGGATGCGTAGGCCGCCGAAACCCAACTCCGTGATTCGAGCGAAGGGCTATCGCTTGCGAAGCCGAAGCCTTTGACCCAAATCGGATCCGGGCAAAGCTCACGTGCTTTCCGTTCACTTGCCAGTACCACGACCACACAGCCGTCGGCTGGTTGGGCCACTTCGGCCTCACGTAGCGGGTAAAAGAGGTAAGGAGAGCCGGTGACGCCGTCGGGCTTCAGGCGCAGAGGATAAACCGCCAACGGGTTGCGTAGCGCGTGGGTTCGGTTTTTCGCCACGACGCGGGCGCATTGCTCCGGGGTAATGCCGGCTTCGTGAAGAAAAGCATTCATCTCCAAGCCAGCCAGCGCTTGCGGGTTGAAGCCGAGCGGGCGGTTCCAGAGTGGATCGAGCGCGTAGTCGAGCACCCACCCCGGAGTTAGGATATTAGAGGCCTTGCTATGGGCTTCCACTGCCACGAGGTCGGCCAGCCCGGCTTCGATCTGCATGGCGGCGTCCGCGATGCCATAAAGACCGTCCTCGGTCAGTGTATGCATGGGCTTTTGCACAGCGCCGAGCTGATCCGGAGTGTATTCGTCGAAGATCGATACGCCCTCGTTGAAATCCTCCGCGCATGTGACGAACGAATCGATCAGAGCGGGCTCGATGGCGGCATCGAGGTAGGCCTTTTCGGCAGCCTCGAAGATGAGCTCCTTGAACGAGCGCAGAGGTGTCGCGACTTGAGGGGTTGTAAATCCGATGCCTATGATGCCGACGCGCTCGGGCATGATCTCCTCGAGCCCGTTCAGGTGCTCGGTGAGTTTTCCGCCACCAGAGCTTTTAGGAGCTGATTGAATTCCAGCTCGGTAAACAGCTCGCGCAGCTTCTCCTTCTGAGGTCCCGTATAGTGAAGGGCTTCAGGTTCCACTTCGATGGGAACATCGGTTCTGACCGTAGCCAGCTCCCGGCTCAGAAAGGCCTTGTCCTTGTTTTCGACGAGCGCTTTGCGGATGCGGCTGGCGCCCTTCAGACCGGAGTTTTCCAATTCGTCCAGGCGGGCGAAGAGATTCTCCAGCGAACCATACCGTTGAATCAGGGCGATCGCGGTCTTCTCGCCGATGCCCTTTACCCCGGGAATGT
The DNA here is from genome assembly GCA_016180805.1 of Deltaproteobacteria bacterium. GTDB lineage: Bacteria > Desulfobacterota > Binatia > UBA9968 > UBA9968 > 2-12-FULL-57-22. The sequence goes on along the minus strand of JACPAM010000233.1, from coordinate 26,810 downwards.
TGTCGATGGCATCCCCCATGAGCCCCATGACTTCGGTCACCTTTTCCGGGGCCACGCCAAATTTCTCCTTGACCCCGTCGACCTCGATCCATTTCTCCTTAGCGGTATCGAGCAGCTTCACCTTTTCGTCCACGAGCTGCATCAGGTCCTTGTCGCCGGACACGATCACAATCGAAAGGCCTCGGGCCGCGAACCGTTTTGTGAGGGTGGCGATGATATCGTCGGCCTCGAAGCCTTCCATCTCCAGGACCTTGATGTTCAGGGCATGCAAAATCCTTCGGATGTAAGGAAACTGGGGAATCAGATCGGGCGGCGCCTCAGGGCGGTTGCCCTTGTAGTCCTGGTAGATTTGATTGCGGAAAGTCTCTTTCCCGGCGTCGAGCGCTACCGCGAGGTGCTCTGGCCTATGGGTGCGGAGAAACTTGAGAGTCATGGTGGTGAAGCCGTAGATGGCTTGAGTCGGCAGGCCCGCGGAATTGGTCAGGGGAGGGAGGGCAAAGAAGGCCCGGAAAATATAGGAGCTCCCGTCGATCAGATAAATGCACGGGGATGTTTCCGTCATGAGGTAGCGTTCCCTTGCTGCGTAGCCGGTAAAATGCTCAGCGGGCGGCTTCCCTCAGCGCGGAGCCTGTCCGCTTGCGCATGAAGGTATGCGTGGCATAGCCGTAAAAAACCTCCGCGCATTCCATCAGCGTCTCCGAAAGGGTGGGGTGCGGATGGACGCAGTCCGCTAGGTCCTTCGCAGTGGCTCCCATCTCCACGGCGAGCACGCCTTCGCTGATGAGCTCGCCGGCTCCCGCCCCCACGATGCCAACGCCCAGAATCCGCTCGGTTTCGGGCTCGATGATGAGTTTGGTAACGCCGTCCGTGCGGTCCAAGGTCATGGCCCTCCCTGAGGCCGCCCAGGGAAACTTTGCCACCTGCACCGCGATCCCTTTCTCCTTCGCCTCGGCTTCGGTCAAACCGCACCAGGCGACCTCGGGATCCGTAAAGATGACCGCCGGGATGACGACGTCCTCGAAGGAACTCGTCTCGCCAACGATCGCCTCGACAGCGATCCGGGCTTCCTTGGCGGCCTTATGGGCCAGCAGGGCGCCTCCAACCACGTCGCCGATGGCGTAGATCGCCGGATCCGCCGTCCGCCGCTGCGGAGTGACTTCGATAAATCCCTGATCGTCAATCTCCACCTTGGTATTCTCAAGGCCCAGGTCTTTGCAGTTCGGCGCTCGTCCCACGCAGACCAGGACTCGGTCATAAAGCTCTTCTGTCCGTTGTTTTTCCGACTCCATGGTGACCTTGATCTGTTTGCCGCTCGTGGCCATCTTGAGAACCTTGGTCTTCAACCGGACTTCCTTGAAGGCCTCCTGGGCATAGCGCATAACCGGCCGGACCAGATCGGAGTCGGCGCCGAGCAGCAGGGAATCCAAAAGCTCGACCAACGTGACCTTGCTTCCCAACGTGGCATAGACCGTTCCCAATTCCAATCCGATGTACCCGCCGCCAACGACGAGCAGCTCGTCGGAAACCTCTTCCAGCTCCAGTGCTTCCGTGGAGGTCATGACGCGCTTGCTCCCGAGATCGAAGGCGGAGGGCATCGCCGGTTTCGAGCCGACAGCGACGACGGCGGTCTCATAGTTGATGAATTTTTGCCCCGCCTGGGTTTCTACCCGAAGCGTTCGGGAATCCTCGAAATGCCCCCTACCTTGGAGCACTTCGACCCCCCGTTTCTGCGCCAGCCCGGCAATCCCTTGACCCAGCCTGTCGAGGATGGACTCCTTCCACGAGCGCATTTGCGCGAGATCGATGCGCGGGTCGGCGAAATGGATGCCGCGCGGGCTCGAGCGCCTGGCCTCTCGGATCAAATGGGTGGCGTGAAGCAACGCCTTGGACGGGATGCAGCCGCGGTTCAAGCACACCCCGCCGAGCCGCTTGTCTTGATCGACCAGGATGACCTTCTTTTCCTTGTCCGCCGCGTAAAAAGCCGCGGCGTACCCTCCCGGGCCGCCTCCCAGCACCACGATTTCGGTCTTCACAGGATCCATTTATTTCCCTTCCAGCTTGAAATCCTCTTCCTTGAAGCTTTCCAGCGCCCCGACTAACTCGCGGACGAAGCGAGCGCCGTCCGCCCCATCGATCAATCGGTGATCATAAGAAACGGTAACCGGGAGCATCAGACGAGCCTCCATCTTTCCGTCCCTTACCACGGGCTTTAACTCCCCCTGTCCCAAGCCGATGACTGCCGACTGAGGTTTATACACGATCGGTGTGAAATGCGCGCCGCCGATGCCGCCGAGATTGGAGATCGTAAGCGTCCCCCCTTGCAAGGCTTCCAGGGAAACCTTCCTCTGCCGCGTTCGCTCCGCCATTTCGGCGAGCTCTTTGGAGAGTTCGAGCAGGCTCTTTTTGTCCACGTCTCTGATGACCGGAACGATCAATCCTGATTCGGTGTCAACGGCGACCCCGATGTGGTAGTACTCCTTATAGACGATCTCCTGCGCGGCCTCATCAAGGCTCGCGTTGAAAATCGGGAACTTCTTGAGCGGCGCGACAGCCGCCTTCAAAGCCAGCGCGGTGAGCGTAAGGCGTCCTCCCTTTTTCTCGTAGAGCGGGGCGAATTTTTTTCTCAGCTCCATCAGCGCGGTGATGTCGGCCTCGTCGAACTGGAAGACGTGGGGCACAGTAGCCCAGGCCTGCGCGGTCCGCTCCGATACCGTGCGCCTGAGCGGCGACAGCCGTTTCTTGTTGACCGGACCCCATTTCGAGAAATCGATGCTCTCCGCAGCGCGCGCCGGCGCTTCCCGAGCGACAGCGGGTTTCTTTTCAAAGGCGATCTGTTGGAGCCACTGGATATAGGCTCTTACGTCCGCGAGCGTGACCCTTCCGCCCCGCTCGCTGCCTCGGACGCGCGTCAGATCGACGCCCAGGTCTCCGGCCAGTTTTCGTATTGACGGCGAAGCAGGGGGTGGGAAGCCACTTTTGGCTTCATACCGGTACTCCCCAGCGGGCGCCGCCTCTTCCTTGGTTTCCCCCGGGGGCGGCGCCAGGGCCTTCTCTACGCTTTCAGGGGCTGCTTCCGGTTTGGCTTGACCAGAGACTCGCGGGACCGCCGCTTCTTCGGCAAGCGAGATGAGCACCTGTCCAACGGTAATCTCATCGCCTTCCTTGACGTGGATCTTTTGTATGGTTCCGGAGACGGGTGAGGGAATGGGGGCGACGGCCTTTTCGTTCTCCAGCTCGAGGATCGTCTGGTCCTTTTGAATCGGCTCTCCCTCGGAGACCAGAATGTTGACTACGACGCCGGAGTCGGCGCCTTCGCCGAGGCGGGGCAGTTTAACATCCATCTACGCTGTCCCCCGAACGCAAGTTTTCTCTCGGAAGCTCCTCGGGGGCCGAGCCATCAGGCCGCGGACATCCCTTTCCGCGACCGACGGGAGCGCGAGCGAGGCTGCGGACGTCCGATTACAGACGCTACGACTTATGGCACGAACCCATCGGCCGCAGCCGAGAGCGCGCTTCCCGAGGGAGCTCAATCCATCCTCGGCGGCATTCCTTCTCGTCCCCCTCGGGCTTTTCCTGTACAAGGGCGAAGCCTGTTTTATGACCGTTTCCCCGACCGCAGGTGTTACACCGCTAAACCCAGTGAGGATGAACCTTCTCGGGATTGACATCCAGATCTTTGATTGCCTTTCGCACTAGCTTCTTTTCCACGGCCCCCTTTTGCGCGAGCGCATAGAGGGTGGCGATCACGGTAAGTTCGGCGTCCACCTCGAAGTAGCGCCTGAGATTGGGGCGCGTGTCGCTCCGACCGAAACCGTCCGTGCCCAGAGTAACGAGTCCGCCCCGAACCCAGGGAGCAATCTGATCCGGCACGAGCCTCATGTAGTCCGATACCGCGACAAAAGCGCCTCTCTCCTTTTCCAGGACCGACTCCAAATAAGATTTTCTCGGCGGCGAGGTCGGATGCAGCATGTTCCAGCGGAGGACCTGCAGGGCCTCGGTGCGCAGCAGCTTATAGCTCGTGGCGCTCCATACGTCGGCCGAGACGCCATACCTCTCCGCGAGAATGTCCTGCGCCCTGAGCGCCTCTCTGAGAATCGGACCGCTGCCCAATAGGTGGGCTTTGTGCCGTTTCTTCGGCGCGCCTTTTCTGAGCTTGTACAAACCCTTGAGGATTCCTCGCTCCACGCCTGCGGTCATTTCCGGCATGGTGTGGTTCTCGTTATATAAGGTGATGTAGTAATAGGTCTCCTCGCCGTTTTCGTACATCCGGCGCATTCCGTCCTGTAAAATGACCGCCAGCTCGTACGCAAAGGCCGGATCATAGGTGAGCAAGGTGGGAACCGTGCTGGCCAGGATATGGCTGTGGCCGTCCTGGTGCTGTAGCCCTTCGCCGTTGAGCGTGGTGCGTCCTGCGGTGGCGCCGAGCAGGAATCCCTTGGCTTTGATATCGCCCGCCGCCCACATCAGGTCGCCGATCCGCTGGAAGCCGAACATCGAGTAAAAAATATAAAAGGGGATCGTGTTGATCCCGTGGGTGGCGTAAGCGGTCCCGGCGGCGATAAAGGAGGCCATCGATCCCGCCTCGGTGATTCCTTCTTCGAGAATTTGACCGTCCTTTGCCTCCTGATAGTAGAGGAGCGTTTCCCGATCGACAGGATCGTAGAGCTGGCCCTTCGGCGAATAAATACCGATCTGCCGGAAAAGCGCGTCCATCCCGAAGGTCCTGGCTTCGTCGGGGATGATCGGCACGATGAGCCTGCCGATCTCCTTATGGCGCAAAAGCTTGCCCAGGATGCGCACGAAGGCCATCGTGGTGGAGAGCTGGAGCTCCCCCGAGTCCTTTAGAAATTCTGCAAAGTACTCCCGGCCGGGCATCTCCATCGGCTTAGCCCTGACCTTGCGCTGGGGTAAAAAACCGCCCAGGCCTTTTCGCCGCCCGAGCAGATACTCGGTTTCTTTGCTCTCCCGGGGCGGCCGGTAAAAGGGCGTTTCCACGACTTCCTCGTCGGGGAGTGGGATGCCGAAGCGCGCGCGAAATTCCCTCAGCTCTTTTTCGTTGAGGAGTTTCTGCTGGTGGGTGATGTTCCGTCCCTCGCCGGCCTCACCCAGCCCGTAGCCTTTGACCGTCTTCGCCAGGATGACGGTGGGCGAGCCCGCGTGCTCCACGGCGGCCTTGTAAGCTGCATAGACCTTCTGCGGATCATGCCCGCCGCGGCCGAGCTTGTGGATCTGCTCGTCGGTCAGGTGGTTGACCATCTCCAGGAGCTCGGGGTACTTGCCAAAAAAATGTTTCCTGGTGTAGCTCCCCGGCTCGACGGAGTATTTCTGGTAGTCGCCGTCGAATGCTTCCTCCATCCGCTTGCGCAGCAGCCCCTTGGGGTCCGCGTGCAGTAGCGGATCCCAGTCCGAACCCCAAATAACCTTGATCACGTTCCACCCGGCGCCGCGAAACAGCGCTTCTAATTCCTGAATGATCTTTCCGTTGCCGCGAACGGGACCGTCAAGCCGCTGCAGGTTGCAGTTCACCACCCAGATGAGGTTGTCGAGATTCTCCCGCGAGGCCAGCGTGAGCGCTCCGGTGGCCTCGGGCTCGTCCGTTTCTCCGTCGCCGACGAAGCACCAGACTTTGGGCTCTTCCCCGCTGCGCAAGCCGCGCGCCCTTAAGTAGCGGATAAAGCGCGCTTGGTAAATCGACATAATCGGCGAAAGCCCCATCGAGACCGTCGGGAACTGCCAGAAGTCGGACATCAGGTAAGGGTGCGGGTAGGAGGGAAGTCCTCCTCCCTCGGCCAGTTCCTGGCGGAAACGGTGTAATAGTTTTGCGTCGATGCGCCATTCCACATAGGCCCGGGCGTAGTTTCCCGGCGAAGCGTGCCCTTGGAAATAGACGATGTCCGGCGGGCGATCCCCGTCGCCGCCGTGGAAAAAATGGTTGAAGCCGACCTCGTAGAGGGTTGCGCATGACGCGTAGGTGGAGATGTGGCCGCCGATCCCGTGATGAATGCGGTTTGCCTTGACCACCATCGCCATGGCATTCCAGCGAATATAGCTCTTGATGCGCCGCTCGATCTCGCGGTCGCCGGGGTAGGGAGGTTCGTGCTCGGCCGGAATGGTGTTTACGTACGGAGTGTTAACGGCCAGCGGAATGTTGAGTCCCGACTCGCGCAACCGCGTGATCAGACGGTCCAAGAGGAAGGGCACATGATTGGACTCCCGGTCTTTCAACACGTATTCGAGAACGTACTCCAGCGAGTCCAACCATCGCTGCGTCTCCCCGCTGTCGGGCTTGTGGCGCTCGGCCGTGAGATCTCGGCGACCGTTGTCGGCTTGAGCGCTCGGCGGCTTGGTTTGCTGTTCTTTTTTTTCCGCTTCCACTTTTCGCCCCCTTATCGTCTAATAATAAGGTGGTTTCATCGATTTAATATATTGGCCTGCGCGCACATGCAATACATCGACTTAACCTTTCCCACCCCACAACAGAACCTAGCCTGCGACGAGGCCCTGGTCGCTTTGTGTGAAGGTGGCTATGAGCATGACATTTTAAGATTTTGGGAGCCGCGCGAGCACTTTGTGGTGTTAGGGTACTCGAATAGGGTCCTCTCGGAAGTCGATGTGCCTGCCTGTGAGCGGAACCTCATTCCTATTTTCCGACGTTGCAGTGGAGGCGGGGCAGTTCTGCAGGGACCCGGTTGCCTGAATTATGCATTGATTTTGGGGATCTCCAATCGGGACCCGCTCTTAAATATCTCCGCAACCAACGCCTTTGTCATGCAACGCCACCAGAGCGCTATTAAAAAGATTATCGGGTCCAGCGTTGAAATTCAAGGATTCACCGATCTGGCGCTGCGTCGTTTGAAGTTCTCGGGCAACGCGCAATACCGCAGGCGGCGCTTTTTGCTGTTTCACGGGACATTTTTGCTCCGTTTCGACTTCGCGTTGATGGAAAAAGTCCTGACCGCGCCGCTCCGCCAGCCCGCGTATCGGCAGAACCGCTCCCACCGGGATTTTTTGATCAACATTAATGTCGATGCCGCCACGGTGAAACATGCGCTTCGTGAGGCCTGGGAGGCATCGATGCCATTGCCCCAGCTTCCCCTGGCCGATATCGAGCGTTTGGCGGATGAAAGATATTCGCGAAGGGATTGGAACTTTAGATTTTAGGAGGCTTTTTCAGGAAGGTGTGAAGCCGCAGCCAAAAGTAAGAGGTGGTGGCGGTGGACGGACTCGAACCGTCGACTCCGCGGATATGAGCCGCGTGCTCTGACCAACTGAGCTACACCGCCACGGAAATCCCAAGAAAGCACAAGAAGAGAGGCTAAGGGTTAAGCCACGGGAGCATGCGGGATCTGTTCCCACCGGTCCTTGACGCCGATCCGGTGTACTTGCCTTTGTCCCCTGCCGATTTGAAACAAAACCTTTTCCTCCACCTCCAAGCAGCTTAGCTTGTTCCCGTAAACCAGGCCTGTGTCCAACCCGACTTTGTAAGGCAGGTGAAAAAACGCCTCGCGCTGGGGGGTGTGGCCGAACAGGACCGTGTAGGGGAGAGGGTGCCGGTTGAGAATAAATTCATCGCGGATCCACAGCAGCTCCTCTTCAACCTGTTGCGCGAGCGGCCTGGCAGGGTGTATCCCCGCGTGGACGCACAGGAACGGCTCCATCAGATAATAGAGCCGCAAATTTTCCAGGAATTCGAGGTGGCCCGGCGGGATGCGGGCTAATATTTCTTCGCGCGACTCTACCCGGCGCGCAGCGCCGTAACTCGCCAGCGTCGCTCCGCCGCCATTAAAAAGGAACATGTCGCCGTAATTTCCCCCCAGACCCAGATACGAGAGAAACATGTCTTCGTGATTCCCTTTGAGAAAGATCAGCTCCTGAGGGGCCCGCTCTTGCCATTCGATAAGGTGCGAGATTACACCGCTGGAGTCCGGGCCCCGGTCCACGTAATCCCCTAGAAAAACAATCCGGTCAGCGGGCTGGAGCGGTAGCGCCTCGAGAAGGCGGGCGAGCTCCTCCGGGCAACCGTGGATGTCGCCAATAACGTAGCGTGCCATTGTTTGCTTATCCTATGCTACAGAACCGTGCAGTTCAAGCCAATTCTTCACTTTTGGCGCCGTCGGTAGCGGCCCGGACGATTTCCGGGGCCGGACAGGGTGCGGCTGGAGATAAAAATTGACGTATTCTTCAAGATTTGTTATTTTCACCATGCCATGAAGGCCCGCGATATATACTCGAGCACCCTTCTCGTGGCCGGGCTGATGTGCCTCATGCTTGGGATCGGGAACTGGGCCTTTGGCGCGGTGCAGATCACAAAGTATCAGGGACTTCTCCACAGAACGGCGCAGACGGGCCTCGAGGACAGCTACCGCAGTTTTCAAGCGCTCGACCAGCAGAAAAACGAGGAAGTGCTCAGGCGCATCAACGAGGACCGGGAAAAGTACAACGCGGCGCGAATCAAACTCGATTTCTACTATGTTGTGTTAAGCGGCGGCAGGGTGCTCTTTCTGTTGGGAGCCTTTCTGACCTTCTTCGCGCTGATTCGACTGATTCGCCAGGACACCTCGATGAAGATAAGAAGGCTGGCCGACGAGCCTTTCAGGCAACAGCCGTGACGGGTGACGATAGCTAGATTTACCCCGTACCACAGAACGCCCTGTACGTGGGAATGCTCTGAACTCCCCGAAGGGCAGGTCTCAAAGCCACGGAGGTAAGTCAGCGGTACGGGGTTTACTTCGAAGGTTTTGACTTCTGGTATTTGCGATAGTCATACCCGGTGGCCATGGCGAGCAGAATATCTTCCATGCCGCCGGTCTTTTCCCGCCGTAGGATCAAAAGCCGCTCGAAAAACTCTTTGAAGTCCTTGTAATTTCTCTGGCTCTCGTTCATCTTCCGCAGGAAAAAGTCGCGAATCCGCGTCACCGTAAAACGCAAGGCCGAAAAGCGCAGTTCATTGGGGAACGAATCCCACTCCGGAAGGGAAAGTGGGCGCAACGATTCATAACCGCTGATCAAGGCTTCGAAACGGTCGATGCGATAGCGGCCGTCGACGTAACAAAGAGCATTTACCGCCGTGGCGAGATCGTAGATAAGCTTTCCCCGACAGGCTGCCTCGAAATCAATGATTCCGACGAGCCTGGATCCTTTGAACTTGACGTTATCAGGAAAGAGGTCGCCGTGGATGATGCCCTTGGGGAGATTGTTGTCGAGGTAGTTTTCCAAGTACGAGACCTCGTCGTCCAGGACTCTGACAATATTCCTCAGGTGAGAGGGCAGATGTCTTCTCGCCTCCCGGTAAATCGCCACAATTTTGACGAAGCCGAAGCGGTTGTCGATACCCTTTTTATAACCCCTGCCTATCAAGTGGAGATCGGCCAGGGCATGGCCCAAGACTTCCAGGTGTGTGGGGGTAAGCTTCTCCAGGGGCAGTTCGACACCGTCAACATATCGGCTTAAAGAGAGGCATTTGCCGTGGAACTCGTGGTAGTGCTTGCCGTTTTTGCTTTTAAGGGGCTGAGGACAGGGGAAACCCTGGCGTTTGAGAAAGAGCAGCAGCTCGAGCTCCTGTTTAACCTCAAGCTCGCTTTTTACTTCATCGAGTTTTACGAAGAAACGACCCCTCTTGGTCTCTAAAAGGTAGTGGGTGTTGACCGATCCGTTCCGAATCCCCGAGTATGAAATCAGGTCGCCCAAGCCAAACTCTTCGGCGACTTTTCCGGCTTCTTTCTTGTTGAGAGGGGTGTAAACGGCCATTTTCGATTGTGCCCGCCGGAGCCGTTCCTTTGGTACCCGAAACGGCCCTGAACGAAAAGTTACAAAAAAAAACGAGGTATGTCAATGTAAAACTGTTTTCTGTTAATTGCCAGCCATTAATTAGGTAAAAACCCCATGTTTTCAAATCCTTATCAGATGCCCAAAAAATAGGCAAGCTCCCTTTGAAGAGCGCGGGTTCCGTGTGACCCTGGGAGAGCAACGACTACATCAGCGGATGCTGCCACCAATACGTTGCGGGCATGGCCGAGGCCGCTCGTAATAACAATATCTATATAGGGATTGGCCGTATCCTTCTGGTAACTCGGGACGATCCCGACCGTGAGCCCACCCTGCTCCTTCGCCCCCCGAGCGGCTGCCTCCATAGTTCCACCCAAGCCGCCGCAAATCAGCACCGCGCCTACTGCCGCCACGGTTCTGCCGACTTCGGTTGCAAGGGAGGCGGAGCGGTAATCGACGTCAGAGCTGCCAACCACCGCAACCTGGCGGTTTTTCTGGATGCTCATGCTTTGTTCTCCTTTACTGGCCATTTTTTTCTTGACAATGGTCCAGCCTTTTCACTAATGTCGCGCGCTAAGGCAAGGAGGGGGTCAACTATGCCGACCGGAAGGGTAAAGTGGTTCAACAACGCCAAGGGCTACGGCTTCATCGAAGCGGACGGGGGCGGAGATGTGTTCGTCCATTACTCGGCGATTCAAGGCGACGGGTTTAAGACTTTGAATGAAGGGCAGATGGTGCAATTCGATATCACGAAGAGCGAAAAAGGGCTTCAGGCGGTCAACGTCATCAAGCTCTAATCCATCCCAAGTACTCTATTACGTTAGAAATTTTTCGATTTTTTTCTGCAGGATCTTATAATCCATAACAGGTTTTGCAATGTAATCGCTGCACCCCGCATTTCGCGCCTTTTCCTCATCCTTTTCCATGGCTTGAGCAGTGAGAGCAATTATGGGCAAATCCTTTCCCCAGTCGGTTTGCCGCAGCGTCTTGGTCGCCTCCCAGCCGTCCAGCACGGGCATTTTGAGGTCCATGATAATCAGGTCGGGCCTAAAACGGCTCGCGATCTCTAAAGCCTCCTTGCCATGACCTGCAAGCAGAACCTCGTAATTGCCCATACTTTTGATTCTATAAAGCAGAATTTCCCGGGTATCTTCGTTATCCTCGACCACGAGAATTTTTTTTGCCGCCATAAATTGCTTGCCAAAAAAGGGCCGGGAACCTACCGGCTTTCGCAACGACTCGTGCTTGCGGGTCAGCGTAAAATGACCGTGGCGAATTTGTCAAGAGCACGTAGGCGATTGCGGCTTGATTTTTTGCGCCACTCGGTTATTGTTGGAGCTATGGACGCCAACCAAGTCAAAACCGACCCGCGGTTTGGCGAAGACCGAGTCCTGGCAGAAATGGTAGTCCTGACGCGATTGGACAAAGCCATTGGCTGGGCACGTAAATACTCCATCTTTCCTTACCCCTTTGCAACGGCTTGTTGCGCAATGGAATATATGTCCCTTTCCATGTCCCCGTATGATATCGATCGTTTCGGCGCCCTGTTGCCGCGCTTTAGCCCTAGGCAGGCCGATCTCCTGATGGTGATCGGGACGGTCAATCATAAGCTTGCGCCTGTCCTCAAGAGGGTTTACGAACAGATGACGGAGCCCAAGTGGGTCATGGCTTTTGGGGCGTGCGCCTCGAGCGGCGGGTTCTACGACAACTACGCGACCGTTCAGGGGATCGATCGCATCATTCCGGTAGACGTCTACGTACCTGGATGTCCGCCTCGGCCCGAGGCCGTGCTCGATGGGCTTATGGAACTCCAAGGCCGCATTGCACGGCAAAAGCACCCGCTGGGGTTCAAATCCTCCCGAGGGTGATGAACCTTCCCGACCTATTTCATCACGGCACTATCAGTAAGCTTTTTCCGAGCAACAACATGGGGTTGGTGCGCACGGAAAACGGTAGGGAGGTACCCTTTTCGTTTCAATTCGTTGAGTTACTGGGCGAGGTCAAGAAACCGACCGATCTCAGAGAGGGGCAGGAGGTCGGGTACGACCTCGGCTGGACCTCGAAGGGGCTGAGGGTGACAAAAATTAAGACCTATTCGGGGCCGCCCCGTGCGGTTGGGAATTCCAACTCCGACCACGAATGATTGACAGCGCCTAAAAGGGGAGCGAGGTCAAAGCCATGATCTGCCTTCCCAGGATCTCGCCGACAAAAACTCCCAATAAAGCAACATAGAATAACCCCGTTGCGGCCATGGTGTGCGGGATCTGAAGTGTCCGCCAGATCATATAGGACAGCGCGAGAGGGGCAACGTGGGTGATTAAGACGCGGGCGGAGAGGAGAACAAAGTGATCCGCCCAAAGTCGCTCGAGACCCGACGCGGTTGGCGCGCTGCCCACGAGGGACAACGTCAAGAGCAGAAACATTAGGTAAGCGGTTTGCGCGATCAGGCAGTACACGAAGAACTTAAAGACGCGCACGAACGGGTCGATGCTTTGTCCGGTATCGATCAGGTACCAATGGCCGATCAACATGCCGACGGTTACCGCGCCTAAGAGAAGGGCGGAGAGAAAAAAACTCACAGGATAAAGAACGGTCTCAACGGACCATAAGGGTGCTTGGCGAAACGCGTGGGAGCTCAGCGCCAAGCCGGCCGTGCCGACCAGCACGGAGCAGGAGAAGCTGCGTGCCCGCAACCGGAGCCGTTCGCCCCATAGGGAAATAAGATAGAGGCCGGCAAAAATCACGAACGAGAGATGAAAGAGCATATCGGCGCTCGCGCTCAGCGCAGTTTCCCTGGGCCAAGGCACCCCGTAGAGATTAAGCTTGCCGACGAAGCTCAATAGGGCCGCCGCGAAGAGGACTCCCGCCGTGGATTTGTAAAAGCCGCGTTCCAGCTCGTGGAAAGGGGTTGCCGCAAGGGCGAAAAAGCCGCCGAGGCCAATCTGGTACAGGAAGAGCAGAAAGCTTGCAGGAAAGGGTTGCATGCTTATCCCTCAGGTTTGGGCGCCACCCGTTTTTCGGCGATATGCAGACAGACGGCACCGCGGAGGAATTTTTGCAGCGCGACGCTCCGGAAACCCGTCCGGCCGATAAGATCGGCGATCGCTTCGGGGGTGTCGAAAGTTCTTACGGAGTCTGACAGATACTGGTAAGCGCCGCGCTCGCGCGCGATGCCTGCCCCGATCCACGGGACCAGACGGTAAAAATACAGCGCATAGAGCCGCGCGAAGTTCGAATCGGGCGGTGGAAACATGTCCAGCGTGACCAGCCTCCCGCCGGCCCGGAGCGCCTGGTGGGCCTGGCGAAAAAAGAGCGCCAGATCCGGGATGTTTCGCAAGACGAACGCCGTCATGACCACATCGAATCTTTCGTCCTTGAACGGGACCGAAAGCGCGCTTCCCAAAACGAATCGGGTAGCGCCGGCGCACCGGCAGCGGTGGCTTTTTTCTCGGGCGCGGCGGAGCATTTCCAGGGAAAGATCCAAGCCGATGATGGTTCCGCCCGGCTCCATTGCCGCTTGCGCAGCCGCGAGCGCAAGATCTCCGGTCCCGGTCCCGACATCCAGGATCAGCCGGTCGCTCGCCCGAATCGCCGCCCGTACCGCTTTTCGCCGCCAACGCGTGTCGAGGTGGAAGCTGATAATCCGATTGAGCAGATCGTAGCGCCGCGCGATGCGGTCAAATAGAGTTTGCACGAATTTTTCGCCCCGATGCTGGGGCGGGAGCCGATCAGTCACGAGGAATTAGACGGTTGGAAAAGCGCCAGAGTCAGGACTAAAAGTCTCTTTCGGTGATCAGTTGAACCAGGGTCTTGAGCCCGTTGCGGTAGAGCGACGGGGGGAGCTTCTCAACCGGCTTGAAGGCCATCTCGGCATAGCTTCGGGAGAAGTTTCTCGCCTTGGCGATCGCGGATCCGCGGCCAATGGTCTCAATGGCCGTCCGTATCATCTTCTCCGTCAGGTGATCGCTCTGGAAAGCTTCGGCCACGCCGCTCTGACCCTCGCGAATGGCGAGAATGATCGGCAAGGACGGATTGCCGTCGCGAAGGTCCATGCCGACGGGTTTGCCCAAAAGCTCTTTGTGCCCGACCACATCTAGCACATCATCGATGATCTGGAAGGCGATGCCCAGGTTTAGCGCGTACGTTCCCATCTCTTCGACGAAAGAGGGGTTGGCCCCGGCCAAATAAGCGCCCACCTTGGCGCCGGTCTCAAAAAGGGAAGCGGTCTTGCGTTTGACGATTTCGAGATAATCCTCAAGGGTTACCTCCAACTTGCGGTTGAAGAACCCTTGGAGAATTTCCCCCTCGGTGAGATGGGTGCAGGCATCGGCGGTCCACTGGACCACCGTCGCGTCAAACTTCCCGGCGAACTCGAAGGCCTTGATGAACAGGAAGTCGCCCGCGATCAGGGTCGCCTTGAGGCCGAACTTCTTGTAGGCGGACTCCTTCCCGCGTCGAATTTCTGCGCCGTCCAGGATGTCGTCGTGGAGCAGAGTGGCCGTATGGATGAGCTCGATGGCAGTGGCGATGTCTACAATGTCTTCGATTTTCTTCCCGCCGAAAACTTTGAACGCGAGCAAAGTCACCATCGGCCGGATTCTTTTTCCCCCGCCCAAAATCAGGTGGGCGGAGATGTCGGTGAGGATCTGTTCGGAGGAGCGAATCGAGCGCATGAGATTCCGCTCCACCAACTCGAGCTCTTCGGCGACGCAACGGAAGGGATCGATTGCGCTTTTGATGGCAGTTCGTTTCTTCGCGATGTCGGTCAAAAGGGAGGGGTGCAGCGATTTCTTTTTGTTTTGCTGGAACAGAAGAGGCTCCATCACGTGGCGTAGGATATCACGGAACATGGCATAGATCGGAGGCTAGGTCAAGCCGCTTTCGGCGGGCTTTTTTTCCCTTGACAATAACAACGCTCCCTATATAAGAACAGGCTCAGCAGGCAAGTCAGTTGAGCTTGGAGAGGCGCTAGCACAAGGAGGGACAGATCATGGAGGTGTATCTATTTTTCTTACGCTGGATTCATTTTCTTGCTGGCATTACCTGGATCGGCCTTCTCTACTACTTCAATTTCGTTCAAACACCCTTTTTTGCCGAGACTGAGGCGGCGGTGCGGAGCGGCGCGATCCAGAAGCTCGTGCCGCGGGCCCTGTGGTGGTTTCGTTGGGGAGCGATGGTCACTTTCCTGGCCGGGATTTTGATCTATCTCCATAGATGGATCGAGATGGGAGGGGGCGTTTTCTTCACCTCTTCCTATGGCGCGGCGATAACGATGGGCGGCCTGCTGGGGACGCTTATGTTCCTCAACGTTTGGCTCGTCATTTGGCCGAAGCAGAAAATCGTCATCGCCTCAGCCACTCAGGTAGCGCAGGGAGGACAGGCCCTGCCGGAAGCTGCCGCTTCCGCGCGCCGGGCTGCCTTGACGTCGAGAACCAACACCGTGTTCTCCATTCCTATGCTTTTCTACATGGGCGCCGCAAGCCACTATCCCTCGCTTGTGGGCCGGAGCAGCGCGGCCGCGCGAACTTGGTTCTGGGTTATCACGTTGGTGATCATCGCCGCCGTGGAATGGAACTCCCTTGCGGGAGCTCAAGGCGCGACCAAGAAGCCTCTAGATTCAGTTTCCGGAGCACTCTGGGCAGGCTTCATTTTGGCGGCGGTTCTGTATCTGCTTTTCCTGATACTGCTATAGGCGCGTTCGAAAGGCAGAGCGCCCCTCTAATACAGACGACTTATTTGGGGTTAGCTCCCTCGGGGAACGCGCTCTCGGCTGCGGCCGATGGGTTTGTGCCATGAGTCATACCGTCTGTAATCGGACGTCCGCAGCCTCGCTCGCGCTCCCCCTCGGTCGCGGACAAGGCCTGGTGCGGCTTCGGATTGATCAGCCGGCGCCTTTCTTCCCGCCTTCGTTGAGAAAGGCGGCTAGGTCCGGGAGCGCGTCCTTGAGGTAAGGTTGCGCCGGCATGATGTGCGTGTTGCGTTTCGGGGTATAGCCGGGCGGGTAGCTCGCGCGGAGGACCCTGGCTTCGATGAGTTCTTTCGGAGAGCCTTTGATGGCGGGACCGATCGGTCCCTCTTTGGACGGATCGCTATTGTGACAGGCAACGCAGGCCGATAAATAAATCCCCCGACCCCGCTTCGGATCACCCCCCTGAGCCGTACTCGTCGGCTGGTTCGCATCGTTTCCGCAGGCACTCAGCAGCCAGGCAATAAGAAGCACGGGATACCAACCTTTCCGCATGGTAAAAATTTACTCGACGATTCGCCTGACTGCAACTCCGGCCATGCGCCGGTTTTCCCAAGCCCCGGTCACAAAAACGCGCCGCGCTTGTTATAGTCAAAATAGTCGAACAAGATGGCCAGGGATCGTTAGAGAAATTTAGGCGGCTATGTTAAGTAAATATTGGTGCGAAAGGGGGGAATCGAACCCCCACGGGTGTTACCCCACAGGATCCTGAATCCTGCGCGTCTACCAAGTTCCGCCACTTTCGCGCCATGGACAATGCAACGGAAAGGTACTTATCATACTTCAGGCCGTGACATTGTCAAGATAAGCTCTCAGCGCACGCGAAACGATCATGGGAAAAATCCTGCTAGTTGAGCCGTTACGGGTCGTGCAGCAAGCCATCGCGCTCGCGCTGTTTCCCGATCACGAAGTCCACCTGCAGGAGAGTGCCGGGTCGGGGGGCGCTTTAGCCTGGAAGGATTATGAGCTGGTCATCCTCGATGGGACAGCCTTGCGCGATCTTGGTCAGTTGACCCCCGAGCTGGTTCGCGCCGTCCAAGCGGCCAAGACTCCTACCCTGTGGCTGGAGGAGGACGAGGACCAGCAGCCGCCCCGACGCGCAGACTTGGTGGTCATCAAAAAGCCCATCGAGAGAGAGGCGTTTCACTCGGCCGTGGCCGAGCTTCTCTCCCCCACTGGCGCTGTGAAGAAGGGGGGAAAATCCGTGCTCCTTTCCGCAACGGAGGCCGAGTCCCGGAAGGGCGCGGCGAAGAAGGCGGCTGAAGAGCCGGCGCAGGAAAGCTTTCATTTCATCGATCTTGTCGACGTCGTCGAGGAGGAAGCTCCGGGCGGCCACAAGACAAAAGGGGCGCGAAAACCAAAGTAACCCATGGAATTAGCCAAGGCCTATACCCACAAAGAGGTTGAAAAGAAATGGTATCCTTACTGGATCGACAGGGGCTATTTCCAACCGGGGCCGGGAGCGGGCCGTTACTTTTCGATGGTTATCCCCCCGCCCAACATCACCGGCTCGCTGCACATGGGTCATGCGTTGAACAACACCTTGCAAGACATCTTATGCCGTTACAAACGCATGGATGGGTGTCGGGTGGTGTGGGTCCCCGGGACCGATCACGCCGGGATCGCCACGCAGAATGTCGTCGAGCGCCAGTTGGCGGAGGAGGGGCTCAATCGAACCCAGTTGGGAAGGGAAAAGTTCGTCGCGCGGGTCTGGGCATGGCGAGAGCAGGCGGGAAACACGATCCTCAACCAGCTCAAAGCCTTAGGGGTGTCCTGCGACTGGAGCCGGGAGCGCTTCACGATGGATGAAGGGCTCTCACGAGCCGTCCGTGAGGCCTTCGTTCGCCTCTGGCAAGATGGGTTTCTGTATCGCGCGGAGCGCTTGATCAATTGGTGCCCTCGCTGCCGGACCGCCCTGGCGGATATCGAGGTGGTGCATGAAGAGACCGAGGGTCACCTCTGGTACATCCGGTACCCCCTTCGAGAAGATCGCTCGCAAGGTTTGGTGGTGGCGACGACCCGCCCGGAGACGATGCTCGGCGATACGGCAGTCGCGGTCCATCCCGAGGACCGGCGCTACCAGCGCTTCATAGGGAAAAAGGTCGAGCTCCCTATCGTCGGAAGGGAAATCGTGGTCATTGCCGACGCTTTTGTGGATCGGCAATTCGGGACCGGAGCCCTCAAGATCACGCCGGGGCACGATTTTAACGACTTTGAAATCGGGGAGAAGCACGGTCTCAAAAAGGTCTCTATTTTTGATGCTGAGGCCCGAATCGACCCGGCACCGTTCGTGCGCGAGGCGGGTGGTGAGGTGGGATGGCTCGGCCGTTATCAGGGTAAGGATCGCTGGGAAGCAAGAAAGCTGATCGTGGAGGAGCTCAAGGAGCGGGGCCTGCTCGAAAAAATCGAATCCTACCGCCATGCGCTCGGCCGCTGCTATCGCTGTCAGACGGTCGTCGAGCCGTATCTAACGCCGCAATGGTTCGTGAGAGCAAGGCCTTTGGCGGAGCCGGCCATCGAAGTTGTCCGCGACGGCAGGATTCGGATTATCCCGGAGGGATGGAACAATTCCTATTTTGCTTGGATGGAGAACATCAAGGATTGGTGCATTTCCAGACAAATCTGGTGGGGGCATCAGATCCCGGCATGGTACTGCAAGAGCTGCGACGCCGATCATATTGTGGAATCCGCGCACGGGGATTGCATGCTCCTGCCCGGAGCCCAACCGATCGTTCAGCGGGAGACCCCGAGTCGCTGCCCCCGCTGTGGCCGCGACGGGTTCCTGCGCGATCCCGACGTTCTGGACACCTGGTTCTCCTCTGCCCTTTGGCCCTTCTCCACGTTGGGGTGGCCTGAGGAGACGGCGGATCTTCAGAGTTTCTATCCGACCTCGGTTCTGGTTACTGGGTTCGACATTCTGTTTTTTTGGGTTGCCCGCATGATCATGATGGGTCTTAAGTTGATGCGCGACGTGCCGTTTCGCGACGTCTATATCCATGCCCTCGTGCGGGACCCAGAAGGGCAGAAGATGTCCAAGTCGAAAGGCAATGTGATCGATCCACTCGAGGTCATGGGTCGTTACGGCACGGACGCCTTTCGTTTTACCCTGGCCTCCCTGGCGGCGATGGGACGGGACATCAGGCTTTCCGAAGAGCGAATCGGAGGTTATCAGAACTTCGTCAACAAGCTTTGGAATGCCGCCCGTTTTGTTCTGCTGAACCTGAGCGAGGAGGTGCGGTCGGAGAAGGATCCTTGGGCTTCGCTGCGCGGGCACGAGCTGAACTTGACGGATCGCTGGATCTTGTCGCGGCTGAACGTTACGGTGCAGGCGGTCAGGGAGGCCGCGGATGGCTACCGATACAACGATTTCGCTCACCACCTCTACCAGTTCGCGTGGCACGAGTTTTGTGACTGGTACATCGAGATGAGCAAACTCGCGCTCAGCGGAGCTCTGGGGGAGGACGGACGCAAAACCCAGCGGATCCTTCTCGTCGTTCTGGAAGAGATCCTGCTCTTACTCCATCCTTTGATGCCGTTTGTGACCGAAGAGATCTGGCACGGGCTGAGGGAGCGAAAACCCGAAGACAGCATCATGGTTGAGCCTTACCCGCGGCCCGACCCGAGCCGGGTCGAGCCCGAGGCGGAGAGCCAGGTCGCCTTTCTAACTGATGTCATTCGTTCGGTCAGGAATCTTCGGGCGGAGCTGAATCTGCAACCGGCCACAGAGGTCGCCGTCATCCTTTTCGCTCCGCCAGAGGAGCTTGCGTTCCTGCGGGCTCATGAACCTTATCTGCGCGCTCTTGCGCGGGCGGGAACCGTAGACTATCTAACGAAAGGGGACAGACCCCGCGGGGCCGCGGCCGCGGTCGTTGGCCCGGTCGAGATTTACCTGCCGCTTGGAGATCTCATCGACCCGGGCGAAGAGCGGCGCCGGCTGACCAAGGAATTGAGCAAATTGGAGCAAGAGCTGGCGCGCGTCCAAAAAAAACTCGCCAATCAGGACTTTCTTGCCAAGGCCAGAGAGGAAGTGGTCCAAAAGGAGCGAGAGAAAGCGGAGCAATTCGAGGAGAAAATCCGAGCGCTGAGCCGGGGGCTACAGCGGCTGGGGGAAATTCGTTAGGCCGGGGAGGGGGCATGGACGTTCTGATTACGCCGCAGATCGAGCAGTTGCTCAAGATCGCCCTGGAGGAGGACATCGGGGCCGGAGACATCACGACGCTCAGCACGGTAGCTCGGGAGGCAAGCGGGGTGGGGCGGTTTCGGGCCAAGCGGGACTGCGTGGTCGCCGGGCTGTTTTTGCTGGAGAAAATCTTTTCGCTGCTCGACGCCGCAGTAAAGGTCCGGCCTCTCAGTCGCGATGGCGATCGCGTCGCCAAGGGCACGGTCGTTGCCGAGGCGCGCGGACCGGTGCGGGCGCTACTGATGGGCGAGCGAACCGCGCTCAATTTCCTGCAGCGCCTGTCCGGGACGGCGACCCTGGCCCGCCATTTCGTCGATGCCGTGAAAGAGTTTCCCTGTAAGATCATTGACACCCGCAAGACCACGCCAGGATTGCGCACGCTCGAAAAATACGCCGTGCGCATGGGCGGAGCGACGAACCACAGGCTCGGCCTTTACGATGCGGCGATTGTCAAGGACAATCACATCGCAGCCTCGGGGTCGATCGCGAAAGCCGTGGAAGAAATCCGCCGCCAGTCCCCGTTCATGGCCAGGATCGAGGTGGAGTGCGCGAATATCGAGCAGGTTGAGGAGGCCTTGGCCGCCCGCGCGGACGT
The DNA here is from genome assembly GCA_016180805.1 of Deltaproteobacteria bacterium. Taxonomy (GTDB): domain Bacteria; phylum Desulfobacterota; class Binatia; order UBA9968; family UBA9968; genus 2-12-FULL-57-22. The sequence continues at coordinate 6,524 of JACPAM010000233.1, read as the reverse complement.
GATCATGCTGGATAACATGACCACGAAAGAGATGGCGGAAGCCGTAAAGTTCATCGGCAAGCGCGCCTGGGTGGAGGCCTCCGGCGGCATTACCCTGGAGCGGGTCCGCGAGGTGGCCCAGGCAGGGGTGGACTTTATCTCGATCGGGGCCTTGACTCACTCCGCCCCGGCGGTGGACTTCAACATGAAGATCGCCACGCTCGGCGAAAGCCATGGCTAAACCCCGTACCACTGACTTATGTCCCTGGCCTTGGGAATTGCTCTTCGGGGAGTTCAGAACATTGATCCGTGCACTCCCGCGCAGGGGGTTCTATGGTACGGGGTAAACCAGAAACGGGTGTGGCCGGGCCGCTCAAGCTCGAGGCGATTCGGTCGGCGCTCGCGCCAAAGCGGCTCGGCGGGACGATTCATTACTTCGAGGAGGTCGATTCCACCAACGTTTTCGCGGCGCGTCGCGCGCGGGAAGGAGCTCCGGAAGGCGAAGTCGTGATTGCCGAGACGCAAAGCGGGGGAAAGGGCCGGCTCGGTCGCCATTGGTTCTCGCCTCCCTACATGAACCTGTACATGTCGGTCATTTTGCGACCCGCGTTGCCCCCCGCAGACACGCCGCAGTTGACGCTCGCGTCCGCCGTCGCCTTGGCCGAGACCGTCGAGCCTTTTTTACGGCCCCCTCCGGAGATCAAGTGGCCGAACGATATCCTGGTTGCGGGGAAAAAGCTTGCCGGGATCCTCGCCGAATCGAGCTGTGAAGGTGGCCGTGTCCTGTTCGTGATCGTCGGCATCGGGGTCAACCTCAACTTCCCGCGCGAGGCGATGCCCGAAGCCATTCGGGAACGGGCGACGTCGCTCATGATCGTGACCGGGCGCCCGGTGGACCGTTCCACCTTTGTGCGGGAATTGATTCACAACCTGGATCGGTGTTATGGGGATCTTCACGAGAACGGATTTCCTTGTGTAGCACGGCGTTGGGAGCGTTATTTCCGATTGAAAGGGAAGAAAGTGCGCGTGGAATCGCCGGGCCAGGCCGTGTACGGAAAGGCCGTGGGTATCGACGGCGAGGGGGCTTTGCTCCTGGAAGAGGAGGGAGGGGAGATCCATAGGGTATTCGCCGGGGACGTGGTTCCGATAGAGACGTGAAGGGGACAGTCCCTCTGAAGAAAAGGGACTGTCCCCTTAGCGAGCCTATTTATGCTGTTGGCCATCGACATCGGTAATACGAATATCGTTCTTGGGGTCTACGAAGGCCGAAAGCTGCTGACGCACTGGCGGCTGTTGACACAGCCGGAACGGACAGCCGATGAATATGGGGTGCTGATCTCGCAGCTTGCCGCCGCCAAAGGAATCGGCGCGGCCGAGATCGACGCCATCATCGTTTCGTGCGTCGTGCCGCCCATGCTGGGGATGGCGCAGGAGCTCAGTGACAGGTTTTTTGGGCTTCATCCTTTGGTGGTGGGGCCGGGGGTGAAGACCGGCATGCCGATTCATTACGATAGCCCGCGAGAGGTCGGAGCGGACCGAATCTGTAATGGCGTAGCGGCCTACGAGAAGTACCGGGACGCGTGCATCGTGGTGGACTTCGGCACCGCGACGACCTTCGATTTCATCTCAAAAAAAGGGGAGTATCTGGGCGGGGCGATAGCCCCAGGCCTGCTCATCTCTGTCGAGGCCTTGTTTCAAAGGGCCTCGAAGCTGCCGCGGGTCGAGATTGTCAAGCCCAAGGAAGTCGTGGGCAAAAGCCCGGTTCAGTCGATACAGGCGGGGATTTTTTACGGCTACGTAGGATTGGTTGAAGGGATCGTTCAGCGGATCCAAAAGGAGAATCAGGTGCGGGCCCGAGTGGTGGCGACGGGCGGGCTGGCGCCGCTGATCGCGCCGGAATCCCCGGTCATTGAGGAGGTCGATGAGTTCCTCACCCTGGACGGGCTTAGGATCATCTATGAAAGGAACTCGATTCAGGAAGCGCGAAAGCGGGTGCAGGATTAACCAAGGCACCAAGGAAGCCACCCCGGATTCGTCCGAAAGCCCCTCAGGGGCCGAGTCATCAGGCCGCGGCCGATGGGTTTGTGCCATGAGTCGTAGCGTTTGCGATCGGACGTCCGCGGCCTTCCTCCTCGTCCCCCTCGGGCTTCGAGGAGCGGGTCCCGGCTTTCACATGAATATTATTCACGGCAGACACGACCTTCGGGCCAAGCCTTTCAGGTCGAGGGCAACGGGCCTCGGTCGATGAATAATGCAGTTTAGGAGGCTCAGCTTCGATGATAGAGATAGACAAACTTCGTAACGTTGGGCTGTTGGGCCAGGGTGGGGTGGGAAAGACATCCGTAGGGGAGGCCATGCTGTTTACGGCCGGCCTCACCCAGCGCCTGGGCCGAGTCGAGGACGGCACCTCGGTCTTTGCATTCGAGCCTGAGGAGGTCAGGCGGCACATTTCCATCTCGGCGGCATTTCATTCCCTGTCGTGGAAAAAGTCGCACCTGTACCTGGTCGACACGCCCGGGTACGCGCCGTTTTTGGCGGATACCATTAACTGCATGCGCGCGTTCGGCGCTGCCGTTTTCCTCCTCAGCCCGTCGGGCGGCCTCCGAGTGGAGAGCGAACGGCTATGGTCCCGGGCCAACGAGCGGAAGTTGAGCCGCCTTATCTTCGTGAGCAAGATGGAGCGTGAGAAGTCCGATGTGGAGGAATCCATCGAGGCGATCCTGAACGGCCTGGAAGCCAAGGGGGTTTATCTCCAGATTCCGATCGGCGCAGAGGAGGGATTCAAGGGCGTCATCGACTTGGTGCAGATGAAGGCGATGGTCTTCGAGGGCAACGGCGGCAAATTCTCCCAAGCCGAGATCCCGGAGGAACTCAAAAAGAGCGCGGAAGAGAAGCGACTGCGGCTCCTGGAGAGCGTGGCGGAAACCGATGACGCCCTGTTGGAGAAATACCTGGAAGGTCAGGAACTCTCCGCCGACGAGGTTAAGCGGGGAATTCGCACCGGGGTCCTAACGGGAAAGCTGTTCCCGGTTCTCTTCGGCTCAGCGCTGCGGCAAATCGGCATCCCGCAGCTTCTGGACGCCGCTATCGAATACCTGCCCTCCCCGGCGGATGAGGGCGAGGCGGAGGGGAGGAATCCCGTGACGCGGGATCCGGAAAAGCGGACTCCCGACCCGGGCGCGCCGTTGTCCGCTTACGTCTTCAAAACCATCATCGACCCCTTTGCGGGAAAGCTATCGGTCATGCGGATCTGTTCCGGCACGATCGCCACCGATATGACGCTCTACAATCCAAACAAAGAAGGGAGGGAAAAGATCGGCCAGATTTTCCGCCTCGAAGGGAAGAAACAGGAGCCGCTCCGTGAGGCGAGCGCCGGCGAAATCGTGGCTGCGGCTAAGCTGAAAGACGTTTCATCCGGGGACACGCTGTGCGACGAGCGGGCGCCGATCCAGTACGACGGGTTGGTTCACTTCTCGCCGCTCATTTCCTTCGCCCTGGAACCGAAGAGTAAAGCCGATGAGGAAAAAGTCCCGCAAGCGCTGCACAAAATGATGGAAGAGGATCCCACGATCGAAATGCACCGCGATCAACAGACGCGCGAGTTCATCCTCTCGGGAATGGGACAACTCCATATTGAAGTTTTGGTTGAGAAACTCAAACGTAAGTACGGAGCCGAGGTGGAACTTAAAGCGCCCAAGGTTCCTTACAAGGAGACCGTTAAGGGGAGCGCCAGCGCCCAAGGGAAGTACAAGCGCCAGTCCGGCGGCAGGGGACAGTACGGCGACACCTGGCTCAAGATCGAGCCGCTTCCGCGCGGGAAGGGATTCGAGTTTGTCGACGACATCGTCGGCGGCGCCATTCCACGTAACTACATCCCGGCGGTCGAGAAAGGGATCCGGGAAGCGATGACGGATGGATACCTGGCGCATTACCCGATGGTTGACATCCGCGTCACGCTTTACGACGGCTCGTACCACGAGGTGGACTCCTCGGATATGGCCTTCAAAATCGCTGGCTCGATGGGCTTCAAGACCGCCGTGGACAAGTCCAGGCCGGTCCTCTTGGAGCCGATCATGTCGATGGAAGTGACCGTACCAGAGGATTCCATGGGGGATGTCATCGGCGATCTGAACAGCCGGCGGGGGCGGGTCCTGGGCATGGAAACCAAAGGCCACAACCAAACCATCAAAGCCCTGGTCCCGATGGCGGAGGTGCTGAAGTATGCTCCGGACCTGCGCTCCCTGACCAGCGGGCGCGGCGAGTTCCAGATGGAATTTGCCCGCTACGAAGAGGTGCCGCCGCATCTGGCCGAAAGGATCATTAAGGAAGCTAAGGCGAACGCGGAGGCGCAGAGCAAAAGTTAAGGTTGAAAGCCGGGACTCGCTCCTCGAAGCCGAGGAGGACGGGGGGAAGGTCGCGGCCGATGGACTGGGCTCCCTCGGGAAGCGCGCTCTCGGCTGCGGCCGATGGGTTCGCGCCATGAGTCGTGCCGTTTGTAATCGGACGTCCGCAGCCTCGCTCGCGCTCCCCTCGGTCACCGGCAAGCACGACCGCCGCAGCGGTCTGATGGCCTGGCCTCCGAGGGGTTTTCAGATACGGAATAAGCATGGAGCAGTCGTTTGATCAATTTAACGCCTCGCTGCTTTACTGTCAGAAGTGCGGCCGGGCGATGCCGGTCCGGGCGCGGCTTCTCTTGATCCTCCCGGACGGCGAGCTATACGATTATCTCTGTCAGGGCTGCGGCGGCTCGGTAGGGTCCAAAACCGAGCGCGCGCCCGCCCGCGCAGGCCTCATTACGGTGCGATAGGTCTTATTCTTGGATCCTGCTGAAGAGGCCCTCCATGGAGCCGGCTCGTCATTCTGAGCGAAGCGAAGAATCCCGTGTTGTCCCAGACTTTAGACCCTTCACTTCGTTCAGGGTGACACTCAAGCGCCATTTTTCATTTCAAACTACCGGCTCGAAGGATGATGACCTATAACGAGAAGCGGCTCGCAATAACACCACGACGACAAGAAAAGGGTAACGCGTACGATTGAGAGAAGACGGCAACTGAGGCCGCCGCGTCGCATGACGGGAAGGGAGCACCGTTGGCTCGATCCGAACAAAGGCGTCTTCAAAGTATTCGAGCGCCAGATTGACCGTCTGGTGTCGCGCTTTGTTTATCCCCATTTGCTCGGGCTCTGGCATCCCTACAACTGGCTTCTTCACCGGCGTTTTTCTCTGGCCGAAATCTCACTCTCTCCGGAGGGCTGGCCGAGAGATATCGCCCGGCTCAAAGTCCTATTATTGTCGGACATTCATACCGGCATATTTCTCAAGCCTGAAATCTTGTCGGGAATCGTCGCCTCCTTGATGGAGCTGCAGCCGGATCTCGTCGCGGTTGCAGGCGACGCCGTCACGGGGCGGGCAAGCGACCTCGACGGATATCTACCCGCGCTGGCTCCGCTGTCGCGTGCGCCGCTGGGCGGCTGGTATTGCCACGGCAACCATGACTATTTCGGCGGCGATCCTGCAGAGCTTCGCAAGCGCCTCAGCTCGATAGGGATCACGACTCTCAGGAACGAGTCGGTGGTCTTGGCGCATGGAGACGGCAGGTTCGTTCTCGGTGGAATCGACGACCGGATCTTGGGGAAGCCCGATTGGGATCGGCTGGCATCCAAACACGGCCCACCCCATCTTCTTCTGGCGCATCACCCGGATTTCTTTTATGAAGCTGAAGGGCGTGGCGTTCCGCTTACGCTCTCGGGCCACACTCACGGCGGCCAGATTCGTTTTCGGAACGGCCCGCCGCTCGTGCGCCAGAGCCGGTTCTGTCTCGATGAGGGCGCCTACGCGCATAACTCATCTCTCCTGGTCGTCTCGCGCGGGCTGGGAAGCGTGGGACTGCCCTGGCGCTACGGTGCGGACCCCGAGGCGGTCATGATCAGGATCGGTCCGCGGACTCATAAAAGAGCGTGATTCGTGCTCGAAGAAACGGGATGCGAGACATCAGAACCAGTATTCATTCGCGAGACGACGGTGCCAGGCTTGACAGACGAGAAAGATCGATTTCCAGTGAGTGGGAAGGGAAAGAGGACGGGAAGCTTTGTGTCGCGGTCAACGCGCCTCTTTTCCGGGTCTGTCGCGCGGGCGAAGGGTAAATGCCAGCCGCCGGAGCCGTACGACGTGCCACGGTTCCCCTTGCGATCCCCAATGAAAACTGATCCAGGCTGGCTTGCCTTCTTTCTCTAAATGGTGTCTTCTCTCACAGGAGTGGCTCCTTACCCAATCAACCCGAGGAACTCAATAAACCGAGGGGACCTGATGAAGAAGGGATAATAGGGTTTGTTGGGTTTGTTGAGTTGACAGGGTTTGTTGAGTTGACAGAGTTTATCGAGTTTGTTGAGTTCTTAGGGTTTGTCGGGTTGATAGGGTTTGTTGGGATAGGGATAGCCGATGAAGATTCAGAAATTTGAGGATCTCGAGGTGTGGAAAGAGGCCAGGAACCTTGTTTCCATGGTCTACAAAGCAGTAAAGGAAAATAGGGGGCTTGCGAGGGATTATC
>JACPAM010000084.1 GCA_016180805.1 Deltaproteobacteria bacterium | reverse complement strand
AGGCGCGTGAGTGAATAATAGTAAGACGCCCTACCCTCTCCTTCGCCTTTCTGGCTTAGACCATTTTGCCCGTGGAGAACCGGGGGTTTGAGAGGTGTAAGCTTCAATCTAAGCGCTACGTCGCGATCGCGCACATGGATGAAGTGGCTCTTCTCTTTTCCCTCGACCCTCCAATCCTCGTTCCACACATGGTAACGATCGACCGCTGCGCCGGCTTTGGCTTCATAACCGCGATTGGCGCGCTCGCGAAAAAGAAACTTTTTGGTCCGTTTGTCGGAAAGAGCGAAGTGGGCCATGTAGAGATCCGTGAAGAGCGGGGGCTGGTCTTTGCTCCCCGACTGGCGGTCGCGCAAACCGAAGCGAAAAAAGGTCACCTGAAAGCCGTATTTTCCTCCCTCTTCCGTGTCCAGGTGGCCCGTGTAGTACCACCACTCGGTCTTGTAGTCGGGATGAGAAAAGTGATCTTTTGGAAAAGAAAATTCCCTTCCCGGCACGGCAACCTTGTAGGCAAAGGAGGAAGCGAGAAAGAAAACCGCAATTACCCCGAGAACTTCTCGACGGCTCATCGGAAGACCTCAGAGGTAAGGCGAAAGTAGTCCCCGTACCTTTGCACGGACATTGTCCGCAACCTTAACCCGCTGCAATCGCGCATCCGCTTCGGCTCCGACTGTGGCGTCTATTCCCATCCGGGTCACAACCCCGCTTCGGGCCGACGGATCAATAGCCATGGCCCTTGCCCCTTTTTCCAGTAACAGCCCTTTGTCCGCATCCAGGCGGGTTGACAGGGCCCACCAGAGATCGTCTCCACCAGCCAGGGCCACATCGGCATCAACTACGACGACATTCTTAACAATCGGCATGGCATCCCAAAGCTCCCGGATCAGCATCTGTACTTCCACGTGAGACATCGATTTGACCGCGGCGAGAACGGTCAGCCCAAGAGTGCGCGGAGGGAAATGGATGCGAACAAGCGAAGGAAACTTACGCCTGAGCGCGGGCAGGAGTTCCCCCTCCCAGAGAAATTCGACTAGCGTCGAATCTTCTCGGCTAAAGGGCACGAGGGCATGATAGATGGCCTCCTTTCTGTGCATAATTGATGAAATTCGACCGACGGGGCTCTCAAAGGTCAGGTAATATCCGGAAGACTCGCCGAAGGGACCTTCGGTTTGCCGGACACCAGGAAAAACCTCTCCTTCCAGGACAAACTCGGCATGAGCCGGCACCTCCAGGTCAGAATGGAGACAACGCACCATCTCAACGGCACTGGAGCGGAGACCTCCTGCAATGGAGAATTTGTTCTCATCAGGGGCACGGATAACCGATGCCAGGAAGGTGAGCGGATCGGTGCCAATGACGAGGGCGATAGGGAGAGGCGTGGAGCGGGCCTCGGCCTTGCGGAAGAAAGCGGCGATCGGAGGGTTGTTAAGTAGGATACCGAACTCATTCTCCCCTTTAAGCTGAACGCGATGGATACCCGCGCTCAGCTTGCCGGTTTCAGGATCACGCGCGACCGCGACCGCGCTGGTAAGATAGGGACCTGCATCGCCCTCGTGGTGAATCAATGCCGGGAGGAGCTTTCTGAGATCAATCTTTTCCTTGTGAACCACCTCCATCACGGCTCCGTCAGCAATATTCACGGGCGGGATTCGCTCTTTCCTCCGCTCGGCGTACGCGGCCAGGAGGTCGGGCGGGTCGCCGAACGCCAACGCAATCCTGCGCCGATCACCAAACAGATTTCCGACAAGAGGAAACGGATAATCTTTCAGGCGCGAGAGAAAAAGGGCCTTTCCGGTTTTTTCCTCGACTTCCCGGATCGCCGCCGAGACCTCTTGATCGGCCGCCAATTCCGCCGGCACGCTCAAGAGCTCCCTCGCACGCCCGAGCAGCTCTAAGAACTCCCGCATATCCTGAAGCATGTTTCGGTGCCTTGCCGTTTGAGAACCGACGCCAAGTGGTGTTATAAGACCTGCTATGAAAGAAGAACGATACACCCGATCGGACCTCCTCACAACCCCGCAAGAGCTGCATGAAAAATTAGGAAGCCCGAACCTCTGTCTCATCGACACCCGGCCGGCTGAACTCTTTGCGCGGGGGCAAATCGCGGGCGCGGTTCACTTCGACCTCTTCGGGGTGAGCCTGATCGACACGAGTCCCGCGCCTCTCAGAGCCTTTCTTTTCATGATCCACCACCTTTTGGAGATGCGCGGCGTGGATACGGAGAAAGAGGTCGTCTTTTACGAAGAGAACTCCGGCGTGCGGGCGGCGCGCGGGCTGTGGTTCCTGGAATATTTCGGCCATCCTAACGCCCGCGTGCTCGACGGCGGCGTGCGCGTATGGAGCGAAGCCGGTTTTCCCGTCGTCACCGATCCGGTCTCGCCCAGAGCATCCCAATTCAAGATTTCCGAGCGACGGGAGCTCCTCGCCACCGCCGACGATGTGCTCCAATCCCTGAACAGGGAGAACGTCGCCATCGTCGACACCCGCGGCGACGATGAATACATGGGCCGGAATATCCGCGCGGCCCGTGGCGGCGCCATTCCGGGGGCGATCCACATCGAGTGGACACAAAACCTGGACGCGAATGGAAGATACAAGTCTGTCGCAGAGCTGAAAGCCATGTACGAGAAGGTCGGAATCACGGCCGATAAAGAGGCTATTCCCTACTGCCAGGGCGGGTACCGATCCGCTCACACCTATTTAGCGCTCAGGCTCTGCGGCTTTCCGAAAATACGCAACTATCTGGGATCATGGGGCGAGTGGGGCAACCGGCCCGAGTTACCGATCGAGAAGCCGTGGGAGAAAAGGTGAGAGGATCGGCCATGGCCATGACGTTGACGAGTCCGGCCTTCCCGGAAGGCGGTGAGATTCCCCGGAAGTACACATGCGACGGCGCCGACGTGTCCCCTGCGCTTCGATGGAAGGATTCGCCGTCAGAAACCAAGAGCTTCGCCCTGATCGCCGACGACCCGGATGCTCCGGTCGGAACTTGGGTCCATTGGGTTCTTTATGACCTGCCGGGGGAGACCGGGGAACTAAAAGAAGGAATCCCGGCAGCGGAGACCCTGGACAACGGCGCCCGGCAAGGAAGCAACGACTTTAGAAAAGTCGGTTATGGTGGCCCATGCCCGCCAGGCGGTCCCGCCCATCGCTATTTTTTCAAGCTTTACGCCCTGGACAGCAAAATGAACCTTAAGCCGCGCGCGACGAAGCAGCAACTCCTGGATGCGATGAAAGGCCACATCCTGGCCGAAGCCCAGTTGATGGGGCGCTACAAGCGCTAGCCCGCATTACTCACGACATACCGTAAACCGAGGGGTAACCCTTCCCATGATCCTCAACCGGAAAGGCTCGAGGGGCAGGAGAAGAAAGACCGCGGACGTCTTTGCCCGCGACCGAGGGAAGTCCACGGGGCGAGCGAGGCTGCGGACGTCCGATTACAAACAGCACGACTCATGGCACAGGCCCATCGGCCGCAGCCGAGAGCGCGCTTCCCGAGGGAGCTTAGTCCGCGGCCTGATAACTCGGCCCCCGAGGAGCTTTCGGAGAACTCCGCACTAGCTCAGCGCTTTTCTACAAGCATGGCGTCCTCCCTGGGAATGAACCCCGGAGGGTTGCCATGCTTGGAGCGGACTTCGAGCCACTCCCCTCGGGACCCGACCACCGTCACTCTGGTCCCCTGCCTGATGGTAGCCACCTGGCGAGCCGACAGGGACGGCTGGTCGAACACGGAAGTCGCGCGCACCGTTTCGTAGGTCCCAGGCTCGGCCGGGCGACGCCAGATGCCGGCGGCTTCTGGTTCCTGGCCGGGAGACTTCCTTGGTGCTCGTTTGCGGCGCCACCGCAGCCAGCCGCTCCTTTTCGTGCCGGGCCTCTTCGAGCTTTTGCTGGGCTGAAGCGAGCGCGTCTCGCGCCTCCGCGAGCTCGACTCTCAGCTTCTGAACTTGTCCCGAGCGCTCCTCGAGTTCCCTTCTGAGCGCCGCGATTTCGCGCTCCAACCCCCGGACCTCTTTCTCTCTCTCCTTCTGAACCGCGCGCGATTCGCGGGCTGCGCTCGGTTCTCGTGCAGCCGGGGACGAAATGCCGACATCCCTCATGCTTCTCCAGATGACAACGACCCCCGCCACGAAAAGCAAAAAGATCAACACATAGACCCACCGTCGCGGAATTTTCTCTTCCATAAGATCTCTCCAGCGATATCTTCGTATGGCCAGCCTACGAGGTCAAGCCGACGACGCCTTTGCCTGCGACCGAGTGGGCGA
>JACPAM010000083.1 GCA_016180805.1 Deltaproteobacteria bacterium | reverse complement strand
ACGGATCAGATGGGCGTGGCTTATTACGGCAATTATCTCAGGTGGTTCGAGATCGGACGGACGGAACTGCTGCGTCAGGCCAATTTCCCGTACAAGTCGATCGAAGCGCAAGGGCTTCATTTTCCGGTAACCGAGGTCTCCTGTCGCTACTTCAAACCCGCCCGCTACGATGACGCGATCGTCATCGAGACCAAGCTAAGCGACCTCGGCCGGGCAAGCTTGACTTTCCACTATAGGCTTTACCGGCAAGACGGCGACGAACTGATCGCCGAGGGATCGACCAAACACGCCTGCGTGGATGAAAAGGGAGAGGTGACGAGGATCCCGCCTGACCTGCAGGCTGTTCTTAAACCGGCGGTGTCTGGTAAAGAGTAATCGCTCCGCCAGGGTTGCCTGCCGCCTACTGCCTGTTGCCTGCGATAAGGCCGTTTACGAAGAGTTGGGGACGCATCTCCTTTATTATCGGGACAAAGCCTCGTGGATGACCTCTTACCGCTTTACCCTTTCCTTGAAAGGATTAACCACCGTAATGCCGGGAATTCTTCTGAAATCCCGCTCATTTTCCGTGATGATCGTGTGGATACCGTGCTCCAGCAGACAGGCTGCGATCAAAGCATCCCAATACGGGACTCCTGTTATCTCAACGAACTCTATCGCCTTCATCATAGTTCGTGCCTGACGGTCGATCACAAGCCAGCGAGAGGAACGGAGAATGTCGGATATAACGGTTCGGGCCTCGGAGACAGTTATAGGTTGCTCCACCTTTTCAGTAACAACGACAAAGAACTCGGACAGGTTTTGAAGAGTGACGACACCACCACCCTGATCCCAAACCTCGCCCAGCAGGCTACGGGCTGCCCGCCGCCTCGCTTTCTCTGACACGTCATACGCGTATACAAGCACATTCGTATCGATGAGCCTATTTTCTACGGCCATGCAGTTCTCCGCGCTCCTTGTAAAGAAGTTTCCCCATTGGGAATCCTTTCTCTAGCATAGCCTTCTGACGCTGAACGATTTCTTTGTCCTCGTCCTCCGACGCCTTAACCAGGACAAGGGCCTCGCTCCCGTCCTCCACATCAGGCTTTTCTTCGAGCACTACAGTGTTGCCTTTCACAATCCCTCGGTAAGCTTTCATAGTCCCATTCCTCCTCACGGTGCCTAGTACTACTGTGTCATAAAAATTGTTGGTTTCGAGTGCCGCACCAAGGACAACAGGGAAGGTCGACGAGAAGGGAGCGAGCCTGGCGGATGCGCATGGTGGTGATGGAAGCCGGATTGTGTCGCTCCGGACGCAGGGGCGGCGCCGCGTGGGCGGAAGCCCTTGGGTAAGCGAGCGGGGCGCAGGAAGGCAAGAGGCTGTGGGGGGGAAAGCCGAGCTCTCTCGGCGGCCAGGAAGCAGTAGGCCGCGATGGATAAGGCCCCGTGGTGATGAAATCCTTGCCAGGAACGCCCCTCATAATGGTCCAGGCCCAGTTCGTCCTTGAGCTCCTCGAAGTCGCGCTCAATGCGCCAGCGGATTTTAACGAGTCGGACAAGTTCTTCAAGGGTGACGGTATGAGGGACGGTAGAGAGCCAATATTTGGTGGGTTTGGCTTCCCCGACGGGCCATTCGATCAAAAGCCATTCGGGGTCTCGGGGCGCAGAACGCTGCTCATCACGATGCGCCACTCGAACGCGAAGCAAGGCGAAACGCGACTTCATCATGCCCCGCGTTCCCTCGCGCCAGCTAACCGTCCGCCACGCAGTCGGCGCAAGCTTTCGTGCCAAGACCTCCACCGCCAGCGGTCGGTGGTTGCGGCTTCGGCGCAGTCGCCTCGGGGGCCGTCCGATCCCATGCCAACGCTTTGCTGGCAGAGGCTCGACCCCGGGAGGCCAAACCGTAATCTCACTGGATATTCCCACGGCGTAGGAGAGCTGGCGCGCGGTGATCGCTTCACGAAACTCGGTCACTACCCCGTAACCAGCATCGGCCACCACCGGCGCCCGCGGCAACTCCTCCTTAAGCAGAGCATCGATCTGCTCCAAGGCAATTTCCCACTTGGTCCGAAAGCGAACCTCGGGTGGAATCCCTGCCGCCTTCCGGCGCTTTCGATCCCTCGCCCATATCTCGGGCAGGTACAGACAATAAGCGCTCGGCACACTCATCGTGGCATTGACCAGCGAAAGCGTCACCGCTACCTGACAATTGTCCTGCTTGCCCAATGGAGCACAGTATTGCCGAGCCACCCCAACGGAGTGAGTGCCTTTCTTCGGAATCCCTGTGTCATCGACCACCCACGCGCCCACAGGTCCGTGCCTCTCCAACTGGCTAAGGGCGTAGTCCCGGGAAACACGCATCACCTCCTGCTCCTCCCACGGCGCGTTGGCCACAAAGTGGTGCATCGATTGATGGCGTGCCCGAACGTGGAGCGGATCGATCTTGGCTGCCATTGGCTCTACGCTTTTACGCTCTCCCGAAAGCAAAAGGCCCGTCAGGTACGCTCGAAGCGGTTGCTGTCGATCCGCATGTCCCACCGCCCCGGCGAGCCTACCCACATAATCCCTAAACCGGCTCTCTGCTTGAACCCCTTCTCGTGCCATGGTCTGATCCTACCACAGCACGAGCGGGTTGTAAATTTATGACACAGTAGTACTAGGATACTGGGGCGAAACGCCATTGGCAAGGCCAATTTGAGACCTTCCTGTGGCCTAAGGACCCAATCTCCTTTAGGATTTTTCGGACTTTCACAGTCCCTTCTCTGCACCACCCCCCTCTCCAGAGCTGCTACAGCCTCCTCCGCGTTGAGGGGACGGCTCGATCCACTTCTGATGTCGCTGATTTTGGCAGGGAGTTAAAACGAACGGGAAATTAGCTGTCTAGGAAGCCGGGGCGAGCAAATCTGACCGAGATCGCAGCCCGCAAAAATAAAGATCCGACCCAAGGACCGACTCCGAAGGAAAAGTATGATTGCAAGACCTGACCCTCTGCCCCGCATGACCCGGTCGAAGGACCCCACGTAGCAAATCCGGCTAAATGGTCTATATTCATGTCAATTGGCGGCTCCCCGTCAACGGCTAAATTATAAAGGGGATCAGCCAGTTTCGGCTAACTGGCACCGGCGTTTTCAGACCAGGATTAAACTGTACGCTTCTGTCGAATCCTGGAACGGAATTCTCGAGACCACCTTTTCCGCTTAAGAGCCTCGAGAAGATCCAGAAGCTGAGATAACGTTCTAAAGCTTTCTCGACCAAGCCAGCCTCACGTTGACGTAACAGGCCGTTTTCGGATAATCTCCACAAACATGTCTTCGGCGGAACCTGACGACCATGAACTGATCAAACGCATCACCCGTGGTGACCCGATTGCCGCCGACATCTTCGTTGACCGCTACAAGCGGCTGATTGATTCCATCCTGAAGCGCAACTACCGACTCCCCAACGACGTTGCCCAGGATCTCTTCCAAGATGTCTTCGTGAAGCTCCGGGAGGACAACTACCGCCGGTTGCGAATTTGGCGTGGCAAAGGT